>CAISHO010000116.1 GCA_903885165.1 uncultured Nitrosomonadales bacterium | reverse complement strand
GAGTGTGAAGGGTTCGGATAGTCTTTTGATGATTTTCTGTGCGATGTCTTCCGCGTGACTGGCATTAGCGAGTTGTGACAAGACGACCGTAAATTCGTCACCGCCCAGACGAGCCACAGTGTCCGATTCGCGTACGCAGTTCAGAATGCGACGGGCGGCTTCTTGCAACAAAATGTCGCCCATGTCATGGCCTAAGGTATCGTTGACCTCCTTGAATTGATCCAGATCGATCAACATCAGCGCCAGTGGTTGGCCGGTGCGATCAGATTTTTTAATTTCCTGTGACAGGCGGTCGCGAAACATGTCCCGGTTGGGTAATTGGGTTAGTACATCAAAATTCGCCCTCTTCCAGAGTTGCGCTTTAGATCGTTCTATCGTCTTGAAATGAATGACCAGTCCTGCAATCACTAAAATGACCATGCTGCCTAAGGCGTTTAGCAGCAAAGTGAACCAGAAGTGATTTTGGGTCAGCGCCGGTATAGTGGTCATTTCGCTCATCACATAAACTTGCAGCCCATAGGCGTTTAAGGGCTTGGTGCTGATCACATGCGGAGGTTGTTCGTTCTCGAACTTGATCAGGGCAGGCAATCTGCGGTCTTCCCATGCTTCCAGTTTCAATTCCGGGAAGTCGCTTCTGTAGTAACGCGCTAATCTTTGCTGTTCCGGGACGTTGCGGATGGTAGCGTCGGGCATCGCATGCATTTCCAGCGATTTATTGCGGGCAAGTATCACAACGCCATAGCTGTCTGTGACAAAGGCATCAAACTGACTGATCAGAAAGGATAAATTGGGTACGTTCGCCTTAGCAACGATAGCTCCAATCAACTTGCCGTTCTGAATGATGGGGGTGGAAAAAAATACACCAGGGATGCGGGTTCTCTTACCGACGGCATACTGCATTCCAGATTGGCCGAGTTTGTTTTTTTTGAAGAAATCACGTTCTGCAAAGTTGAGTCCAATGGGGTTTTGCAGGGTATTCCAGTTGCTGGATGCAATGCAGTCGCCGGATGCATTCAGCATGTAAATCATGTCCGCGCCTAGTTTTTTTTCTGCGATACCAAGCAATTGATTTAATTCATTTAATTGAGGGTCCGTAGTCCAGCGCTGTCGTTGTATTTCCAGTGTGAGGGTGGACGCTAAAGCGTCTGCGCCAAAGCGTTCAGCGGCTCGCCTGACGCGCAACAAGTTGGTTAAAAACTCGGGGATGCCGTGCAAGTTGTTCAGATTGCGCGCGATGCTGTCGACTAGATCGCCCGCCCGCTGTTGGGATAGCACGGTTTCCTGTTCGATTAACTCACGCGCTTTGGCGATATAGTAGCGTTCCGCGACATACCATCCCGAAATATTCCACACGATAAGTAATAAAATCGTGATGAGTACGGTGCGACGCTGTCCTATTATGCGGGTATTAATCAAGTTATATTTCCCGAATAACGACAGGATTTGAATGAGTGGGGTAAATATTTAGTTGTTAACAATTAGTTTTTTTAAAAGTAAATTTTTTTAGTCTAACCATACTCAATGCCTAATAAATAGTTCAGCATGGCTATCTTCAAATCAAAATTCAAATAAAAGATGAATTATCGTAACATAATTCAGGGCGATTTGAGGGTTAGAAATGAACATGAAAAAAGCCCGCATGATGAGGCTGGTCGCAGTGCCGAACCTCGGTGAATAAACGCTTAATCTTCAGTAAATTAAGGCAATCGTTCAGTTTGCATTGTCCTGTGGTGTTGCCAGACATGGGATACCGTTAACCCGTCAGGACTGGTTGATAAGCTACGTAATTTACGGATTGGACTGGTAATTCAAGGAAATCGGTCTGTTGCGCGCGATTGTAGGTGGTACAAATACAGTTGCTCCACTTTTTTGCGTGCCCAAGGCGTCCTGCGTAAAAATTTCAGGCTGGATTTGATGCTGGGATCAAAGGTGAAACAGCGTATTGGTACGGCGTCTCCCATCGCCTCCCAACCTATACCTTCGGATAGTTGGGTGACAATCATTTCAAGCGTGATTCCGTCGAGGCTCGGTTTTTTTATCGGGTTCATGGCTTATTTTACAGCGGTTTTTATCACTTGCACGTTTACAATGTACAACCTTTTTAGAATATACGCCCCATGACTGTCACGATCCGTCTTGCAAAACGCTTAATTGAACTCGTTTCTTGCTCTCGCAGCGAAGCTGAACTGTATATTGCCGGTGGTTGGGTGATGGTCGATGGGCAGGTGATTGAAGAGCCACAATACATGGTGTCTGATGCGCAGGTGGTCGAGTTGCACCACGCGGCGAATCTCATCCCGATTGAACCTGCCACGATGTTGATTCATAAACCCGCCTTTGCTGACGCCGTGCAAATCAGCGCCGAAAATCGTTCGGCGGATGATACGTCGGGTATTTATCTGCTCAAACAACACCTCCACCGCTTGACGCAATGCCTGCCACTGGAGCGAAATGCTGGCGGACTACAGGTGTTTACTCAGAATTTTCGTGTGGCGCGTAAGTTGACGGACGAGGCGGCAACCATCGAACAGGAATACATCGTGGAAGTCGAGGGCGAACTATCCGCCGAGGGGTTAAAACTGCTTAATCACGGGCTGAAATTTAACGGACGTATGCTGCCGCCGATCAAAGTGAGCTGGCAGAATGAAACCCGACTGCGCTTCGCCCTCAAAGGCGTCATCGCAGGTTCAGTCGCTCATATGTGTCAGGCGGTCGGTTTGAAGGTGCTTGCGATGAAACGGATACGCATAGGTCGTGTGGCGATGGCTAAATTGCCAGTCGGACAGTGGCGCTATCTAATGCCGCATGAAAAATTTTAACTTATTGATTGATATATATATTTATAATTCAATATTTTGTCCGTTGTGAACCAGTTCCAGATAGCGCGCGGATTGCATTTCGGTCAGACGGCTGGTGGTTCGGGCGAATTCACCGGATGCCACCAGGGCTAGCGCTTCGGGAACTGCATCAGCGGAGGCCACGAGTCTGACATGGTTGTCGTATAACACATCCACCAGCCAGGTAAAACGCTTAGTTTCTGCGCTATGATCGGCGGTCAGTCGGGGAATGTGCGATAAAAACACCGTGGGGTAGCGGTGAGCGATTGCCAGATAGTCTTCCTGTGCGTGTGCACCACCGCATAGCTCATCGAAATCGCACCAGACGATGTCGCTGGCGACCTTCTTTACCGGTAAATGACGCCCATGAATCTCGACGGATTGTGTGCTTTCCTGCGTTCCTGCGGCCAGACGGTCAAATAAATGACTCATGCGCGCGGCGGCATCTGTCTTGTTTGACACGATAAACAGCGGCTCATTGGCAGCAGTTTGCATGCGGTGATCATTGCCGCCATCCACGTTTAGTACGTTCAGGTGTCGTTTGAGTAGTTCGATGGCCGGCAGGAAGTTTTGCCGTTGCAGTCCGTTGGGATAAAGACCATCGGGTGGATAATTCGAGGTGGTCATCAGCAGTACGCCGCGCTCCAAAATGGCGGCCACCAGACGTCCCAGGATCATGGCATCGGCAATATCATCGACGTGAAATTCATCCAAACACAGCAAACGGGTCGATTTGGAGATGTTGTCGGCCAAGGCGATCAGCGGATCATTTTTATGCGCTAGATTTTTCATCTCGTGATGCACTTCAGCCATGAAATTGTGGAAGTGAATGCGGCGTTTGCGTTTGAAGGGCAGTCCGTTATAAAACGCATCCATCAAAAATGTCTTGCCCCGTCCGACACCACCCCACAGGTATAAACCATTGGGAACTTCGGGGTTACGCAGGCTGCGGCCTAAAAATTGTTCGCGCTTTGATTTAAAATTGACCAGTTCATGCCAAAGGGCATCCAGTACATCGATGGCCACTGCTTGGGCGGGGTCAAAAACAAAATCTGGTGATTTTCCGGCTAATTGGTACCAGTTTTTCGGGCTCATGCCGGTGGAGGTGCTCAAAGTAGTCTGTGACATGTGGGGCAGCTCTGTTTAATTTTGCCATTCTATTATGCCGTGTTTTGAAAAAAATCGCATTGATTGTCCTCACAACTTATGTTTGATAAGTTTAAAATGCGCAATGCGAATTAACAACATACTGACGGAAACTGACGTCGTATTCTGGGTCACAAGGTCAGGGATCTGTTGTTAAAACAGCTTTTATTCCACTTGCTGGAGCGCCTGAGTACTTGCGATGGCAGGCAGAATATGAATAACCTTCGTTCCCCTAATTAATCCAGAGAGTATGCCAAATCATGAGTAAACAACCCGATCACGCCAGACTAGATCGTGTGGTCGCCGAGGCACGCAAGTTGAGCGAATCTCGTGAAACCGGCTACCGCGAACGGGCGCTCAAACTCTATCCCTGGATTTGCGGCCGGTGCGCACGCGAGTTTTCCGGCGTTCGCCTGTCGGAATTGACGGTGCACCACAAGGATCACAACCACGATAATAATCCACCGGATGGTAGTAACTGGGAGTTGCTCTGTCTGTATTGCCACGACAATGAACATGCGCGCGTACTGGATGAGGCGGCACGAGGCAGGGCGACGGGTGAGATGTCCGTCGCTACACATAATCCCTTCGCAGCTTTACAGTCGTTGTTAAAGAAAAAGACAGATTGATATGCAGCGACACGTTGATGATAGAGAAATCAGCGCAGGAGAATGGTATGACCTTGTTTAAACGGTTATTTTTTTCTACTTATGGCGCATTTTTTATCCTGCTGGCGCTGATTGAAGGGATTTATATCTCCAATGCACGCCTCTATATGCAGGAACAACTCACCTCACATGCTCAGGATGTAGCGACCTTGCTGGGGTTGGTATTGCCCGCGTCGCTGGCCGACAAGAATGTGTTGCGTGCCGAAATCACCGTGAATACGATTTTCGACCGGGGGTATCTATGGAGAATTGGAGCATCCTGAAAAATGTTAAGTAAAATCATAGACTGGTCGGCGCGTAACCGATTCCTGGTGCTGATTATCACGCTGTTTATTGTGCTGTCGGGCATCTATGCGCTGATCAGAACGCCGCTGGACGCGATTCCTGATCTGTCTGATGTGCAAGTGATTGTTTATACTGAATATTCTGGTCAGTCGCCGCAGGTGATCGAGGATCAGGTCACCTATCCGCTCACCACGGCGATGCTGGCTGTGCCCAAATCTCGTGTGGTGCGCGGTTTTTCCTTCTTCGGTGCGTCATTCGTCTATGTGATTTTCGAGGATGGCACCGATATCTACTGGGCCAGATCGCGTGTGCTTGAAAATCTCAATCGCTTGACCGGACGTCTGCCGATGGGAGCGACACCGCAGTTGGGTCCTGATGCCAGCGGCGTGGGTTGGGTGTATCAGTATGCGTTGCAGAGTGAGAAGCACAATCTGGCGGAACTGCGCACCATACAGGACTGGTATCTGCGCTATCAGCTGACCTCGGCGCACGGTGTGGCGGAAGTCGCCAGCATCGGCGGCTTCGTGCAGCAGTATCAGGTGACGGTAGATCCGGTCAAGCTGCGCGCCTACGGGGTTCCGCTCAATAAAGTCACTCAGGTGATTCGTGAGTCCAACCGCGATGTGGGCGGACGCGTGCTGGAGATGGCCGAGACCGAGTACATGGTGCGCGGGCGCGGTTATTTGCGCGGCAAGTCGGACATCGAAAATCTGGTGGTGAAAGCCGACAAGGGGACGCCTGTGCTGGTGCGCGACGTTGCGCGGGTCGAACTGGGGCCGGATGAGCGACGGGGACTTACCGAGTTGAACGGGGAGGGCGAGGTGGTGTCGGGCATCGCGATGGCGCGTTACGGTCAGAACGCGCTGGAAGTCATCGAGAATATCAAGCTAAAAATCGCTGAGGTTTCTGCAGGTCTTCCGGATGGCGTGAGCATACGTGCGGTGTACGACCGTTCCGAGTTGATACAGCGCGCCATCAATACACTCAAACACACGCTGTTCGAAGAAGGATTGATCGTCGCCCTGGTGTGTATGGTATTTCTGATGCACGCCAGAAGCGCGCTGGTGGCGATCGTGATGTTGCCGGTCGGCGTGCTGATCGCCTTTATCGCCATGCATCTGTTGGGCATGAACTCCAACATCATGAGTCTGGGCGGGATTGCGATTGCCATCGGTGCGATGGTGGATGCGGCGATCGTGATGATCGAAAATGCGCATAAGCATCTGGAACGTCTTGAAAGCCAATATGCATCACCCGGTGACGCCAACGCAGCAGGCGCTCCGAATTCGGCGCGGATGGAGGCGATGATCGCCGCATGCAAGGAAGTCGGCCCCGCCTTGTTCTTCTCTTTATTGATCATTACCGTCTCTTTCCTGCCGGTATTCACCCTCGAAGCGCAGGAAGGACGATTGTTTTCGCCTTTAGCCTATACCAAGACTTTCTCGATGGCGGGTGCAGCGTTGTTGTCGATCACTTTAGTGCCCGTGCTGATGTTGTTGTTTATACGCGGGAAAATCATGCCGGAGGCGAAAAATCCGCTCAATCGCTGGTTGATTGCCGCCTACCGTCCGCTCATCACCGGCGTGCTGCGCCGCAAGAAGTCAACTATCGTTGTGGCACTCGTGCTGATGGGGCTGACCGCCTATCCTGCGCTGCGTTTGGGTAGCGAATTTATGCCCACGCTTAACGAAGGTACACTGTTCTATATGCCGGCTTCATTGCCGGGTATGTCGGTCACCAAGGCGGCTGAATTGCTGCAAACTCAGGACAAGATCATAAAGTCATTCCCCGAGGTCGATTCGGTCTATGGCAAGGCGGGACGGGCGCAGACTGCGACTGACCCGGCACCTATGGAGATGTTTGAGACGGTGATTAACTTGAAACCGCAGGAAACCTGGCGGGCTGGCATGACCACCGACAAGCTGATCGCCGAAATGGATAAAGCGTTGCAATTTCCCGGGGTGGCGAATTCCTGGACCATGCCCATCAAGGCGCGCATCGACATGCTCTCGACCGGTATCAGAACGCCTATCGGTATCAAGGTGTTCGGCAAAAATCTGGATGGAATGGATAGCTTGGCCAAAGCCATCGAGGACGTGGTGAAAAAAGTGCCCGGCACCAGCAGTGTGTTCGCTGAACGGCTCACCGGGGGATCTTATCTCGACATAGAACCGGATCGCGCGGCGTTGGCGCGTTACGGCCTGACCGTGGGCGAGGTGCAGGATGTGATCTCAACCGCCTTGGGCGGGGAGAGCGTCACCACGACGGTGGAGGGCTTGGAGCGTTTCGGCGTCTCGGTGCGATATCCGCGCGACTTGCGCAGCACGCCGGATCAGATTTCCCGTGAGGTGCTGGTTGCCACACCGGGCGGTGCGATGATCCCATTAGGACAATTGGCGCATATTGGTATCAGTCGCGGTGCACCGGCGATACGCACCGAGAATGCGCGGCTCTCCGCCTATATCTTCGTCGATATAAGGGATCGCGACATCGGTTCTTATGTGGCGGATGCCCGCCGCGCGGTGGCGGAACAGGTGAAATTCCCGGCCGGTTATTACGCGACCTGGAGCGGCCAGTTCGAGTATATGGAACGCGCAACAGCCAGGATGAAGATCGTGATTCCTATCACCTTGCTGATCATCTTTTTGCTGCTGTATCTCAATTTCCGTCGCGTCACCGAGTCGCTGATCGTGATGCTGTCCGTGCCGTTCGCGCTGGTCGGCGGCTTGTGGTTGCTGTGGTTGCTGGATTACAACTTGTCGGTTGCCGCCGCCGTGGGTTTCATCGCGCTGGCGGGCGTGGCCGCCGAGACCGGCGTGGTGATGCTGATCTATCTGGAACAAGCATGGCAGGCAGCACAATTACGCTGTTTAGCTGAGGCGCGCCGTCCGGGGGAGGATGACCTTTGTGCCGCGATCATGCACGGTGCGGTGGAGCGGGTGCGGCCTAAGATGATGACGGTGGTGGCAATCATGGCGGGGCTCTTGCCGATACTGTGGAGCAGCGGCACAGGTTCCGAAGTGATGCGCCGTATCGCAGCGCCTATGGTCGGCGGAATGATCTCATCGGCCATACTGACGCTGCTGGTGATTCCGGTGTTGTTCTCACTGGCGAAAAGGTGTGAAATACAATAGCAGCTGCTAGCTACTAGCTTGTAGGAGGAGGTTCTATGCTTGAAGAGTTTATCCATGAATCGCGCGTTGCGTATTTCTCGATGGAAATCGCCTTGCGCAATGAAATTCCGACTTATGCAGGCGGGCTGGGGGTCCTCGCGGGTGACACGCTGCGCTCATCGACTGACCTTGGTTTGGCGATGGTCGCGGTCAGCCTGATCAGCCGTGCTGGTTTTTTTCGTCAGGAGATTGATGGGAACGGGCATCAGTTAGAGTATGAGGCGAACTGGGAGCCGCAGCGCTGGACTCAGGCACTAGATGCCAAGATTGCCGTGACGATTGAAGGGCGTACTGTCTGGATCTGTGCCTGGCTCTATGTACATGAAGGGTATATGGGCGGTCGTCAGCCGGTGTTGCTTCTCGATACCGATCTGGCTGAAAATGACGCGGATGACCGTAAAATCACCCATTATCTTTACGGTGGCGACAACATTTACCGGCTCAAGCAGGAAATCGTGCTCGGGATGGGCGGGGCGCGATTGTTGCAGGCTTTAGGTTTTACCATCCGTCATTACCATATGAATGAGGGACATTCCGCGCTACTGGGGCTTGAATTGATGCGCCGTTATACTTATGCGCCCGATGATTTGAGACCGGGTGAGTCACCTTACGATCTGCCGCGCGTGCGCGACATGTGCAGCTTTACTACGCACACACCGATTGAAGCCGGGCACGACCGCTTCCCCTATGATCTGGTCTATCGTCTGCTCGATTCGAGTTTCGATATTGCTACTTTGAAGCGCTTGGCGGGTGAGGAGAGTCTGAACATGACACGGCTGGCGCTGAATCTCAGCGAATACGTCAATGGTGTCGCCAAAAAACATGCCGAAGTGTCGAATGCGATGTTTCCCGGCTATCGCGTCCATGCCATTACCAACGGCGTTCATCCTTTTACCTGGGCATCTGCCGGTTTTCGCCAGCTTTATGATCAATATCTGCCCGGCTGGTGTCATGAGCCTCAGTTGCTGATCCGTGCCGATTGCTGCATACCGGATGAGGCGATCTGGCAGGCGCATCAGTTGGCAAAAAAAACGTTGATTGACAAGGTTGCGGAATTGACTGGAGTTACGTTGCAGGCGGATATCCCGATTCTGGGTTTTGCCCGGCGGATGACCGCTTATAAGCGGCCCGATCTGATGTTCAGTGATTTGGGGCGCTTGCAGGCGATTGCACGCAATCAACCGTTCCAGATCGTGCTGGCCGGCAAAGCACATCCGCACGATGAAATGGGTCGCCAGTTGATTGAACAGTTGCATGCGCATGCACGCGCACTGGCCGGGTCTATTACCGTGGTCTATCTGCCCGACTACGATATGGCGCTGGCGCAAATTCTCACCGCAGGTTCCGATGTCTGGCTCAATACGCCGTTGCCGCCGATGGAGGCGTCCGGCACTAGTGGCATGAAGGCGGCGTTTAATGGTGTACCGAGTTTCTCTGTGCTGGACGGTTGGTGGATAGAGGGATGTATCGAGGGCTTGACTGGTTGGGCTATTGGAGATGCGACGGGAATGTCAAATGGCGATATGCACGCGTTTTATGACAAGCTCGATGATGTCGTTCTGCCCTTGTATTACGCCCGCCGCGATGGACGATGGATAAAACTGATGAAGGGGGCGATCAGCAAAAATGCGTCTTATTTTAACAGTCATCGCATGATGCGCCGTTATGGCACCGAAGCGTACAGCCGCTAATAGATTATTCGGTCTGTATGGCTTGCCATTCCTCGTCGGTGAATACGCGTGAGCGAGTGTGAAACGCTTTACCCTCAGGGCCTTCCAGCGAAAAAGTACCGCCGCGTCCTTCGATCACATCGATGATGAGTTGTGTGTGCTTCCAGTATTCATACTGTGATTTGCTGATATAAAAAGGGCTGCCGCCGATGTCCCCCAGATATTCATCGCCAGCCCCTATGGTGAGTTCGCCCGGCAAATAGCAATTGGCAGCACTATTGTCGCAACAACCGCCTGACTGATGAAACATCAACTCACCGTGCTTCTGTTTAAGGAATTCGATGAGTTGCAGCGCGGCTTCTGTGGCAATTACTTTATCGACCATGATATTTTCCTCAAAAATGAAGGGGCGGTTGCCCGCCCCGAAAATCTTCAACTGACCGTTGCAATCAAACTCAGAAGAAGCCGAGTCGCTGTTCGCTGTAGCTGACCAGCAAATTCTTGGTTTGCTGGTAATGGTCCAGCATCATCTTGTGCGTTTCGCGACCGATACCGGATTCCTTACCGGTGTAGCCGCCGAATGCTGCACCAGCTGCGTAATCGTGATAGCAATTAATCCACACGCGACCGGACTTGATGCCGCGTCCCATGCGATAGGCTACGTTGCCGTCGCGACTCCATACGCCAGCGCCCAGACCGTACAAGGTGTCGTTGGCGATGGCCAGCGCTTCGGCTTCATCCTTGAAAGTGGTGACGGCCAGCACAGGCCCGAAAATCTCTTCCTGAAAAATGCGCATCTTGTTGTGGCCCTTGAACAGGGTAGGCTGCACGTAGTATCCGCCTTCCAGATCGCCGCCCAGATGCGCTTGTGCTCCACCGATCAGCACTTCGGCACCTTCCTGTTTGCCAAGATCCAAGTAGGACAAGATTTTGGTCAGTTGCTCTTTGGATGCTTGCGCGCCCATCATGGAGTTGGTATCGAGCGGATTGCCGTGAACGATGGCGGCGACGCGCTGTAACACGCGCTCCATAAACTTGTCATAGATGGATTCATGGATCAGTGCGCGCGATGGGCAGGTGCAAACTTCACCCTGGTTGAAAGCAAATAAGACCAAGCCTTCGATAGCCTTATCTAGGAAACCGTCGTCCTTATCCATGACATCGGCAAAGAACACATTGGGGGACTTGCCGCCCAGTTCCAGTGTAGCTGGAATCAGGTTGTTGGCAGCAGCCTGTGCGATGACGCGCCCGGTAGTGGTCGATCCGGTGAAGGCGATCTTGGCGATGCGACGGCTGGTGGCCAGCGGCATACCCGCTTCGCGTCCGAAACCGTTGACGATATTCAGTACGCCAGCAGGCAGCAAGTCGTTAATCAATTCGGCCAGTATCAGAATGCTGATCGGGGTTGATTCGGCGGGTTTCAATACCACGCAGTTGCCGGCGCCAAGAGCAGGCGCTAATTTCCATGCGGCCATCAGAATTGGAAAATTCCAAGGGATGATCTGTCCGACTACACCTAAAGGCTCATGGTAGTGATAAGCCACTGTAGTCTCGTTGATTTCAGACAGACTGCCTTCCTGTGCACGCAAACAGCCGGCGAAGTAACGGAAGTGATCGACTGCCAAGGGAATGTCGGCATTGAGCGTTTCGCGGATCGCTTTACCGTTGTCCACCGTCTCGGCGTAGGCCAGCAGTTCCAGATTGGCTTCGAGGCGGTCAGCGATTTTCAGCAGTATGTTGGAGCGTTCGGTGATGGAAGTCTTGCCCCATTTATCTGCGGCAGCGTGTGCTGCATCAAGTGCCAGCTCAACATCCTCGGCACCGGAGCGTGCGGCTTGAGTAAAAGGCTTACCATTGATCGGCGTAATCACATCAAAGTATTCACCCTTGACCGGGGCGACCCACTGTCCACCAATAAAATTGTCGTAACGAGCCTTAAAGTTAATTTTGGCACCGGCGGTACCTGGGGCAGCGTAGATCATATTATCTCCCTATTGATTGTTTTTGGATGCACGCCTTAGTGGCTGTGTATGCCTACTCTATCAAGAGTCGTGCCAATGTTTACGATTTAAGTAATTGATTGATTATAAATCAATTAATTTATATTCTTCTTTTGATACAGCGCACTGTGATACGTTTCATAATGTGACAGATGTAACAAAATGTGACAGTGCGTCCGGCTCTTGCGCTCTACGTATATCCTTCTATAATCAGCACAAAGCAGGGCACAGATCCGGCTAATATATAATCTATTTATTCTGAAGTCGCCGTTGCTTTATATTTTTTATAAAATATTGCATTTGGCTGAGCAGAGCTATGAGGGGTAAGGGATGCGCACCACAACACCGGCCTTGCGTCAGGCACGCATGCATTTGATCGAGTACGGCGAGTGTCCGCCCGGCGCCATAGATGAACGGCTGGCCCGCTCGTGGCGGCGCTCGGTGGCAGCCGGCTTGCAACCTGCAGCACGTCCCTGTGATACCGATCACACCAGCGGTAGCCGTTTAAATGATGCCTTAGCCCGTAGTCATCAGTTGCTCGCGCACTCGCGCCCTATCATGGAATATCTGTTCGAGCTGATGCCCGACAGCCAGAGCATGGTGATCCTGGCCGATCAGACCGGGACGCTGTTGCACACCACGGGCGAGGCTGCTTTTTTAGGTAAAGCCGAACGAGTCGCGCTCACGCCCGGCGCTTCATGGCTGGAGCAGCACCGTGGCACCAATGCCATCGGTACGGCGCTGGCCGAAGCCAGTTGCATCGAAATTCACGGCGCAGAGCATTTTTTCGAACGTAACGGTTTTTTAACCTGTGCGGCCGCGCCCATCATGGCGGCAGACGGTGAGTTGTTGGGCATCATCGATATTTCCGGCGATCAGCGCAGCCAGAACCCGCATACCTTAGGGTTAGTCAGCACCGCGGCGCGTATGATCGAAAATCAGTTGGTCATCAACAGCTGCCGTCATTGTTTGCGTGTTCATCTGCATGCTCGCGCGGAAGGAATAGGGACGTTTGCCGAGGGCATTATCGTGCTCTCCGATGTGGGCAACATAGTGGGCGCTAATCGCAATGGACTCGCGCAGTTGCAGCTCGTCGCGCACGATCTGGGTAAAACGCGCATCGAGCAGGTGGCCGATATCCGCTTGGATGATTTGCTCTCGCGGGCGCGGCATCGTCCCGATATGATCACGCCGGTCTATCTGCACAATGGCGTGATGCTGTACGCCAGAGTTTACGCTGATAAATCCGTGGCCAGCCAGCCTGCTCCCATCGTGGCTGTGGATGCGCTAGCGCGACTGGATGCGGGAGATACGCGCTGGCGCAGTGCTTCGGATAAGGCCAGACGCATCGCCGGTAAACCGATTCCGCTGTTGATACAGGGTGAATCCGGTGTCGGGAAGGAACTGTTTGCCCGTGCCACGCACGACAGCGGCCCGCGCCGCAATGCGCCGTTTGTTGCGATTAACTGTGCGGCTTTGCCGGAAAATTTGATCGAGGCCGAGCTGTTCGGCTATGCGCCCGGGGCATTTACCGGCGCGCAGCGAACGGGGAGTCCGGGCCGGCTGCGCGAGGCGCATGGCGGCACGCTGTTTCTCGATGAGATCGGCGACATGCCGTTAGCCATGCAAACCCGTTTGTTGCGCGTGTTACAGGAGCGTCAGGTGACTCCTGTCGGTGGAGGAAGGGCTGTCGAAGTCGATTTTTCGCTGATCTGTGCGACCCATCACAATCTGCGTGCCGAGTCTGAAAAAGGCCT
>CAISHO010000115.1 GCA_903885165.1 uncultured Nitrosomonadales bacterium | reverse complement strand
TCAAGGTTCAAGGTTCAAGGTTCAAGGTTCAAGGTTCAAGGTTAACCTTGCACCCTGTATCCTGAGCATGCCGTGTTACTTCCCCCCCATCGCCTGAGCGAGCAAGCGGCTTTTTTCCAGTTCAGTCTGATCCGGAGTCGTCAACCAGCCTTGCAGATTATCCATTACCAGATCCGACAGCGCGTGAATCCAGTCGCTGCGGTCGTTGACGCAAGGGATGTAGTGGTATTCACCCCCGCCCGCATGCTGAAAGTCTTCCCGACCTTCCATCGCAATTTCTTCCAGCGTTTCCAGACAGTCGCCGACAAAACCCGGGCAGACCACATCCACGCGCCGCGTTTTTTGTTTACCCAATTCCAGCAAGGTGGCGGTTGTGTAGGGCTTAATCCATTCAGCCTTACCAAAGCGCGACTGAAAACTCACGGTGTATTGTTCGCGTGTCAAGCCCAGCGCTTCAGCCACCAGTCTGCCGGTTTTATGGCATTCGCAGTGGTAAGGATCTCCCTTATCGAGCGTGTACTGCGGTACACCGTGAAAACTCATCACCAGCTTTTCCGGACGGCCATTTTTTACCCAGTACTCATTGATATTGGCTGCCAGCGACTTGATATAACCGGGGTGATCGTGAAAGTGTTTGATGGTGCGAAGCGCTGGCAAGTTGCGCAACTTCTGCAACTCACCGAACACCTGATCGAAAACCGGCGCGGTAGAACTAGCCGCATACTGTGGAAATAGCGGCACAACCAGAATCCGTTGGCAATTTTGCGCCTTGAGCTTGCGCAACACGTCCGGAATGGAGGGTTGCCCGTAGGTCATCGCATAATCGACCACAACGGGGGTCGTGGTGCGCTCGCCCAGATAGCCTTGCAGCAACGCAGCCTGACGCTCGGTATAAACGCGCAGAGGTGAACCCTCTTTAAGCCATACACTGGCGTATTTGGCAGCAGACTTTTTCGGACGCACGTTGAGAATGATGCCGTTGAGGATCATCCACCAGACCAGCTTGGGGATCTCCACCACGCGCGGATCACCCAAAAACTGCTTCAGATAAGGACGCACGGCCTGAGCCGTCGGGGCATTCGGCGTACCGAGATTGACCAGCAAGATGCCGGTTTTCTCTGGCGTACCGTGAATAAAAGCGGGTTCAGTCTGATAGGTCATTGCATGTAACCAATTGTAGGGCGGAAGCCCTGAAAGGACTTTCCGCCAATTCGGCAGGGGCGATTATTTAGGCGGATCGCCCCTTAGGGATTTCCGCCTTACAGCTTTTTCTCGGCCTTCTTGATACCTTCCTGAATATCAGCGTGACGACCCGCATCGGCATCTTCACGACCGGGGCGAGCCGGGGCTTTCAGCGCCTTCTTGAAGTATTCGATCGCCTTGGCGTATTCGCCTTCTTCGAGCAGGAAGTCAGCGTAGAAATAATTCTGGTCGATGCCGTTCGGACTGATTTTCAACGAACGCTCCAGATACTCGCGCGCCTTGTCGTGATCGCCGAAGGAGATGAAACGCGGAACCTTATAGTAAAGGCTACCGAGCGAGGTCAGCGCAGAACCTTCCAGCGCGTTCGCGTCGATTTTTTCCGCAGAGAGCAGCAAATCGCGTGCAGCCTTCGCCGTGCTGCCGGCGGATAACTTGGGCTGATATTTAGCCAGCGTGCTGGTAATGATACCTTCCCAGATCAAGGGTTCTGCACGATTGGGGTTACTGACAGTGACCTGATGCGCTTCTTCGACGAGTTTTTTGAAAGCGGATTCACGGTCTTTTTCCGGCGTCTGATAATTGGCGGTAGCCCATCCGTGTTGCAGCTGGGCAATTGACGCATCCAGCGGCGCTGCAGTCACATTAAAACTTAGCGCAAGCGCCATCAAAGTTAAGTATTTCTTCATCGAGTTCTCCTGTTGAGTTATTTTTTAAGTTGGGCGTATTTGCGGGCAATACGGGTGTTTTTCAAGAGGCCACCATCGACCAGACGCGGAAATACACCATTAAGCCGGGAAAAGAATGACTCCGGCTGACCGATCAGATGTTCTTTCGCCTCGCGTTCAATCGCCAGAACGATCTGTTCGGCGACATAGTCCGGCTCGTCCATATTGGTTTGGGTTTCGATCAGCATCTGCGTGGTGAGCTCGTCGTTCAGGGCCGTCTTAGCCGCACGGGGTGAAACATAGGTAATCCCGACATGACTGTCTACCAGTTCGCGACGCAGCGCTTCGGAAAAGCCACGCATGGCAAATTTGCTGGCGCAATAAGTCGCAAAATGCGCGAAGCCGATAGAACCGAAGGCGGAACCGATATTGACGATGCGCCCGCTGTTCTGTGCTAGCAGATGCGGCAGCGCAGCGCGGATCAGCAGCATGGGTGCAGTCACATTGACATTGATCACTTGCGCGATGCGTTCCGGCGACTGGCGCTCATACAAGGTGAAATCCATGATGCCGGCGTTATTGATCACAATATCGAGTCCGCCCATAGCTTTCACAGCGGCTGCAATCACCTGATCGGCAGCACCATCGGAGGTTAAGTCCAGTGCAATTGCGCTCGCCTTTCCGCCTTTTGCATTGATTTCATCGCAAATTTCAGCCAATCGTGGCGCATTGCGCTCAACCAGTGCCAGTTGTGCGCCCTTACTCGCAAGCAACAAGGCCAAACGGTAGCCGATGCCACCAGCAGCGCCGGTCAGAATGATGCGTTTTCCGGACAAATTCATGCTGACTCCTTAATTGCCCCCTCGCCCGCTTGCGGGAGAGGGTTGGGGAGAAGGAAACGGTTACCCAAGTCGCGGAAAATGTCGCCATATAATTTATAGAACATCTTTGCACAGTGAATCAGACAGGCCTGATCGGCAGGATCTTCAATTTTATTGATCAGCGACTCATAAAAGTCCACATGACTCACATCAAGCGAACCGTGCGAGGTCAGATAAGAGAATGAATCCGCCCCCAACCCAAGACTCTGCTGGATGGCGTGGCCGGCATGAGTGGCCAGCGCGACACTGGTGCCTTCCAGCACCAGCACCATACCGAAGAAGCCGACCGGATTGACGCGGGCGATCGTATCGTACGCATAAGCCACCATCAACTCGGTGGCAACACGGGGCGTACCGTTGCGTACCGCTTTAGCGTCTCCGCCACACGCCTTGATGTCGCCCAGTATCCATTCCTGATGACCGACTTCTTCCTCGATGTATTCGGCTACGGCGGTTCTGAGCCATTCGTACTTGCCGGGCAATCTTCCGCCGCATGACATCAACAAGGGCGTCGTGTGTTTGACGTGATGATAAGCCTCGGTCAAAAAGGCGATATAAGCTTCCAGGGTGACTTCGCCCATCGCGGCGGCTCGGATGATGGGCAGACTCTGCAACGCATTTCTATCAGCTTCAGTCGCACTCAGTAGTTGCTGGTAAATAGTCATCGCTATTCCTTCTTATAAGTATTTGAATATCATAGGTAAAATTTATCTATCGCCGTTTGGTATTGCGCCAGTATCGCGTCCCGCTTCAACCTGCCGTTCGCAGTAAGCTGACCATTCTGTGGCAGAAACGGGGTTGCTGCGGCAATCCATGATTTTACCTGAGCATAGTCGGGTAAAACCAGATTAGCCTCAGCAATCGCCTGATTGATGGCAGCCTCCGGCACGTTGCCGCGCGGCACAATCACGGCGACATTATAGGGGCGCGCCTCGCCGAACACCGCCGCCTGCGCGATCGCAGGATGCAAGGTCAGTTCACGTTCCACCCATTCGGGCGACACATTGCGTCCGAATGAGGTAATGAAGATGTTTTTCTTGCGACCGGACAAATGCAAGAAGCCCTCGTCGTCCAGATAACCAATGTCACCAGTCGACCAAAACTCACCTGAGGGCACAACAGCATCCCCAATATAACCCAGCAGCGTGGCACCTGACACCTGAATCTCACCCTCGTCAGTGAATTTGAGTGCGACATGGGGCAAGGGTTTGCCCACACTGCCGATACGGCGTGCATGGGGTGTATTGAGCGAGACGACCGAATTGCATTCGGACAAACCGTAGCCTTCAAACACCGGTAAACCCAGTGCCTCAGCACGTTGCAGCAAACGCTCCGAAACCGAGGCTCCGCCTATAGCGACGAAGCGTAAGTGTTCGGGTTTAGGGTGGCCGGCTTCCATGGCGGCAATCAGTGCATGCAGTAATTGTGGCGTTAAAATGGTAGTAGTGGCACGACATTGAATCAACGTGCCCAGCATTTTTTGTACGTCCAGCCCACTGGAGCCGGAAAGTCCCACCGTGGCCAGCGGCAGTAAATGACAAGTCGCCCCTGCCAGCAGCGGGACATACACACCAGCCAGATTTTCCAGCAAGGTAGACAGCGGCAATACGCTGGCGTGCTGATCTCCCGGCCTGCCGAGGGTGGCAGTCAGCAGGGAGCGAGCGACCAGATACAGCGAGTCAGCACCGAGGCACACGCCTTTGGGGTGGCCCGTCGTACCTGAAGTATACGTGACCTTAACCGTCCCTTCCGGCAAGACTTTATCCGTGACATTCAACAGGCGAAACTCGGTCACTTCCTGACCGCTGATGATGTGCGTATAGCTCGAGTCGACTTCAATGCCACTATCAGTCAAAATCTTTTCATAAAGATCAGGCTGATCAGTCAGGATGCAACCTATACCCGCGTCCCGTATGCTGTGCGCAACTTGTTCCGCCGAAAAAAAGAACGGCAATGGAACAACCACCTTGCCAGAGGATAATCCGGCCAAATCCAACACCGCCCATAACGGCGAATTATCCAGCGCCAGACCTAGCGTTTTGAAAGGGATAACGCTCAACTGTACGCCGACTTGCTCGATGGCACTCGCCAACCCCTGATAACTCAGGGTGTGCAGCGCGCCTGTCAGCGCGCAGGCATCAGGCGTTTTTTCACACTGCCGCCGCAGCGCCGAGATCAGAGAGTTTGGCAAATTATTGCTCCTTAGATCGAATTTCACGACGTCGTTCCATACGCCGCATGGCCATTACCTTGGGATTTTGCTCATAATAATCACCCCACTCCGCACGATCTTCAGGCGGCAGGTGATTAATATCGGCGTCACACAACACCTTAGGAAAGATATTTTGCCTGATCAGCGCATTCTGCACCAGTTGAATGGCGGTAAACACCGCCCACTGTTTGGATGTAGCATGCAACTGATGAAATATGGCACCCGTTAGCGTCCTGGACAAACCTAATTCTGCAACCGAGTAATTACCCACTTCAACGATATCGCTGCGCAGCACGGTCGACCCTATCTTCTCGGATAGCAGTTTTTCTATCGGTTGATCCGTATAATTTTCCAGAAACAGGCGCTCGGCACCCGCATTGCGTATCCCGCACGCCGCGATCAGCTTACCATCCAGATTGCGCAGACTCATCAGGGTCGGTAAAAAAGCCTTAACTTTGGCACCGCAGGCATGAAAAAAAATTCCGCTGATAAACCGCTCAATCTCAGCACGATCGGCGTCATCCCGTCCGGAAAAATGCACGGTATATTGAAGTTTTCTCACCACTTCTTTAGGTGTTTTTTTTATCATAAACTTAATTCTACGATTCTTCTAACGGATCGAATTGGACTTATTTGATGTTGCTGGCGGCGCCCGCGCAACAGCATCTCCACTTCAGAAATACGGGGTAACCGAACAATGGCAATACAGGCGGGCAGCTATTTTTTTGTAGCGCCACTGCCAGCATCAGTCCATGACGGCACAAAAAAGTTCAATTGATTTATATTTCAGATGATATTTCATTTTTATTATTTATTATGTAGTCTATACAACTGAAAAATAGTTGATCATTTTATAACGTTATGAGGAACTTGAAGATGAAAAAAATTGCAGTGCTTGCCCTGTTATCCATCGCCCTCCCCGCTTTTGCCGCCTCTGAAGGCGGTTACGCCGGCATCTCTCTGGGGAGCGGCAAACCCGGTCTGACGCCAACCGCATTGACCATGAGCACCAGCTCCAGCTTTATCTATGGCGGCTTTGTCGGCTATCAGTACAGCAAAAATCTGGCCGCCGAAGTTCAATATGGCGGAGTGGGAAAATCCACCGATGTGGCCGGTAATGCGACCAAGACGGATGCTCTGAGCCTGACTGCGGTAGGCCTGCTGCCTTTGACAGACAAATTAGAGCTGATCGGCAAACTGGGACTGGCCAATGCCAAGACCACCGTATCCGGCCCGACAGCGACTAACACCAGCATCTCACGGACTGGTTTAACTTATGGCATAGGCGCGCAATACAACGTCAACCGTGATGTCGCCCTGCGTATGGAATTGAATCGCTATGCGGTGGCAACAGGTAACGCTGCCGGCGGCAAGACCAATGGTAATGGCACCACAGCCAATGCGGAAGCGCTGTACAAGTTCTAATTACCATCACTCAAGCAGAAAGGCCGGGCATGATACCCGGCTTTTCTCATGCCAACTTTCCGCATCAGTTTGACAAACAGCCGTTTGAAAACTACATTGCACACCTCTTCAGCATTTCCTGATATTCCATGAAATCTACTCTCTTGTTGATCGCCCTAGCCGGCACCCTCATCGCCTGCAGCAAGGAGACGCCGCCTCAGGTCAAAACTGAGCGCCCGGCACTCACGCAAATCGTCGGTCTCGTGACAGGGGAAAACAGCAATGTGCTCAGCGGTGAGATCCGCGCACGCCATGAAATTGACATGGGCTTTCGCGTGAACGGCAAGATCGTCGAACGTCTGGTAGAAGCCGGTTCAGTGGTTAAAAAAGGACAGATATTAGCGAGACTGGATCCAGCGGATGCCAACTTACAAGCGTCCTCCTCGGCCGCGCAATTGCAACTGGCTGACGACGAATTAAAACGCTATCGCGAATTAAATCGCAGAGGATTTATCAGTCAGTCGGCACTGGATGCCAAAGAAACTGCCCATAAGACAGCGGCGGCACAAGCCGGATTGCTGCGAAACCAGGTCGATTACACCACCTTGAGAGCCGAACATGCCGGCGTCATTTCGACCACTATGGCGGACGCCGGACAGGTCGTGAGCGCAGGACAACCCGTACTGAAACTCGCACAAGAAGGGGAAATTGAGGTGGCCATCGCCATTCCCGAATCTAGCCTTACACTTTATAAAGTGGGCGATGCGGCGGAAATCTCCCTACTGGCCGACAACAGTGCCACGTTAACCGGTCGTCTGCGCGAACTCTCGCCCTCAGCAGATCCTATCAGTCGCACTTATGCGGCGCGTATCGCCTTAAACGCCTCAGCAAAACTTGCATTGGGCATGACAGCTCGCGTGCGCTTTATCAGCAAACAAGGCGCCGAACTCACCGTGCCCGTTTCAGCCATCTACCAGCAAGGCACACAATCTGCCGTCTGGATCGTAGCGCCTGATCACAGCGTCAGCTTACGCGCGGTGCAGGTAGCAGCCTATCGAGATGAAGGGGCTGTCATCCGCCAGGGGCTCAAATCCGGCGAACGCATCGTCAGCGCCGGCGTACATCGCTTATCAGCCGGTGAAAAAATCCATATTATGGAATCAGTTACAACAGGCACCGCACCATGAAAGGCCCTAACCTTTCCGCTTGGGCACTGACGCACCAGCAAATGGTGCTCTATCTGATCATCGTCCTCACGGCAGCAGGGGTGATATCCTATTTCAATCTTGGTCGTGCCGAAGATCCCGACTTTACCTTTAAAGTAATGGCGGTACGCACCCTCTGGCCAGGTGCCACGACTCAGGAAGTCGAGCGCGAACTGACCGAAAAGATAGAGAAAAAGTTACAAGAAACTGTTTGGGTCGATGTACTGCGCTCGGCCTCCAAGCCCGGCGAATCGATGGTGTTTGTCGTGCTCAAGGACTACACCCCCAAACAGGAAGTGCCGGAAGCCTGGCGTCAGGTGCGAAAAAAACTCGATGACATCCAGCACACCCTGCCTGCCGGCGTGCAAGGCCCTTTCCCGAATGAAGAATTTGGCGATGTGCAAATCAATATTTTTGCCTTAACCGGCGACGGCTTTGATCTGGCCGCATTACGTCGCTATGCCGATCAAATCGCCCTCGATTTAAAGCGCGTACCGGATGTCAAACGCGTCGAACTGATCGGCGTACAGGATGAAAAAATCTACTTGGATGCGCTACCTGCGCGACTGGCCAGCTTCGGCGTGACCCAGGCGCAGATCGGTGCCGCGTTGCAACAACAGAACGCACTAACCCCGGCCGGATTTATCGATACCAGCACCGACCGCATCTGGCTGCGCGTGAGCGGCGGTTTCGACGGCACCGAGAAGATACGCAACACCGATCTGCTGATCAACGGGAAGCACGTACGCTTAGGCGATCTGGTCAAGGTGAGCCGTGGCTTGAGTGATCCTGCCCGCCCTACCATGCGAGTCGGCGGCCAACCTGCCATCGGTATCGGCATCGTGATGGACAAGGGTGGCAACGTCATCGGCATGGGCGAAAACATCAACATCGCCATGAAAGAGATCAAAGCGGCTCTTCCCGTCGGCATCGAGGTTCATGTCGTCGCCAATCAACCGGAAGTCGTCAAAGAATCGGTCTCCCTGTTTCAGGAATCACTCGCCGAAGCGATTCTGATCGTGCTGGCGGTGTCATTTTTGAGCCTGGGTTGGCGCACCGGCACTGTGGTGGCGCTGTCCATCCCGCTGGTGCTGGCGATCACCTTCTTCACCATGAAAATTTTCGGCATCGACTTGCAACGCATCTCACTGGGCGCGCTGGTGATCGCACTGGGCTTACTGGTGGACGATGCCATCATCGCAGTGGAAATGATGGTGGTCAAAATGGAACAGGGCTGGGACAGATTCCAGGCGGCAACCTTCGCCTACACCTCGACCGCCTTCCCCATGTTGACCGGTACGCTGATCACGGCCGCCGCCTTCACCCCGGTGGGTTTTTCCAAATCCGCCGCCAGTGAATACACTTTTTCGATTTTCGCCGTGGTCACCATCGCCCTGATGGTCTCCTGGCTGGTCGCGGTCGTGTTCACGCCTTATCTCGGCTATAAGCTACTGGATCCGGCCAAACTGATCGCCAACGCGCAAAAACATGGCGAGGACATCTACGACACCCCATTCTATCGCCGCTTCCGCGCGCTGGTAATCTGGTGTTTACGAAATCGCTGGAAGGTGATCGGCGCGACCCTGCTGCTGTTTGTCCTGGCTATCGCGGCTTTTAACAAGGGCGTGCAAAAGCAGTTTTTTCCCTCTTCCAGCCGCCTTGAACTGATCATCGACATTTGGCTGCCGCAAGGCGCATCACTCAAAGCCAGCGAGCATGAGACCATCCGCATCGAGCAGTTGCTTAAAAACGATACCGCCGTTGCGAATTACGCCTGCTATGTCGGCAACAGCGTACCGCGCTTTTTCTTATCGCTGGATGTAAAGTTGTTCAGCGACAATTACGCCCAATGCGTGATTGTGACTAAAGATTTCACGGCACGCGAAGCACTCAAGCATCGCCTGGAAACCGTTTTCACCTCTCCTGACGGCGGCTTCAGCCACATCCATCCTCATGTGGTGCGTCTGGAAAACGGCCCGCCGGTCGGTTACCCGGTGCAATTCCGGGTGAGCGGCCCCGATGTCGAACGAGTGCGTCTGATCGCCGATCAGGTCTCTGCGTTAATGCGCGTCAATCCGCATTTACAGGACGTCAGTTACGACTGGAATGAAAAGGTTAAAAGCGTGCACGTCGAAGTCGATCAGGATAAGGCGCGTGCGCTGGGCACGTCCAGTCGCGACGTCTCGCAGGCCTTACAGGGCTGGCTAAACGGCGTGGCGCTCACGCAATATCGCGAAGACGACCAACTGATCGATGTGGTGTGGCGCGGCGCGGGGGATGCTCGTTCTCTGGATAATCTGTCCAATTTAGACATTCCGCTGGCAAATGGCCGGCACGTACCGCTGTCTCAGGTCGCTCACTTGGTACCGGTGCTCGAAGAAGCCATCGTGTGGCGACGCAATCGACTGCCCACCATGACGGTGCTGGCCGACATGAATGACAAGACGCAGCCGTCAACTGCATCTAACTTATTGAATATACAACTCAATGAAGTCAGGGCTAAATTACCCGCAGGCTATTACATCGAAATGGGCGGCAGCATCGAGGAGTCCGCAAAAGGTGAAAAAGCCATCATGGCGGTAATGCCGCTGATGTTGCTGGGTGTAATCACGTTGCTGATGATACAGTTGCAAAGCATTAGCCGCACCATCATCGTGCTGCTCACCGCACCCTTAGGGTTAATCGGCGTGGCTGCCGCTCTGCTGATTTTCCAGGTGCCGTTCGGCTTCGTCGCCAATCTGGGCTTCATCGCGTTAGCCGGAATGATTATGCGTAATTCGGTAATCCTGGTGGATCAGATTCGTCAGGATGAAGAAGAGGGTAAGTCCCGCTGGGAAGCAGTTGTCAGCTCAACGGTGCGACGCTTCAGACCCATCATGCTGACCGCAGCGGCAGCGATACTGGCGATGATTCCACTCACCCGTCAGGTGTTCTGGGGCCCGATGGCGGTGACCATCATGGGCGGACTGGTGGTCGCCACCCTGCTCACCTGCTTGTTCCTGCCGGCGCTATACGCCACCTGGTTCAAGATCAGAGAAGAGTAACATTTCGGGTGCAGTTTTGAGGAGCATGACGAGCGAAATAGACGACCTCATGCTTCCCTCACGACAACTGTTAAACCAAGTGAATATTACATGGCATATTTGCCGCGCACTTTAATATCCGGTGTCTATCAAAGTGGCGGGGCGCTCACTTTGTGCCATTAGCTGACTATCGCGGTTGTTAATTCGTAGCATCAAACCGGCCCTTCGTGGAAGCACGATCCTTGCAAAATATTTCTCTCCAATTGAAGTTATTACAAATCTACACTGTTTTTATCTTGCCGACAGGTAACCTATAGGTTACTATTTAACCATAGCTATCAAGATTGAAGAATACATAACCAGCGAACAGAAGAACTACTATGCGGAGTGGTTCAATGATTTGTCCATTGAGTATGCCGCAAAAGTAGCCGCTGCTCGTGCGCGCATGATGGCGGGCAGCATGGGGAACGTAAAGCCTATAGACGGAACGCTCAAGGAATATCGGATTGATTGGGGACCAGGAATTCGGATTTACCTCATCCATGATGGCGATGTATTAATTGTGTTGCTTGGTGGCGGTACAAAAAATAGTCAAGTCGCCGATATCAAGCAGGCGAAAAAACTACGAGATGATTACGATGCCCGTAAGGCCATGTTAAGGAAAAATCAAAAAGGATAAATGATGGGACAGCTCACTGTAGATTCCAGTACAACATTACAAGCCAGAATCAAGGCAGATCCCGCATTTGCTGAAGCATTACTGAGAGAGGCAACGGATATGTTTCTCAATGGCGAGGCGGAGGCATCGCGCTTATTACTGCGCGATGTGGTGAATGCAACCGTGGGCTTTGAGCAAATTGCCACGGCAACCAACCGTCCGAGCAAGAGTGTGCATCGCATGCTTTCTGCTCGCGGCAACCCTACTATGGAAAGTCTGTCTGCGGTTTTTTCAGCAATCAGGAAGGTTCTTAACGTTTCTTTCGTGACACACACTGTTCATCAGGTTTGATAGGGTAACCCCCGGTGTCAGACTGGTTGTCGCCAAAAATATTGCTTTGATGTCTGGAGGGGGGTGGATTCCTCATCCACGAACTCCGCCTTAGAATCGATTGAGTACCCCGTTGAATTACTTGCTGGATTGCGGACAGTCGACAAGGACAGGTCTGTCTCGAAAGTGACCCTTCAAAAATACAGCGAACGGACATTGCGCTAGTTTCCCGCACCGCGAGTTAACAAAATCTAAGCGCGTCACGCAAAACCACAGGCGTAAAAAAGGCCCGTTTTCACGGGCCGATTTTATTGCAACTATTTGATTATTAAGAAATCAATCCCTTAGTTCGCAAGGTTTCAACAATCTCAGGAACCACAGCAGTGTCATCGATGGTGGAAGGGACCGTGTATTCGTGTCCGTTCACCATATTGCACAATGTCTTACGCAACGTCTTACCGGAACGCGTCTTAGGTAAACGAGCCAGCACCACCGTCGTTTGGTAACAGGTGATAGGACCGATATTTTCACGGATGCGGGCAACCAGTTGCTTGTGCAATTCCGCCTCGGTAATGGCGGCACCCGTTTTGAGCACCACCAGACCCATCGGCGTCTGTCCCTTGAGTTCGTCATCACGGGCAATCACCGCACACTCGGCGACATCAGGATGACCTGCAACCACTTCTTCGATCTCACCGGTTGATAAACGGTGTCCGGCCACATTGATCACGTCGTCGACACGACCCATGACAAATACATAACCGTCCTCGTCGATGTAACCGCCATCACCGCTGGTGTAAAAGCCCGGCAGGAAACTCAAATAACTGTCGCGGAATTTATTCGCATCCCCCCAAACCTGATTCAGACAGGAAGGTGGCAGCGGCAACTTTAGCGCAATATACCCCTGTGTGCCAGCAGGCTGACGCTCACCGTGCTCATCCAGGATTTGCACATTGAATCCCGGCATAGGTTTAGTCGATGAACCCGGCTTGATCGGCAGACACTCAATGCCTTGCAGATTACCGGTAATCCCCCAACCTGTTTCAGTTTGCCACCAGTGATCAATCACCGGCTTGCCGGTCACTTCCGCCAGCCAGGATTCAGTTGGCGTATCCAAACGTTCGCCCGCCGAAAAAATCGCTTTCAATTTGCTCAGATCGTACTGCTTGATAAATGCACCTTCAGGATCTTCCTTCTTGACCGCACGGAACGCCGTTGGAGCTGAGAACAAGGCTTTCACACCATACTCTGCACAAACACGCCAGAACGCACCCGCATCGGGGGTCATGATGGGCTTGCCCTCATACACCACCGTGGCACAACCCTGTAACAGCGGTGCATATACGATGTAGGAATGACCTACCACCCAACCCACGTCGGAGGATGCCCAGAACACATCGCCGGGTTCCACGTTGTAGAGCGCCTTCATGCTGTACTTCAACGCCACCGCATGACCGCCATTCTCACGCACCACGCCCTTAGGCTTACCGGTGGTGCCTGACGTGTAGAGGATGTACAACGGATCGCTGCCAAGAACAGGCGTACAACCTACCGCTTTGGATGCAGCCAGCAGCGTCGCCCAGTCGTGGTCGCGACCAGCTATCATGGGAGCGGCAACTTGAGGACGCTGATAGATGACACAGCTCTCAGGTTTATGGGTCGCCAGATCGATCGCACGGTCGAGCAGCGGTTTATATTCAATCACACGCTTGATCTCAACACCGCATGAGGCGGACAGGATGACTTTCGGTGTGGCATCGTCGATACGCACAGCCAGTTCAGGCGGAGCAAAGCCACCGAACACCACCGAGTGAATCGCACCCAGTCTTGCTACCGCGAGCATCGCGATCACCGCTTCAGGAATCATCGGCATGTAGATAATCACGCGATCGCCCTTGACCACACCCAGATCAGCCAGCATACCGGCTGTGCGCGCCACCTCGGAGGTGAGTTCCGCATAGGTGTAAGTTTTTTTGGTATTGGTCACTGGCGAATCAAAGATGAGCGCCGCCTGATTGCCGCGCCCGTTGATGACATGGTAATCCAGCGCCATATGAGCCGTGTTCATTTCTCCGTCAGCAAACCAGTAACCGACACCGTCGGCGTCCTGCTGCAATATTTTCTGTGGGAACTTGAACCACTCTAACTTCTCAGCCTGGTTGCGCCAGAAGCCTTCCGGATCATTCATCGAACGTTGGTATTCGGCTATGTAACTCATTTTTTACTCCTCTCATTATGAAACCCATTCCCACGCTTTTCAGGGAAGGGAATCCGGAACGATTCGATCTTGTTGCTCCCCTCACAGGAGGATTCATTTCTCAAACAAATATCAGAAACTGTCGCCAGGGATACGTACCCAGCCTTCCATCAGCACGCGCGCACTGCGGCTCATGGTAACTTTTTCAACTTTCCAGTCGCCACCATTTTCGCTTGCGGCAGCTCCAACTTTCAATGTGCCGGATGGATGTCCAAAGGTCACCACATTGCGCGCCCCACCACCCGCTGCCAGATTTACCAGCGTGCCGGGAATCGCTGCAGCCGTGCCGATCGCAACCGCTGCCGTACCCATCATGGCATGATGCAGTTTGCCCATCGACAGCGCGCGCACCAGCAGATCGACTTCAGAAGCACTAATCATCTTGCCGCTTGATGCCACATAGTCGACCGGAGGTGCGACAAAAGCGATCTTCGGGGTATGTTGGCGTGTTGCGGCTTCTTCAGGGGTTTTGATCAAACCCATACGCAATGCACCAGCCACACGAATTTTCTCGAAACGCGCCAGTGCTGCCGGGTCGGTATTGATCGCTTCACGCAATTCGCTACCGGTGTAACCGATATCAGCCGCATTCACAAACACAGTCGGGATTCCGGCAGTGATCATGGTAGCCTGAAAACTACCGACACCGGGGACATCGAGCTGGTCGACCAGATTGCCGGTCGGGAACAGGCTACCGCCTTCGCTATCATCAGATGGATCCATGAACTCCAGGACGATTTCTGCTGCCGGGAAGGTCACGCCATCCAGTTCGAAATCACCAGTCTCCTGCACCTGACCATTGCTGACCGGTACGTGAGCAATGATGGTCTTGTTGATGTTAGCCTGCCAGATGCGCACAGTGCAGACGCCATCCTCTGCAAGACGTGCAGAATCAATATATCCGGCATGAATTGCGAAAGCGCCCGCACCGGTGGACAGATTGCCGCAGTTGCCGCTCCAGTCGACAAAGTCTTTATCGATAGAGATCTGACCGTAGAGGTAATCCACGTCGTGACCCGGGCGTGAACTTTTCGACAGGATCACGCACTTACTGGTGCTGGAGGTCGCGCCCCCCATGCCATCGATATGTGCGGAATAAGGATCAGGACTACCGATCACGCGCTGAAACAGCCGATCACGCGCGCGACCCGGAACCTGTGCTGCTTCCGGCAAATCTTCCAGTCGGAAAAACACACCCTTGGAGGTGCCGCCACGCAAGTAAGTGGCAGGGACTTTGATTTGCGGAACCATTATGCTGCTCCTTTAAGGAAGTCCTGCGCAAAGCATTGCAGTACACCGCCCGCGTTATAGACACGTACTTCAGCAGCGGTATCCAGACGACAGGTTACAGGAATGCGTATCTTATCGCCATTCGCGCGGGACATCACGACGACCAGGTCTGCGCGCGGGGCAATGTCGCCTTCCACATCATAAGTTTCCGTACCGTCGATCGCGTAGGTCTTGCGTGTGTCGCCCGCTTTGAACTCCAGCGGCAGCACGCCCATACCGACCAGATTGGTGCGGTGAATACGCTCAAAACCTTCTGCAACGATGGCTTCCACACCGGCCAGACGCACGCCTTTGGCAGCCCAGTCACGCGAAGAGCCCTGACCGTAGTCGGCTCCAGCCACAATAATCAGGTTTTGCTTACGATCCATGTAGGTCTCAATAGCTTCCCACATACGCATAACACGGCCTTCCGGCTCAACGCGGGCTAAAGAACCCTTCTTCACTTCACCATCAACCACAGCCATTTCATTGATCAGTTGAGGGTTGGCAAAGGTGGCACGTTGCGCGGTCAGGTGATCCCCCCGGTGCGTCGCATAGGAGTTGAAGTCTTCTTCCGGCACGCCCATTTTCGCCAGATATTCACCGGAAGCCGAATTGGCCATGATCGCGTTCGAAGGCGACAGGTGATCAGTGGTGATATTGTCCGGCAGTACGGCAAGCGGACGCATCCCTTTCAAGGTGCGAACGCCAGCCAGTGCGCCTTCCCAATAGGGTGGTCGACGGATATAGGTGGACATCGGACGCCAGTCGTACAACGGGCTTTTCGCCGTTGCAATTTCACCCAGATCGAACATCGGGATGTAGATCTGACGGAACTGTTCAGGCTTCACGCAGGAGGCCACGACCGCGTCGATCTCTTCATCAGAAGGCCAGAGGTCTTTCAACATGACCGGCTTGCCCGACTTGTCGGTACCCAGTGCATCCTGCTCGATGTCGAGGCGGATAGTACCTGCGATCGCGTAAGCGACAACCAGCGGCGGGGAAGCTAAGAAAGCTTGCTTCGCATAGGGATGGATACGACCGTCGAAGTTGCGGTTGCCTGACAGTACAGCTGTAGCGTACAGGTCGCGGGCTATGATTTCTTGCTGGATCTTAGGATCAAGTGCGCCGGACATGCCGTTACAGGTGGTGCAGGCGAATCCGACAATACCGAAGCCCAGCTTCTCCAGCTCCGAGAGCAGGCCTGCTTCTTTCAGGTACAACTCGGCAACCTTGGAGCCAGGGGCAAAAGAAGTCTTAACCCAAGGCTTGCGGAGCAGACCCAGTTCATTGGCTTTCTTCGCCAGCAGCGCGGCTGCAACCACGTTACGCGGATTGGATGTGTTGGTGCAGGACGTGATGGCAGCGATGATGACGGCGCCATCGGGCATCAGACCTTCTGCTTCGCTGACACGACCAGCTTCCAGCTTTGCTTCGTCAGCAATACCGCGCTCATGCAGTGCGGAGGTCGGCAGACGGCGGTGCGGATTGGAAGGACCCGCCATGTTGCGCACCACAGTGGACAGATCGAACTCGAGCACACGCTCGTATTCGGCGGCAACCATCTGATCCGCCCACAGACCAGTGGTCTTGGCGTAGTTTTCCACGAGGGCAACTTGCTCAGGTTCACGGCCGGTCAGTTTCAAATAGGTAATGGTCTGAGCGTCGATGTAGAACATCGCCGCAGTCGCACCGAATTCCGGACACATATTGGAAATGGTTGCACGATCGCCGATGGAGAGACTATCAGCGCCCGGTCCGAAGAATTCGACATAGGCACCCACCACACGCTCACGGCGCAGGAACTCGGTCAGAGCCAGCACGATGTCGGTGGCAGTGATGCCAGGTTGACGTTGACCCACCAGCTTGACGCCTGCGATGTCCGGCAGACGCATCATGGAAGGCAGACCCAGCATGACGGTTTCGGCTTCCAGACCGCCGACACCAATTGCAAGTACACCCAGCGAGTCAACGTGCGGAGTGTGGGAGTCAGTTCCAACACAGGTATCAGGAAAAGCAACACCGTCACGCGCCTGAATCACCGGAGACATCTTTTCCAGATTGATCTGGTGCATGATGCCGTTACCGGCAGGGATTACATCTACATTTTTAAACGCAGTCTTAGTCCACTCAATGAAGTGAAACCGGTCTTCGTTACGACGGTCTTCAATATCGCGATTTTTCTTAAATGCATCCGGGTCGAAACCAGCCGCTTCCACAGACAGCGAGTGATCCACGATCAGTTGGGTCGGCACAACAGGGTTGACCAGTGAAGGGTCACCACCCTGATCGGCAATCGCGTCACGCAGACCAGCCAAGTCAACCAATGCGGTCTGGCCTAAGATGTCGTGACAAACAACACGGGCGGGATACCACGGGAAATCCAGGTCGCGCTTACGTTGGATCAGCTGTTTCAGTGCATCGGTCAAGGCTTCCGGTTCGCAGCGGCGCACCAGTTGCTCGGCCAGCACTTTAGAGGTGTAGGGCAGTTTGGCATAAGCGCCGGTTTCGATGGCGTCCACTGCCGCCTGGGTATCGAAATAGTCAAGTTTAGTGCCGGCTAAAAGCTTACGGTATTGGGTATTCATAATGTCCTTCAAAAACTATTTGCCACAGAGCACACAGAGAGGGTAAAGCCAGATTTTCAATGCAGCGCTCTGACGGTGGGGTCAAGCTTTCTCTGTGATCTCTGTGGATGGTTCGGGTTTAAGCTTTAACGATTCTCGATCGGCACCCAGGCCAGATTCTCAGGCCCGACGTAATTGGCACTCGGGCGAATGATCTTGCCGTCTGCACGCTGCTCGATGACGTGAGCGCCCCAACCGGTAACGCGCGAGATAACGAACAACGGCGTGAACATTTCCGTCGGCACGCCCATCATGTGGTACGAAACAGCGGAGAACCAGTCAAGATTAGGGAACATCTTCTTGGTTTCCCACATCACAGATTCCAGACGGGCAGCGATATCGAACAACACCATTTCACCGGCTTCTTCAGCCAGTTGTTTCGCAACACGCTTGATCACTTCATTGCGCGGATCGGCGATGGTGTAAACCGGATGACCGAAACCGATCACGATTTCCTTACGGGCTACACGTTCGCGGATATCGGCTTCGGCTTCATCAGCACTCGCGTAACGGCTCTGGATACGGAAAGCTTCTTCGTTTGCACCACCGTGCTTAGGACCGCGCAACGCACCGATCGCACCTGTGATACAGGAATACAGATCGGAATTGGTACCTGCGATCACACGTGCGGTGAAGGTCGAGGCATTGAACTCATGTTCTGCGTACAGAATCAACGAGGTATGCATAGCGCGTACCCAGGATGCTTTGGCAGGCTTGCCGTGCAACAGGGTCAGAATATGACCACCAACGGAATCATCATCCGTCTCGACTTCGATGCGACGACCGGAAGTCGAAAAGTGATGCCAGTACATCAACATGGAACCGAAACTGGCCAGCATACGATCGATCAGATCGCGCGCGAGAACTTCATTGTGTTCTTCAGGCTCCTGCTCGCAAGTACCCAAAACCGAACAACCCGTACGCATCACATCCATCGGATGTGCATTAGCAGGGATCGCTTCCAAAGCCTGTTTGACCGCTTGTGGCAGTCCGCGCAGCGATTTGAGCTTAGCCTTGTAGGATTGCAATTGTTCAACATTCGGCAGCGTGCCGTGTACCAGCAAATGGGCAATTTCCTCAAATTCCGCTGTTTCAGCGAAATCGAGAATATCGTAACCGCGATAGTGCAGGTCGTTACCGGTGCGCCCAACCGTACAAACGGCCGTATTACCCGCAACGGTACCAGACAAGGCAACCGATTTTTTCGGTTTAGGCAATGTATTGATTTCAGTCATTTTTTTCTCCTGTTAGTAGGGATAGATTATTCCGCGCCTTTTTCAGCGAACAGATGATCCAGTTTCTGTTCATAAGCGTGGTAACCCAGATAATCGTAAAGTTCCATACGCGGCTGCATATGTTCCACCACCTGCTGCTGTGTACCATCAGCCAGAATATGCTGATAGACATTGAGCGCGGCGCGACTCATGGCGCGGAACGCAGAAAGCGGATACAGAACCAGACCGATCCCGACGCCGGCCAGTTGCTGGGTGGTGTAGAGCGGTGTCGCACCAAATTCGGTGATATTAGCCAGCACAGGCACAGAAACCGCGCTGGTAAATTGTGCATATTGCTCCAGCGTGATCATCGCTTCCGGGAAGATCATGTCAGCGCCGGCTTCGACACAAGCCTGTGCGCGTTCAATCGCCGATTGCATCCCTTCCACGGCCAGCGCATCAGTGCGCGCCATGATGACAAAACTCGCATCAACACGTGCATCCACAGCGGCTTTAACGCGATCGACCATTTCGGCCTGACTGACGATAGCCTTGTTGGGACGGTGTCCGCAACGTTTTTGCATCACCTGATCTTCGATGTGAAAACCGGCAGCGCCAGATTGAGCTACTTCGCGTGTCGCGCGAGCGATGTTGAATGAACCACCCCAACCGGTATCGATATCGACCAACAGCGGCAATTCGCTCACCGCAGTGATACGGCGCGCATCTTCACAGACGTCGTGCAAAGTAGTGATACCCAAATCCGGAATACCCAGCGATGACGCCGCCACTCCGCCACCGGACAGATACAGCGCCTTATGGCCGCTCTTTTCCGCCAGAATGGCGCAGTAAGCGGTAACAGCGCCCACCACTTGCAAAGGATGATTATCTTGAACTGCCCGGCGCAACTTCTGCCCCGGTGTACTAGCGACTTGACTCATACTGCCTCCTCTTTATCGATCATTTCTCTAATGCTGCGCCACGCGCCTTGGATATGGCGGCGCATCAGCATCTCTGCCAGTTCACCGTCACGCTGTGCTAATGCTTCTACTATTTGCCTATGCTGAGAGAGCGCCGGACGAGTGCGCTGTGCATTGCGACTGGTACGGTAGCGGCACATACGCAGCAACTGATACTGCTCACTGCCCAACAAATCCATCAACATCTCATTGCGGCTGCCGCGCACGATCTGGTAATGAAAATCCAGATCACCTTCGCTTTGCGCGTAGAGTTTGCCGCCTTGTTCTTCTATTTGTTTTTCGTGATTGTCGAGCAGAGTGCTCAAATGGGCGATTTCTTCGTCCGTCATCTGCGTCGCAGCGATGCGGCATGCCATGCCTTCGAGCGCTTCGCGCACCGCATACAGATCAGACATGGTTTTTTGATCGAGAATAACGACACGGGTGCCGGCATTGGGGACACGCTTGACCAGTCGCATTCCTTCCATGTGCCGCAGAGCCTCACGCAGCGGACCGCGCCCCATACCAAAGCGCTCTGCCAGTTCGGCTTCGTTGAGCTTTTGACCTTGCACCAATTCGCCAGTTACGATACTGTGCACAAGACGATGCGAGGCAATATCAGCCAGCGTTCCCTGCTTTGGTGCCGAGAGCAACATGCGCCTTCTCCGATTGTCGACAATTCAGAGGAATATTAGCACTTATTATGATCTATTGCGTAATATTTTTATAATATGTCGACAATATTATAGTCTAACGCCAAATCCTCTCCCTCAATGCTCTTAGCATCTCAATCCCACTGACGTAAAAAAGCCACAACCCTACTCCTTCGAGGAAGCTTGTGGCCTTGTAACCCGCGAAGCTGCTAGCTTCAGCGGGTAATAGGGGACGAGTAATAGGGGACAGACCACGGTTTCCTAAGCCAAAACACGCAATTCCCAATTCATCCGTATGGAAAACCGTGGTCTGTCCCCGGTTTTTCGGTTTTCCAACCCGACTCCTTCGAGTAAGCTTGTGGCCTTGTAACCCGCGAAACAGCTAACTTCAGGAAATCATCCCTGCCGCCACGGTGTTGTTGGTCGCCTCGTCGATCACGATAAAGCTCCCGCTGGCGCGGTTGCGATTGTAATGGTCGAAGACCAGCGGTTGTTGCACTTTCAGCTTCACATGAGCGATGTCGTTCATATTGATCACCGGTTCCGCATGCTGCTCCAGCGTATTCACATCCACGCGATAATCGACACTGGCAAACACGCATTTCGCGGTTCTCGTCGTGTGCTTCACCAGATATTTACGACTCTTATCCAGCGGCGTTTCAGACAACCAGCACAACATCGCCTCGAACTCTTTTGCCACTGTCGGCAAATAATCCGCCTTCACGAACATATCGCCGCGCGAAATATCGATCTCATCGTCCAATCTCAAAGTGATCGACTGCGGCGCATAAGCTGTTTGCAGCTTGCCATCAAAGGTGACGATTTCCTTAACGGTACTGGTTCTGCCCGATGGCAACACGGTAACTTCATCGCCCACCGACACGGAACCCGCCTCGATGCGCCCCATGAAACCACGGAAATCGTGATATTCGCCGGTTTGCGGACGGCACACCCACTGCACCGGAAAACGGAAATCAGTGGTATTTACATCGTGATCAATCTCGACGTTTTCCAGCAACTCCATCAGCGTAGGGCCGGAATACCAGTTCAGATTCTCGCCTCTGTCGACAATCATATCGCCCACCAGCGCCGACAACGGCACGCAGGTCACGTTATGCAGACCCAGTTGCGCCGCGAAAGCCAGATATTCGGTGCAAATCTCGTTAAAGCGCGCCTCTGAATAATCCACCATGTCCATCTTGTTGACCGCCAGCACGATATGCGGAATGCCCACCAGACTCGCCAGATAAGAGTGACGGCGCGTCTGCACCAGCACCCCGCGACGCGCGTCGATCAGAATCACCACCAGATTGGCGGT
>CAISHO010000114.1 GCA_903885165.1 uncultured Nitrosomonadales bacterium | reverse complement strand
GGACGTAGGTTTTCACGCTCCCCTCGCACTGAAAATGATGAATGAATTGATAAATCAGGATGCAACAAAACTACAAGAAGCTGAAGAAGCCGCGTACACTGCCGTCAATGCCAGGATTAGACTCTGGGATGGTGTTCTTGCAGCAATCAAAGCGAGCAGATTTAATCAATAACAATTCAGTAAACAAACCACCTTCAGATCCAATCGCATCAAAAGCACGTATTACAGTAGACAGAACAACTATGAACACACTCAAAAAACTGTACTGTGTCGTGCTTCTTTTTTTTGCAGCAACGGCACTGGCTGATCCGCGTATTCAAGCGCGCCCGGCAGATTACCTGCTGAGTGGCTCGCTCGTACTGTCATCAGGACAGGTGCTGCCAGCCGGCACACGCTGGTATCAGGCACCCGACATTGAACGACTCAAACACGAAGTAGCGGACGCGTCATTTCGAGGCGATCTGACCGAGGCTCGGCGCATCGTATTCGGCTACGATCTAATTACCAACACCTATGCCACGATCGGCGAAGGCCGGCAAGACGGCCAACCTCCGCTAGCCCAGGGAAAGATCATGAACTGCTCCAGTTGCCATGCACAAGGTGGAACGGTTCCTTTTGCTTATGCTTTTTTCCGTACTTTGAGTTTTTTTGGTTTGCGGGAACAAGGAGACAAGGGCGTTTACTTTGAAGGCTTAGCCTACCACCGGGATGCGCGCACCCGTGCACGCGACTGCGGACGAGAATGCGGTGGGCCTGTCATGCTGACCGACAACTCCTACGAAATGGATGGATTAATATCCTGGCTCAAAGTGGTGCGAGATGGCATCTATCCGGGCGAAGGATTGCTATTTGACGCATTCAAGCACAAAGCGGATCAGGCAAAAATTCCCGGCGCACAGATTCCCCTGTTCCCCAAAGTGATGGAGATGACCTCTGATCCGCTATCGGGAAAATCCATTTATGATACACATTGCCTGCGCTGCCATGAAGCTAAAGGCGCAGGCCAATGGAGTGATTCTCGCGGATATCTTGTCCCCCCGCTCGCTGGCAAGGGATCTTTTTCACAAGCAGGCGGACCACTGATGATTCCGGTAGGTGCGGCCTTTATTCATCGAAACATGCCCCCTGACAACCCGGGTCTACTCTCACAGCAAGAAGCACTGGACGTGATGGGCTATGTCGCCAGTCTGCCGCGTCCCTCGGTATGGTGGCAAGACTATTTCCACCGCCACAACCCTTGCGCTCGCCCGGCCTATTTACCGCTGCATGTCGGCACCGTTCCCCGCGAGTTCCCATTCTCTAAACAACAGGCTCAGTTCGGCCCCTGGCAAGCCATTTCCGACTGGCTGAGCAGTGATGCCTGTAAGGCCTCCAACCCGGCGATACCCGCAGCTCTGGAATGGGACTTTACCACGCTGACGCCGATATGGTAATCCCTTGAAAATATTAATTATTTAATCAGCGCTCAATTAAAAGCACGATCGTGGTTGGCGATTGATCATTGCTAACCACATTAAAATACGATTTCACGCCGAGACTCGGGGGGCGCGGAGAAAGTCGACTTCACGCAAGATTACTTCATTTCTAATGTCGTTGCAGATGAAAAATTGATCACCTCTTCTATTCCTTGCGAGACGATCGCGCACCGCATATCTTCATTGGTTAACCTCATCCGCAACAAGACCGCTACATCTTGTCCGCGTTTAATTGAGGATAGCCCGGGGTCGCAATCCAGGTCGAATATGAAACATTCCGAATGAACCGTAATTTTTAGCGCTCGGTAGCGTACCCGCGTATTCAAACGTCGCGCATTGGTCTCCTTCCAACTCCAGCATAGCGACAAAGGCTTCTGTTCCGAATATTTCCCCCGCCGGCGTAACCGGTTCAATGCGAGCCGTCTTGGAAACCTCATTACTGGAGAAGGTTTGTTTCTGTTCGAAATGATCATACAAACTAAAAACCGGTCCGTAATGCAGCCCTATCCTCATTAACAGCGGCTCTTCCAGTTCGAGCATCGATTGATCGAGCTGAGCCAGGGCCTCATTTAACGCGAAAGCAATTCGAGCTGCGACGGACGCACGCTTAGTGATCATATAAATACCATCCCCCCACGTATCGATCAGCTGAATCTCAGGCCTGAATTTTTCGATAGCTTTTGCAAGATAGGGATTCAACACATTGAAATACCACAGCACGTCGCGATCACTGAGTTTGCTGTAACCTCGGATATCCGAAAACAAGATCGCATGGAGCTCACGTTGAATCTGCGTTTCTTCGTCAGGCAAAGTTCGATACTCACGAGGAAATTTCGCCATCGAACAGGGAATCACTTCGACAGGTTTTTTCAAACTACGCCATTTAGCGACATTACGGCAGACGCCTGAGGACGGATATTTTACGACCTCATCCCACACAGCCAGTTGCAACACGCTGGCTCCCAAGGAATTAGAGCGCATAATCGCCATTCCCATACCGATATCGGCACAATACTCAAAAATCGTGTCATCGCCCATAAAGTTCGACTCAGTCGCATAGGACACCGTATTTGCACGCAACAAACAGGCTTCAAAACGGATCACCCAGGCGTCTCCTACCGGACGTACCGCGCGCGCGCAAAAATCAACTTTCCCAAACGGTAGCCAGATATTCAGCTCCCCGCCATTATTCAAAACCGCTTCTGCAAAAAGAATGTCGGCACCCGCAGCCAGCGAGCCGTAGGCAACGGTCGCATGATGTGACGCGATGGCCGACTCAATTTGCGCAGCCAGCGCCACCTCTTGCGATTCGCTCACCGGCCGGTGCGGATCAAAGACATGTCCGCAGTAATAAATCACCGTTTCAGGCAGCAAACAATCCAGAATAGCGTCATCAATCAAATGGTAATCACATATCAATTTCAATCTTTGGCGCGTACGCGCACGCCGCACCAGATCATCCGCCTCCAGTTGCGCGACCGCTACGATCACAGGTTGCGCGTCAGCCGACCTGCCCAGCACCAGTAGCGCGGCGGCTTGTGTCGCCAAATTATAAAAAATGGGTTGCCCATCCTGTTGCGCCAACGCCAAGGCTTGCTTTGCCAGCACCATCGACTGTTGCCGGTCACCAGACAAAAGATACAGGGTCGCCGCGTTGATAGCCCGGTAATAGTCTCCCGTTTGAGAAAATATCTTATGATATGAATCCGCCGCCTTGTGCAGGCTGACCTCATCAGGACGGGAAAAAGCCAAGTCCTTCAGTATTCGCGCTTCCAATGCCAGTACATCCGCGCTCTGACTCAAATACAGTTTGTAATGATAGAAACTATCGAGCGCCCGTTGCGCGGCATCGCATTTCGCTAAGGACAGTACTAAACTATATTGATAAAACTCATTACCTGGATGCAACTTAAGCTCGGCTTCCGCCAAGTCATAAACCTTAAGGTGGTCACCCACCCTTTGGGCCTCAACAATCTGCTCACGTATTGTTGCTATCGATTGAGTCATCATCGCCATTAAATAGATTATTTAACAAGAGGTTAGAAAAACAGGCATTGCATAATGAATTAGCAAGCCTGCCTCATCCGTGTTTGAGCAAAATGATGCATCCATCGCCACGCCCGGCACGCAGACCAGTTCCTCACCACAATACAGCAGCGGCAGACGATCGCGCAACCAGGGAAGAACACGGTGTTCCTGTAGCAAATTTTTAAGGGTTCGGGTGGGAGAATTCTTATACGGGCGCAGCGATTCACCGCCCCGGCGCAGCCGCCAGGTCAATGGTGCGCCTTGCAGTTTAGCCTGACTGATCCCCTGCCCAGTGACGTAGCTCAACGTAAAAGAAGTATTGAGTGCAGGCCAGGCGAGTTCCTCACCAACCTGCCACGGCAAGATCCGAAGTCGATCAAAGTCTGCCAATGCGCGCAGCACATGCACGATGCCTTGATAACGACGCACCTGCCAGAGGCACGCCGCGAAGTGGATGCACACGGCCGCATCCGCTTTTGCGCTCAACAACTGATGCAGCATATCCTCCAGCTGCGCGGTTTGCGGCATCGGGCAACCCAGTTGATACAAGAAATACCTCAACAGATTTTTAGCGCGTGCAAGACTCACCACCTGCAATGCCGCAACGCGTAGCGTGTTATCCAAGATCGCCCCGGCGCTGTCTATCTGCGCCAGCCCATCGAGCAATTCACTCGCTTCTGCAAAATGCTGCGCAGAACGTCCCAGTGTTTCACGGTAAGCGGGAAATTTTTCAGCCAATACGGGCAGCAGACGGTGACGCAGAAAATTGCGCGGATAACTGTCATCCGCATTACTTTCATCTTCTATCCAAGCTAACTCCTGACTGTCCGCATAGGCTAACAGCTCCTGTCGGGTCGCATGCAGCAAGGGTCGCACGATCCGGTGCCCACTTGTCATGGCAGACAGCTCCGGCATCGCAGCCGCACCGCGCACCCCTGCACCGCGCAGCAGTTGCAGCAGCAGTGTTTCGGCCTGATCGTCGGCGTGATGTGCCAGCGCCACAAAATCGCAAGATTGCGCAGCGAAAGCTCGCAGGCGCAACTGCCGTGCAGCGTCCTCAATGCCATGCTCACGCAATGGATTGATGTCGACGTATTCGGTGTGCAGGGGAATGGAAAGCTTTGCGCACAACGTGGCGCAAAATTCAGCCCAGATATCGGCATTTTGACTTATGCCGTGATGAACGTGAAGCGCGGATAGTTGCCACGCATGGCCAGGTGCCAGGTGGTGCAACAAATGTAGCAACACCACGGAATCAACCCCACCGCTCAAACCGACCAGAATGGTACTGCCATCGGGCAATAAACCGGGCAGCGAGACAGCCACCCGACGTGTCAGCTTATCCGAGTGCAACTTCCTTGTACTTACCATAGCTCATCAGACGATCGAAGCGGTCACGCAACAAGTCGTTGGTTGATTTTTTCTGTGCGGTTTTAAGTGCATCCTGCAGCGCTTTACGCACATTTTCCATCGTCGCAGGATAATCGCGATGTGCGCCTCCCAAAGGTTCGGCGATGATCTTGTCGACTATGCCTAATGACTTCAAGCGGGTGGCCGTGATGCCCAGCGTTTCTGCCGCATCAGCCGCCTTATCGGCGCTCTTCCACAAAATTGACGCACAGCCTTCCGGTGAAATCACCGAATATGTGCTGTATTGCAGCATCAGCATCGCATCGCCCACCGCAATCGCCAGCGCACCGCCGGAACCGCCTTCACCAATAATAGTGCAGATCACCGGCACACGCAGCTCACTCATTTCATACAAATTGCGACCGATCGCTTCGGACTGACCACGCTCTTCCGCATTCACGCCTGGATATGCGCCCGGCGTATCGACAAACGTCATGATAGGAATGCCAAATTTTTCAGCCAGACGCATCAATCGCATCGCCTTGCGATAACCTTCAGGACGCGGCATGCCGAAATTGCGCACGATTTTTTCCTTGGTGTCGCGGCCCTTCTGATGACCGATCACCATCACGCTCTGTCCGTTGAAGCGCGCCAACCCACCGATGATCGCCTTGTCGTCGGCAAAATTTCGATCGCCGTGCAACTCCTCGAAATCCGTGAACAAATGTTCAATATAATCAAGCGTATAGGGACGCTGCGGATGACGAGAAACCTTGGAAATCTGCCACGAAGTCAATTTTGCGTAAATATCTTTGGTTAACGCTTCGCTTTTTTTCGACAGTTGATCAATCTCGTCAGCGATATCCAGCGCCGTATCATCGTTGACAACACGCAGTTGTTCAATCTTATCTTCCAGATCCGCAATCTGACCTTCAAAATCCAAAAATGTAATTTTCATGTTTGTCCTACTTTAGCTAGTAGCCTGTCGCGGGTAGCTAAGGCCAAACGGGCCACAAGCTACGCGCTACGCGCTGTTTAAAAATTCATTCGACGAAGACGCCGCCATTTGGGGCGCGATGATACTACAAACCGAAGAATCGTTTAACGGTCTCAAGCAACTCATTGTGCTGAGAGTTCTTTTCCTGCTGCCTTGTTTGCTCATCCAGATGGTGTAGTACGCTGTCGAGCTCTGCGCGCCGTTCCACTAATACATGCGTTATTTCTTCCGCCAGCCCGGGTCTTGCCTGCATAATGCCGGAAAATGCATCCTTATCCAGTCGATAACATTCCATATCGGTCCGGGCAATCACCGACGCCGAACGCGGTGAACCAGTCATCATACCCATCTCACCAAAAAAATTACCCCGGCCCAAGACGTTCACACTGCGCCGCTCACCGCCTGACGCCTCCAGAAAAACTTCGGCCTCGCCGTTGATAATGATATACAACCAGTGTGCCACCGCGCCCTGCCGGGCGATCATATTACCCTTGGCAAACTGGACATATTTTAGCCGTTCGGCCAGTGCAGAAAGCTCCACATCGGTCATTTCTGCAAATAATTCAACACGTTTTAGCGTTTTGACACGCTGCTGCGCTTCGCGGTGATGAACCACTTCTTCGTGCTTTTCACCTTCCTTCACATAATGGATATTTTGTTCTTCCAACTCGAGACGGATTCCGGCGCGCTCCAGCGCGGTGTAGACATGCCAGCGCACCGCCGCATCGGTCGGATCATCCACCGCCAGATCAGTCAGCCAGTAACGCAGCGCATAACGCGCCACGCCCTTATCCATTTCCATCAACACGCAAGCCGGCTGAGGAGACTTGGCCACATTGCCAATTTCGGCTTGCACGATCGTCTCTTCCACGGCCTTGACCACATGGGCCGGCGTGGTATTGAGGCTGACGTTGAACCAGATCCAGCGGCGCAACTGCACGGCCTGCCCGCTACGCCGCCCTAGCACCACAAATTTGGATTTCATCAGTTGGCTGTTGGGGAAAACCACCGTTTCCCAGTTGCGCGTTTCAACGAGAGTGGAGCGCCAGCGGATATCGACCACGCGCCCGGTCACCTCATCCACTTTGATCCAGTCGCCGATATCGATGGAATTATCCAATTGCAAAGCCAGACCGCCCAGAATATTGCCCAGCGTATCCTGCATGGCAAAAGCCACGATCGCAGTAATCATCGCGGAAGTGGCGACGATGCTGCTCAAATCAAGCCCTGCGTAGCGCAGTCGCACCAAACCCCAGGCAATATAGGCGATGATGACAAAGATATCTTCAGTGATACGCGGCGGATTCAAACGGGCGAACGGCAGCACGATGCGGAACAACAGCAGTCCCCACAAGCGGATCACCGCAATACCCGCCCCGATCACCGCCGCTTCGTGGATCACTTGCGCGACGTAGTTAAACTGCATGGCGTGGATCAGACCACTGACAAATTGCAAGGACAAACAGGCAAAAAAGAACACCAGCGTATTCATCACGCTCTTGCGCTCTTCCTTAAGAAAAGAGAACAACAAAAAGGCTAGGCACAGACCTAGAAACAGCACGAAGAAGGATTCTTCGCGCCAGAAATACTGTATGGTCGTAGGCCAGAAATCCATATTTTTCTCGCTATGCTGAATATTCCGCCAGAGGACGGGATTTATGCCAGAAAGCCCAACGACTGCCGCGCGTCAGACCAAACTGTCTCAGACGATCTCCACCGGCAACCTCCAACTGTAAACGGTCTATCTTACCCGTACGCAGCGCATGCCACAAAGGCTGCGCGTAATGCTTTTCAAAAGACTGCAAAGCCTCACGCCACGCATGCAAATCCCCGCGTTGTAAGGCGGCGCGTAAACCGCTCCACACCAGCAATTGCGCGTCTTCCTCAGTATTGTGCCATTCGGACTGCCAGCCTGAAAATGGCGCGCCAATTGCCCGTGCCAGCATCTCAACCAGCACTTCATCGGAACTCACCGTGACATAGGATGCTGTTGACTGAACCGGCACAGCGCCATTCCCCCAAAACCACACGCTATTGACCGGCAATTCTCCGCGCGCCTCACGCGCCTCGTTAAGAGGATGAGCAAACAGCAACATTTGAATCTCGTTGAACAACCTATGCCAGCGCCCTGACTCCGGCCCGACCGGCAGATTGCCGTGAATATTGTGCCCGGCGGCCTGAGACATCGGCACGGTGATAATATCCGGCGACTGCTCAACCTTGACGTACCAACGCTGCGGATGAGGCGCAAAAAATGTCAGACCTTCGCCTGCAAAGTGTTCATTTAGATCGATGCATAGTTCCATCGCATCCGCTAAACTCACCTCTACCTCAGGCAGCAGCACCACTTGTTCACGCTGCAAACGTAAATGCACCGGATCGGCGCGTAGCCAACAGCCCTCCCCTAGGCCATCGTATACTGCCGAAACCTGTGCAACCGTCGTATCGCTACCGCTTGAAATTAATCCGCAGAGCGTATCCTCCAGCGAAACCATTTGATTTGTTTCACTTTTTCCGCGTGACAATATTCTTTCCAGCGCAGGCAGGTGTAAGCCTGCACACACCTCAGCAGCAAACTCCGTGGGCAGGAACAAATCGGTGATAACCAGATGGACACTTTTCATAGGCCAAGTTTAACCCAGATTACCCGTGCATCGGCCAAATACCCCATTACAAAACTCCGTAGCCAATACCCCCTATCACTCAGCGCTTCTGAAACCGCCACCGGCGAGGTTGTCAAAGCGGGTGAATTCACCACGGAAGGCCAGCGCCACGGTGCCGATCGGGCCGTTACGCTGCTTGCCGATGATGATCTCCGCCGTCCCCTTGTCCGCCGTATCCTTGTTGTAGACTTCGTCGCGGTAGATAAACAGGATCAAATCGGCATCCTGCTCGATCGCGCCGGATTCGCGCAAGTCGGACATCACCGGACGCTTATTGGGACGCTGCTCCAGACTACGGTTCAACTGCGAGAGCGCCATCACCGGGCATTGCAATTCCTTCGCCAGGCTCTTCAAACCGCGCGAGATTTCAGAAATTTCCGTGGCGCGGTTCTCACTCGCCTTACCCGCATTTGAACTCATCAGTTGCAAGTAATCCACCACGATCAAACCCAGTTGACCGTGCGAGCGATGCAAGCGACGCGCACGTGCCCGCAAGTCCAGCGACGACAAGGCCGCCGACTCATCGATGAACAAGGGCGCATCATTCAGCCTACCCAGCGCATGGGTTAAGCGCCCCCAGTCATCGTCCTGCAACTTGCCTGAACGCAGATCGTGCTGATTCAACTTACCGACCGATCCCAACATACGCATGGCGAGCTGCGCCGCGCCCATTTCCATACTGAAAATCGCCACCGGCAGTTTGCTGTCCAGCGCGATATTTTCCGCGATATTGATCGAAAAAGCCGTCTTACCCATACTCGGACGCCCCGCCACGATGACCAGATCGCCTGGCTGCAAACCGGATGTCATCTTATCCAGGTCGGCAAAGCCGGTCGGCGTGCCGGTCACATCGCTGGTGTTGTCGCGACCGTACAGCGTTTCGATGCGCTCGACCACCTGAGTGAGCAAAGGCGGCATGGACATAAAGCCCTGTTTACCCTTGGAACCCGCCTCGGCGATCTCAAAAACTTTTCCTTCGGCCTCATCAAGCAACTGCGCGGCATCGCGCCCAGTCGGATTGTAGGCGCTGGCAGCAATCTCTGTACCCACCTCGACCAACTTGCGCATGATGGAGCGTTCGCGCACAATTTCACCGTAACGACGGATATTGGCAGCCGATGGTACGTTCTGCACCAAACTGCCCAGATAAGCCAAGCCCCCCGCCTTGTCCAGTTCATCGCTATTTTCCAGCGATTCGGCCACGGTGATCACATCCACCGGTTTTGCCTGTTCGCTCATGCGCACGATATGGCGATAGATCAGCCGATGCTCGCGACGATAGAAATCCTCTTCGCTGGTCAAATCGGCAATTTTATCCAGCGCGGAAGAATCCAGCATCAACCCGCCCAGCACCGATTGTTCCGCCTCAACCGAATGAGGCGGCATTTTAATCTGATCGACTTGTGCGTCTGAATTTGAGAAAGTTTGCATAGCGGGAACCGGAGACTTGCGTAGAGGCGTATTTTACCTTGCCGCTGGGGACTAGGGAAACACTGATTAAATCGTCGAGGAGCGGCCTTTAGCCGCGAGAGAATCGTCGCGGGACGTGGCAATCCAGAATTCTTTTTAAATCAATAGACTGGGTTGCCGCGCGTCGCTCGCAACGACAGAATTTGCGAATAAATAAGCAGTTCATTAAGAAATGAAAAAAGGACTGCAAGCAGTCCTTTTTCGTGTTGCCGTGTGACAGTATTGCTTAGTGTTCGCCGAGTACGGAGACAGTGATGTCTACTACTACGTCAGTGTGCACAGCAATGCTCACAGTGTGATCGCCTACATTCTTCAGGTGATCAGTGCGAACTTGTGACTTGTCGATGTCGAAACCAGCAGCAGCCAACGCAGTTGCGATGTCAGCATTGGTAACAGAACCGAACAGGCGACCGTCAACACCCGCTTTTTGCGAGATTTGAACAGTCAAACCAGCCAACTTCTCGCCGCGTGCTTGCGCATCAGCCAGTTTAGCCTGGTCAGCAGCCATAATTTCAGCGCGACGCACTTCGAATTCAGCCATATTAGCTGTCGTAGCGCGCTTTGCTTTTCCTTGTGGAATTAAGAAGTTACGTGCGTAACCATTCTTAACATTAACCACATCACCCAATTGACCCAGATTGGCCACTTTTTCCATCAAAATTATTTGCATGTCCGATACTCCTAGTGCAAATCAGTATAGGGCAGCAAAGCCAGGAAACGTGCACGCTTCACGGCGGTGCTCAATTGACGCTGGTAGCGTGTCTTGGTACCGGTGATACGAGCTGGAATCAGCTTGCCATTTTCAGAAACGAATTCCTTGAGGATATTCACATCCTTGTAATCTACTTCTGCGATCTTCTCGACTGTGAAGCGGCAGAACTTGCGACGCTTGAACAGATTGTTGCGAGAAAAACGCTTCTTTTTGTCATCGGTACTTTTGCCTGATGGACGAGCCATGATGTTCCTTTCACCAAATGTTGATAAGCTTAAATCTTCTGCTGCGCTTGACGCGCTGCAACTCAAATTTAAGCTTCTACGCTTTCTTCCTTAGCCTGAACAACGTCATCGCTCAGAACTGAACGGGATTTCTCTTCCTTCATCATTGCTGATGGAATAGTTACCGCAGTCTTAGTTTTAACGGTCAGATGACGCAGAACTGCATCATTGAAACGGAACGCATGTTCCAGTTCATCCAAAATTTCCTGGTTACATTCGATATTCATCAACACGTAATGTGCTTTGTGAATTTTTTGGATAGCGTAAGCCAGTTGGCGGCGGCCCCAATCTTCCAGACGGTGAATTTGACCGCCCTTAGAAGTGACCAGTGTGCGATAGCGCTCGATCATTGCAGGCACTTGCTCGCTTTGATCTGGATGCACGATAAACACGATTTCGTAATGTCGCATTACATCTCCTTGTGGTTGTAAAAGCCCCCCGCCATGCGAGACGGTGGAGCAAGGCTACTGAACCGACCATCGGTCCAATAGGGGCGCGGATTATATCGCAATATCCCGAATCGTCAACAGATATTCTTGAATATTCAACAGGATGATACGAGTATCGCCAGACAATTAAAGGCTTGCGCCCCTCATAGGCCATATTGTATAGGCCATATGGCCTATTGACCCTCATCCGGCACGTCGTTATGGTATTCCTCGCAAGCCATCCCTGCGACCCAAAGGAGAATTCCATGAAATACGCAAACGTATTGGTATTGATGCGAGGCAATCGTGGCGATGAGGTCGCCCGGCTCAAGGCGGCCTTGCGAAAAACACTGAGTGAGGCAGCGGTCAATTACCCCGGTTTAGCCGGCAGCAATGAATTTGATGTTGACACGGAAACCGCGTTGCGCACCTGGCAAGCCAGCACAGGCCGGGTGGCGGATGGAATCGCAGGTCCGCTCACACTGAGTGAAGTGGGTGTTTTACCCGCCGCGAAGCCGGGTACATGGGTAGACAACAGGATGGTTAGCCAATTATTTCCCAATACCCGCAGCTCCAATATAGCCAAAAATTTGCCTTATGTGAGCGCGGCACTGGTCGCCTTCAACCTCACCAGCGTCAACATGATCAGTGCCGCCTTGGCCACGATACGCGCCGAAACCGAAGGGTTTGTACCGATCGCCGAGTTACCCTCGCACTTCAACACACTACCAGGTCAGGCGGCCTTCAGCGCCTACGAGCACAGAATGGGCAACAGCAATCCGGGCGACGGGGCGCGTTATCGCGGGCGCGGCTACGTACAATTAACCGGACACGACAATTACCAGAAATTTGGCGAACTACTCGATATCCCCCTGACAGACAACCCCGATTGCGCCTGCTCACCGGAAGTCGCCGCCTGTCTACTGGCCGCTTATCTCGACGCAAATCGAGAAAAACTGGAATTAGCACTCAATGATAACGATCTGCAAGCTGCCCGTAAAATCGTCAATGGCGGCAGCAATGGCCTCGCGCGTTTCTCGGAAACCTACACTCATGCACTACAACAGCTAACGGCAACACCGCTTGCCGCTTTAACAGGAGCAGGAACACGCCTTGCGATGCGACAAACCACCGTGACCTGCGATCCGGAAGACTTGCGCGACCGCCCCTATTTTCCGCCCCCACGCTCACTGCCGGAGCGTTACCCGTCAGACAGCGAAATTCATGCTTTCATCGGCGCTTACAGTCGTGCCGGACTCATACTGAATCAGGGACAGGAAGGTGCTTGCACCGGATTTGGCTTAGCCTGCGTGATCAATTACCTGCACTGGCGTAGGGCTGACATGCCGGACACTCAAGAGCCTGTCAGCCCGCGCATGCTCTACCATTTCGCGCGCCGTTACGACGAATACGAAGGCGAAGACTACAGCGGCTCGAGCTGCCGTGGCGCGCTCAAGGGCTGGCATCACAACGGCGTCTGCCGTGACTCGATGTGGCCTTATCAGGCCGGGAGCGAAGCGCGCCCCAAATCCGGATGGGATCAGGACGCCATCGAGCGCACTTTGGGCGTGTATTACCGGATCGATCTGCACAACATCAGCGACTTGCAAGCAGCCATCATGGAAGTCGGCGCAATTTACGTTTCCGCCTATACCCATACGGGCTGGGAGACACTTGCGACCCGCGACCTGCCGCCCGCCTCTCACACCGATCTGCCGGTGATCGATTACGACGGACATCCAATGCGCAGCGAAGGACACTCCTTCGCCCTGGTAGGCTTTAATCGAACCGGCTTTGTGATACAAAATTCATGGGGATGCCACTGGGGCGCAGGCGGCTTTGCCGTGATCAGTTACGCCGACTGGCTGACTAGCGCAATGGATGCCTGGGTTGCGGCCCTTGGCGTACCGGGCGTGGTATCAGGTCGACTGATCGGCAATGACAGAAGCGACACTGGCACCGCGAGTACGACCCACACAAACTGGTGGGACGAAACCACGGCTTATCAGCACAGCATCGTGCTGGGCAACAACGGCCGCGTCAATCAGTTTGACAAGCTGGACGGCATCACCCGCACCCTGCAGCATCAGGCCTGCGTACTGCCAGACATTTGGTTCAGAGCAAATCCGCAGCACACGACTAAACGCATCGCAATTTATGTCCACGGCGGACTCAACAGCGAAGCCTCAGGCATCGAGCGGGCGCGGGCGATGGGGCGATATTTTGTCGGCAACGGCTGCTACCCGCTGTTTCTGGTATGGAAGAGCGGCCTGTTCGAATCCCTTGCCGACATTCTGAAGGAAAAGACCATGGCAAACAAAGTTGAAGGGATACGCGACTGGCTGAACGATAAAGTGAGCGATCCTATCGTAGAAAAAAACATCGGTCGTCCTTACGCGCGTCCCCTCTGGACAGAGATGAAGGAGAATGCGGAACTGGCAGTTGAAAACGGACACGGCGGCGACTTGCTGACCGACGCTTTGCGCTCGCTGGCGGGCAGCTGGGGAGACAACTTCGAACTGCACCTGATCGGCCATTCGGCAGGCTCGATCATGCTGGGTCGATTGCTCAACAATCTGGCACAAAAAGATCTGACCCGCCATATCAAAACCGTCCATCTGTATGCGCCGGCGTGCAGCGTCGCTTTTGCCAATCGCTACTACGCCCCGCACGAAGAGATCATGCAGCGTCTTTATTTGGACATCTTGGCGGATGCACAGGAGCGAGAGGACAACGTGGCGTATATCTACCAGAAATCACTGCTCTATTTTGTCTCCAACGCGCTCGAAGCCGACGCGCACATACCCATCCTTGGTCTTGCCAATGTCTACGATGACCATTTCAACGGCTGGGATGGCACAGCCGCCACGGCAGAAGCACTCGCCAACTGGCGCAACGCGGTGGAGATCAGCCAATTGAACGAACGACTCACCCTCCATGATGAGAAAAAATTTACCACCCGGATGGGGGTTCAGGAAAAAACAGAAACCCCATCACATGGCGGCTTTGACAACAATATCGAGGTGATCAGTAAAACCCTGGAGCGGATTACCGGCGCCCCGCTCACCCTGCCGGTCGATGATCTGGTGGGGTTTTAGAGATGCGCCGAGGAGATACAGATATTTTTCGTCACCCCTGTACCGGCGGGAATACAACGCCTAGCTATCCGAAATAATGGACCGCGTATTACGTAAAAAGGTCGCCCCCCCTCTTTTGCATGCCATCGAGATTCAGATTGATCTATTCGAATTTGGTATGTTGCGCCGACACCGGTCTATTAATAAGCTGCTCGCCCTCCCCTGCAGGCAATACTTCTTCAGAAACAGCATCGCTATTCCGGCTTTACCGCAAAAGTTTCTTCGAAGGAGACTAGCTCGCCAGATTGCGAACCATCATATCCGGCCAGTGCATCGACCGCATGTCGAAACGCAACACTCTGCATGATATTGCTCACCGACTTGAGCAGACTTAGCTTCAGTGCACTGCTTTTACAGGCGAAAATGTAGTTCTCACTCGCTAGCGGAATAAAGTCCAGATCAAAACGGCGCGCGGCAGTCTCGACGCCGAATCCGACATCGGCCATATTGCTAGCCACAAAGGCCGCGACGGCGGAGTGGGTAAATTCAGCACTGTCATAATCGGTGATTTTTTTTGTACTAATTTGCGCCTTAGCTAGCAGCAGTTCCAGCAGTATTTTGGTACCCGATCCGGTTTGCCGGTTCACGAAACGCAGGTCCGCACGCTGCAAATCCTGCAAACCCTGTATGTTTTTCGGGTTGCCTTTTGCGATAAACAACCCTTGTGTCCGGCACGCTAAATGGATCAACGTATGTTCCCCGGGAACCAGCCACTTCAAATAGGGCTCAGCCGCATGCCGAAATTCACCGACCGGCACATGAAATCCGGCCAACTCACATTCATCATGAGACAGTGCCGCCACCCCTTCCAGACTGCTCCGATAGTTAATTTCAACGGGGATGTGATGCAGGTTGAGTTGCCGAATCAGCGCATCGACAGCAAAACCATGGGACGCCGTGATACGCAAAGTGCTCGGTTCACTGGTTAAAATAGCTTCGAGTTCCGAAGCAAAACTCTCCAGTATCGGGGTCAGGCGCGCAGCCAGGCGTTTATCCGCCCAAATCAATTTTTCGGCCAGTGGCGTCAGCGTTGTCCCTCTCCCTCTGGATTTATCCAACAGAGGCGCTGAAAATTCTCTTTCAAAATCACGTAACAACCCCCACGCATGTCGATACGACAACTTTGCATTGGCGGCCGCACGACTGATGCTGCCATCATCCCGGATCGCCGTGAGCAATTGCAATAACAAGGGCAGCGAGACAGCCTCACCCTTGCGCCTTTTCAAACTCCATTCCGGTCTAATTTCAAAGCTCATATATGCAAAAATTAACCTATTAATAACAGATAAATAATGTGATACCTTGCACAAATAGTAACAAATCCTGGCAAGCGTACAAAGTATATGTTTTAAATAGCCTATTTAACAAGGAACAGCACCATGAACCTGCCCTGTCATAACGATCCAATTGCTGCGATTATTGCATCGCATCAGCTTATACCCGGCGCACTGCTGCCGATACTGCACGCCATACAGGATGAACTGCGATTCATTCCACCCGAAGCGATAGGCCCGATTGCCAGCGCATTAAACCTGTCCCGCGCCGAAGTGCACGGTGTGATCAGCTTTTACCATTACTTTCTGACCTCGCCGCCTCCCGCGCATCAAATTCACATCTGCTGCGCCGAGGCGTGTCAGAGCATGGGTTCCGAAAGATTAATGCAACACGCCAAGTCGACTGGCGATTTTTCAGTGCATCCGGTTTATTGTTTGGGTCTTTGCGCCAATTCACCCGCGATGATGATAGATGATCAATTGCACGCACGAGTCACACTCGATAAATTCGACCGGTTAACAGAAATGCTAGGAGATCAGTCATGAAGCTATTTGTACCTAGCGATTCTGCTGCACTGGCATTGGGCGCTAACGAGCTGACCGCCGCGATCGCCGCCGAGGCCGATCGACGCCATATCGACATCACGCTGGTGCGCAACGGATCGCGCGGCATGCTATGGCTGGAACCGATGCTGGAAGTCTCCACGCCGGAAGGTCGTATCGCCTACGGTCCGGTTGAAACGACCGACGTTGTATCGCTATTCGATGCGGACTTTCTCCATGGCGGCGCACATCACCTTAGACTGGGATTTACAGAAGAACTGGATTTTCTTAAAAAACAGGAAAGGCTTACCTTTGCGCGCGTCGGCATCACCGATCCGCTCTCTCTGGAAGATTACCTGGCACACGAAGGCTTTGTTGGCTTACAACAGGCGCTCAGCATGCCAGCTGCCGCCATCGTGCAACAGGTGACAGACTCCGGTTTGCGCGGACGCGGCGGTGCTGCCTTTCCCACCGGCATCAAGTGGCAGACGGTATTAAAAACCCAAGCGGATCAAAAATACATAGTGTGCAATGCAGACGAAGGCGATTCGGGCACCTTCGCCGATCGTATGCTGATGGAAGGCGACCCGTTTGTGCTGATCGAAGGCATGACTATCGCGGCACTGGCCGTCGGTGCGACCATGGGCTATCTCTATGTCCGCAGCGAATATCCTCATGCAATCCATATATTAAATAAGGCGATTGAAATCGCTCGCGAAGCCGGATACCTGGGCCGCGACATTGCAGGTTCAGGCAAAACATTCGAACTTGAAGTGCGCAAGGGTGCCGGCGCCTATGTGTGCGGCGAAGAAACCGCTTTACTGGAAAGTCTGGAAGGACGGCGCGGCATCGTGCGCTCAAAGCCGCCGCTGCCGGCCATCACGGGTTTATTCGGCAAACCCACCGTCATCAACAATGTGATTTCGCTAGCCTCTGTCCCTATCATAATGGCGCGCGGCGCGGCATTTTATAAAGACTATGGCATGGGGCGCTCGCGCGGCACGCTGCCGTTCCAGTTGGCCGGCAACATCAAGCAAGGCGGCCTGATCGAAAAAGCCTTCGGCATCACCCTGCGCGAACTGATGTTTGACTTTGGCGGTGGCAGCATGACAGGCCGCGCGATCAAGGCAGTCCAGGTCGGCGGCCCCCTGGGCGCTTATCTCCCTGAGTCGCAATGGGATACACCGATGGATTACGAAGCCTATACCGCGCTTTGGGCTGTATTGGGTCACGGCGGTATCGTGGTGCACGACGACACGGCCAATTTATCTCATCTTGCCCGCTACGCGATGAAGTTCTGCGCGATCGAATCCTGCGGCAAATGCACGCCCTGCCGCATCGGCTCGACGCGCGGCGTAGAAGTCTTGGACAAGATCATCAACGATCAGGACAAAACCGCTCAATTGGAACTATTAACCGATTTGTGCGACACCATGCTGCACGGCTCGATGTGCGCGATGGGCGGCATGACGCCTTATCCGGTGCTGTCGGCACTAAAACATTTTCCACAGGATTTCGGCCTGACCGATACAGGAGCTCAACATGCTTGATACCCCTAAAGACCACGGCACCCCGCGCCGTATTTCAGAACAGGAAGTCACTCTTGAAATAGACGGTATGCAGATCACCGTCCCGGCCGGCACCTCGATCATGCGTGCCGCCTCCGAGGGCGGCGTGAACGTACCGAAACTCTGTGCAACCGACTCACTGGAACCGTTCGGCTCCTGCCGTTTGTGTCTGGTCGAAATCGAAGGACGCAGAGGCTACCCCTCCTCCTGCACAACACCGGTGGAATCCGGTATGAAGGTACGCACCCAGACTCCAAAATTGCAATCTTTGCGGCGCGGCGTGATGGAACTTTACATCTCCGACCATCCACTCGACTGCCTGACTTGCCCGGCCAATGGCAACTGCGAGTTGCAGACCATGGCAGGTGTCACCGGATTGCGCGAAGTGCGTTATGGCTACGAGGGAGAAAACCATCTCGACCTCAAAAAAGATGAATCTAATCCTTATTTTACCTATGATGCCTCGAAGTGCATCGTATGCAACCGCTGCGTGCGCGCCTGCGAGGAAACTCAGGGAACCTTTGCACTGACCATCTCGGGGCGCGGTTTCGACTCACGCGTGTCAGCGGGAACCGATCAGCCCTTCATGGAGTCCGATTGCGTCTCCTGCGGCGCCTGCGTGCAGGCCTGCCCCACCGCCACCTTGCAGGAAAAATCCGTCATTGCCATCGGCCAGGCCGAGCACAGCGTGGTGACAACCTGCGCCTATTGCGGCGTGGGCTGTGCATTCAGTGCCGAAATGAAGGGCAACGACGTAGTCCGCATGGTGCCGTACAAGGATGGGCAAGCCAACGAAGGTCACTCCTGCGTCAAGGGACGCTTCGCCTGGGGCTATGCAACACACAAGGACCGCATCACCAAACCGATGATACGCAGCCGCATCACCGATCCATGGCGCGAAGTATCCTGGGCCGAGGCGCTCGATTACGCCGCTTCAGAATTCAAACGCATCCAGCTAAAACATGGGCGCGACTCAATAGGCGGAATCGTCTCCTCCCGCTGCACCAATGAGGAAGGCTATCTGGTACAAAAACTGGTTCGCGCCGCCTTCGGCAACAACAACGTGGATACCTGCGCGCGGGTTTGCCATTCGCCGACAGGTTACGGACTAAAGCAAACTCTGGGCGAATCCGCCGGCACGCAGACCTTCAAATCGGTCGAACACAGCGATGTCATCCTGGTGATCGGCGCGAATCCGACCGATGCCCATCCGGTGTTTGCCTCGCGCATGAAAAAACGCATCCGGGAAGGCGCAAAATTGATCGTTATCGATCCGCGCAAGATCGAACTGGTAAGTTCACCGCATATCAAGGCGGCTTATCATCTACCTCTCAAACCCGGCACCAATGTCGCCATGCTCGCAGCCCTCGCCCATGTGATTGTCACCGAGGGTTTACTTGCTGAGGAATTTATCGCATCACGCTGCGAAGACCACTCGTTCAACCAATGGCGGGAATTTGCTTCACAAGCTGAAAACTCACCCGAAGCAATGCAGGCAGTCACCGGAGTATCAGCCGAACTCGTGCGCGGTGCGGCACGCCTGTATGCGACCGGTGGCAACGCTGCGATCTACTACGGATTAGGGGTCACCGAACATGCACAGGGTTCGACCGCCGTGATGGGCATCGCGAATCTGGCGATGGCGACTGGCAATATTGGCCGCGAGGGCGTCGGCGTCAATCCCTTGCGCGGGCAAAATAATGTACAAGGCTCCTGCGACATCGGCTCCTTCCCGCACGAACTGCCCGGTTACCGCCATGTATCGGACACCACGACCCGCCATTTATTCGAACAAGCATGGGGCGTTGAGATTCAGTCCGAACCTGGTTTGCGCATTCCGAACATGTTTGATGCGGCATTAGACGGCAGTTTCATGGGATTGTATTGCCAGGGGGAGGATATCGTTCAGTCCGACCCGAACACGCAACATGTCACCGCCGCGCTCTCGGCGATGGAATGCATCGTGGTACAAGACATTTTTCTCAATGAAACCGCTAAATATGCGCATGTTTTTTTGCCCGGCTCCTCCTTCCTGGAAAAGGACGGCACCTTCACTAATGCGGAACGGCGCATCTCACGGGTACGCAAGGTCATGCCACCCATGGCCGTTTACGCCGATTGGGAAGTCACGGTACAACTGTCAAATCGTCTGGGTTACCCGATGGATTACACCCATCCGGGTCAAATCATGGATGAAATCGCGCGTCTGACCCCCAGTTTTACCGGGGTAAGTTACGCGAAACTGGAAGAGATGGGCAGCATACAGTGGCCCTGCAACGAAGCAGCACCGCTGGGCACCCCTATCATGCACGTTGACCAGTTCGTGCGCGGCAAGGGGAAATTCATCATCACCCGCTATGTCGCCACCGATGAGAAGGTCACAAAAAAGTATCCACTCATCCTCACTACCGGGCGCATCCTGTCTCAATACAACGTGGGCGCGCAGACGCGGCGCACAGAGAACGTGCAGTGGCATGAGGCGGATGTGCTGGAAATACATCCGCATGACGCTGAAGATCGCGGCATACAGGACGGCGGCCAAGTCCTGATACGCAGCCGTTCAGGCGAGACTGTCCTGCGCGCCAAACTCACCGAACATATGCAAGCGGGCGTGGTTTACACCACCTTCCACTTTCCCGAATCGGGTGCCAATGTCATCACTACCGAGAACTCTGACTGGGCGACCAATTGCCCGGAATACAAGGTCACTGCGGTAGAAATCAAAGCGGTAGCAGAGACTTCAGGCTGGCAACAAAATTACTCGCGATTCACCCTGAACCAGCAGGCTTTGCTAGATCAGGCCAAACCGGTTTAAGACCATGGCGCTCACCCTGAAAATAGATGCAGAGGAAATGGCCTGCGTCTCGCAACAAACAGTCGACCGCTGGCGGGATGCGGAATGGACCAGCGCGCCGGACTACATCGCGGTTGAGGTACCGGTCGCGCTGGAGTTCAACGGCATCTCGCATGCGGTGATGCTGGCGACCCCCTCTGATCTGGAGAGTTTTGCGCTGGGCTTCGCCCTCAGCGAAGGCATCGTAACCCGACCCGCCGATTTTCGCAGCGCCGAGGTCGAAGAAAGCGAACGCGGGGTCACCGTGCATTGCCAGATATCCAGTCAAGCTTTCATGAACCTCAAACAACGCAGACGCAACCTGACTGGCCGCACCGGCTGCGGGCTATGCGGGGTGGAGAGTCTGGATCAGGTCATCAGGGAACTGCCCCGGGTCCCACCAGGGGGCGTCATTTCCGGACTATCCCTGCGCGCCGCGCTGGATGAGCTCAACAAGCGGCAACCGCTGGGCAACCTGACCGGCGGGATGCACGCGGCGGCCTGGAGCAACAGCACCGGCCAGTTACAAATCGTCTGTGAAGACGTGGGACGCCACAACGCACTCGATAAACTGATAGGCCGAATGACTGAACGGAATTTAAGTTTTCAGGATGGCTTTTTATTGATCACCAGTCGGGCCAGCGTCGAAATGGTTCAGAAAGCCGCCACCCTGGGGATTTCCTGTTTAATCGCCATTTCCGCCCCCACCGCACTCGCGGTTGAAACCGCAAACAACACCGGCTTGACGCTGATCGCCTTTGCCAGAGGCAACAGCTTTGTGCTGTACACGCATGCCGGAAAAATCGACACGAGGCCACTATGGACATGAATAATCTGATACACATGGCGAATAAAATCGGCATTTTTTTCGAATCTCAACCTGATCACGACGAGGCACTAAAGGGTATCGCAGCACACATACATAGTTTTTGGGCGCCGCGAATGAGAATACAATTACTTGAATATATTGATCAAAATGAAGTTACATCGTTAACCCCTATCGTTCTTTCGGCCATAAACCGACACCGCAACGATTTACAGCCTCACCCCTGAATGCTATTTTAAAAAGGAGAGTCGTAATCACGATCCGCTGCTGACATACCCACAATAATTCATAAAACACTAAAGAGGAGACGGATTATGTCCGATATCACGAGTTCAACTAAAGGTGGTTTTCTGTCAAGAGAACGCACCGTTGCAAAAGCAGGTTTTAACCGATGGCTGGTTCCGCCAGCCGCTCTGGCGATTCATCTATGTATAGGCATGGCCTACGGATTCTCGGTGTTCTGGTTGCCGCTCTCGCGCGCCATCGGCATTACCGCATCCGTTGAATGCGCCAAGGATATTGGATTTTTTGAGCAGATGTTTAGCACCAGTTGCGACTGGAAAATTTCCATGCTGGGCTGGATGTACACGCTGTTCTTCGTTTTCCTGGGCTCCTCCGCCGCCATCTGGGGTGGCTGGCTGGAAAAGGCCGGACCTCGCAAGGCGGGTATCGTATCGGCATTCTGCTGGTGTGGCGGACTGGTCATTTCGGCGATCGGTGTACACATGCACCAGATCTGGATGCTCTGGTTAGGTTCCGGCGTAATCGGTGGTATCGGTTTAGGTCTGGGCTACATCTCACCCGTATCCACCCTGATCAAATGGTTTCCGGATCGTCGCGGTATGGCGACCGGTATGGCGATAATGGGTTTCGGTGGCGGTGCCATGATAGGCGCACCGCTGGCTGCTAAACTAATGGCTCATTTCGCCACCCCCACCTCAGTCGGCGTGATGGAAACCTTCCTCGCCCTGGCCGCCATCTATTTCGTGTTCATGATGGCCGGTGCTTTAGGTTATCGCGTACCGGCAGAAGACTGGAAACCGGCTGGCTGGACACCGCCTCCCAGGACCAAAAATGCCATGATCACCGATAATCATGTGCATCTGGATACCGCCTGGAAGACCCGTCAGTTCTGGCTGGTATGGGGTGTACTTTGCCTGAACGTGACAGCCGGGATCGGTATCATCGGCATGTCTTCACCGATGTTGCAGGAAGTCTTCGGTGGCAAACTGATCGGCGTCGATGTTGCATTCAACGACCTGACCGCCGCACAAAAAACCGCTATCGCAGCGGTAGCGGCAGGCTTCACCGGACTGTTGTCATTGTTCAACATCGGCGGTCGCTTCTTCTGGGCCTCGTTATCCGACAAACTTGGACGCAAGGCGACCTACTTCACCTTCTTCCTCTTGGGCTTCGTCTTGTACGCCAGCATCCCGTCAACTGCCCATGCCGGTAGCCAGGCGCTGTTCGTCGCCTTCTTCTGCATCATCCTGTCGATGTACGGCGGCGGTTTTGCAACGGTTCCCGCTTATCTGGCTGACATGTTCGGCACCAAGTTTGTCGGCGCAATTCACGGCCGTTTGCTGACCGCCTGGTCTGCCGCCGGGGTGTTCGGTCCGGTACTGGTCAACTACCTGCGCGAATACCAGCTCGATCACGGCGTAGCAAAGGCCGATGCTTACACCATCACCATGTACATCCTGTCTGGATTGCTGGTAGTGGGTTTCATCTGCAACTGGCTGGTCAAACCGGTCGCTGAAGAGCACCACATGAAGCCTGAAGAAGTGGCCGAAGAAAAGAAGATCGCCGATGATACGCATCAGCATTTCGGCGCAGACGTTTCTGCACTGGCCACTGAAGTCACCCATTCTGGCATTGTCGCACTGGCATGGCTGGCAGTCTGGATTCCGCTGGGCTGGGGCATCTGGATGACCGCACAGAAAGCTTTGATTTTATTCAAATAATTTCATGCCAACAAAGTAACTTTCACAGTCGGTATTTAAAGTAGGGATGAAGAAATTCATCCCTTTTTTTCGGTCTATATCCGCATCAACCTTAAAACCGCAGTTTAAGCCACAGAGTTCACAGAGAATGACTGAGACTTTCCGCTTTTTACCTAATCACCCGGACGGTGACTGGAAAATTTCACATAACCGTTGTTTTTACTCAATGATCTCTGTGTTCTCTGTGGCCAAATGTTTTTTTTAGGATCAACGGCTATAATTGAACTTCATTCAGGTTGCAAGATCAGAGCGATCGCTGCCTAAGTCTATCGTCAGACTGCCACAATATATCCCTAGGTAAAACATGATTAACAAATTGCATACCATCTTAACTGTTGTTGCGCTGAGCACTTTCATTTCATCCGCCCAAGCAGCCAATGACGATTTCAAACTGTGCCGCAAGGTTTTTGCTAATGACACCCCGCCCGTGATGCAGCATCAGGCGAACATGCAGTCACGACCACTGTGCTTCGATGCCTTTGCCGTGATGCATTCGGGTAAGAGTCACACCCCCATTTATGTCGCCGAGCGCCTAAACAGCTATGTATTGCAGGAAGCCAAAAACAACCAGCGCACCAACAAGTTTTTCGCCGATGCCCGCTTGCCGCAAGCGGAACGCGCCGAACTGAATGATTATCATGCTTCCGGATTCGATCGCGGTCACATGGCACCAGCCGGCGATATGGCCACTGACAATTCGATGGCGCAAAGTTTTTCACTGGCGAACATGGTGCCGCAATATCCGGTCAATAACCGCAAAGCGTGGGCTAGCATCGAAAAATCGACCCGAAATTACATCAAACGTGCATCGGGTGATGTGTTTGTGATCACAGGACCGGTATTTGACGGCACGCCGCCAACCATCGGTTCCAACCACGTCTGGATACCCCAGCATTTATTCAAGCTGGTCTACGACCCAGCAGCCAATAAAGCCTGGGTGCACTGGCTGGACAATACAGATGAGGCCCGCGTCGGCAAACCGATCAGCTATGAAGAGCTGGTTAAACGCACCGGGATCGAGTTTCTGCCCAGAAAATCGTAAAACTCGTCAAAAACAACGGGCGGCCAGACTATGCGCCGCTCGCAGAAGTTATCGATGCCGCGACAAATGCTTTTTAGCCTTTTTATTATGAGCAATCTTCAACGCATCAGCCAGTTGAAACACACTCATTGCATAAAAATCACTGTTGTTATAACGCGTGATGACATCAAAATTATTAAAGCCCAGCCAATATTCTTTGCCATCCGTAACCGTATAATCGAGCAAACGCGCAGCTAAATCCTGCTTAATCTTAAACTTAGGGTTCACACCCAATGCCCGCCAATCCGAAAGATTGCGCACCTCTTTACTATTGCCCTCGTAATCAACACTGCCAACCTCAGCCAGCACGGCAATTCGCCCGCCTTTAAGCCATCCGTAAGCTTTGAGATAATTCCCGATACTACCGATGGCATCAACCGGTTCATTCAACAGATCGGTCTTGTGATTTCCATTGAAATCAACCGCATATTTCCGGTAGCTGCTAGGCATAAACTGCGGTATCCCCATCGCGCCGGCATAAGAACCGCGCACGGCCAGTAAATCGAACTGTTGCTCACGCGCCAGCAACAGGTAATTTTCCAGTTCATCGCGGAAAAAATCCGCCCGGCGCGGGTAGTCAAACGCCAGCGTGCTCAGCGCATCCACAATGCGATAGTGTCCGGCATTTTCCCCGTAGAGGGTTTCCACGCCGATCAGGGCAACGATGATTTCCTGAGGCACGCCATATTGTTTCTCCGCGCGCGCCAAGGTGTGCTGATATTTCTTCCAGAACACCAAACCGGGTTTAATACGGGCTTGATTCACGAAGGCCGCACGATATTCCAGCCAGGGCTTTTTCGTTGACGGGAGTGAAATGGCCTCGATGATGGAAGGTTTATGATTTACCTGTTCAAACAGGTTCACCAATTCATCCCGATCAAAGTGATGACGCACCACCATTTCATCGATAAAGCCGGGAATACCGGGCAAACTGGCCGAATAAACAGGCAGCGAGACCAGGCAATGGATCAATACAAGTGCAGTCGTGAGAAGTTTTTTCATAGCACACGGATTCTAACCGATGAGCAGGCTCGACAGGGCCGCGCCATTACTGTAAATTTCGTCTTTAATTGATGAATCCTCAGGTGGCCACCATAAACCACCTGACCATCCGCTGACTCTAATTGCTCAAGGCACCGTTATGACTCCTACCACTCAACATCATCGTCTCATTATTCTGGGTTCCGGCCCCGCAGGTTATACCGCTGCCGTGTATGCGGCGCGCGCCAATCTGGAACCGGTACTGATCACCGGCATGGCGCAAGGCGGACAATTGATGACGACCACGGAAGTGGACAACTGGCCGGGCGATGTACACGGCGTACAGGGTCCTGAATTGATGGCGCGTTTGCAGCAACACGCTGAACGCTTCAATACACAGATGATCTCCGATCACATCCATACTGCGAAGCTGCAACAAAAGCCGTTTCTGCTAATGGGAGACGAAGCACATTACACCTGTGATGCGCTGATTATCTGCACCGGCGCCTCCGCACAGTATCTGGGACTGCCGTCCGAAGAAGCCTTCATGGGTCGCGGTGTTTCCGGCTGCGCAACCTGTGACGGATTCTTCTATCGAGGTCAAAATGTGGCTGTTATCGGCGGCGGCAATACCGCTGTTGAAGAAGCGCTGTATCTGTCCAATATCGCCAAACACGTGACGCTGGTTCATCGTCGTGAGACCTTCCGCGCTGAACGTATCATGATGGATCATCTGATGGAGAAAGTGACCGAGGGCAAGATCACCCTGCAACTGAACAGTACGCTCGATGAAGTATTGGGCGATGCCAGCGGCGTCACCGGTATGCGCGTGAAAAATGTTCAGAGCGGCGAAAAACAGGATATTGCATTGACCGGCGTATTCATTGCCATCGGTCACAAACCGAATACCGATATTTTCGCGGGCCAGCTTGAGATGAGCAACGGTTACATCACCACGCGTGGCGGTTCGACCGGCAATGCGACAGCAGCCAGCATTTCAGGCGTGTTCGCAGCGGGCGACGTACAGGACCAGATCTACCGTCAGGCCGTCACCAGTGCAGCCACGGGTTGTATGGCTGCCCTTGATGCAGACAAATACCTGGCATCGATCGGTAAGCTGTAAATCCACTAGCCTTGAACGGATGGACAGCGAAGCAAAAATAGATGCGGCGCTGTTCCGTTCCAGCATAGGGAAAGTCACCCCGCTCGCAGAACAAAACCGTATCCCGCATCCCCGCCCCTCGACTCAGGCCAGAGTACGTTCACAAACACTATCGCAGCACATCCCTGACAGCCTGTCCGATCACGCTCCGCAAATTCCGCCCGAGAGTTTTCTGCGCAACGGCCTATCCCGCCTGACCTTACGCAAACTCAAACGCAGCAGCATCGAGGACAGCCTGGATCTGCACGGCTATCAGGGGGATGCTGCGCGACGCTTACTGCTGGAATTTTTGCATGAAGCAGCACAGCATCAGTTGCGCTGCGTGCTAGTGATACATGGCAAGGGCATAAACAGTCCCGGAGGAGAAGCGGTATTGCGTATATTGACTCGAAACTGGCTGACTCAACACCCGCAGGTATTGGCCTTCTGCAGCGCACTACCCGGCACAGGGGGAAGCGGCGCCGTACTGATTTTATTGAAAACTAACTCTTAGACTTGTTACCCATCACGTAGATCAGGTATTCAAAGAACAGCTCACACCATTCCTGATCATTATCTTTCAAGGAATGCAGCAATTTTTTCACCTGAGCGACCGGCCATTTAGCATCAAACGAGACCAGTTTATTTTCAGGATATTGCCCCAGCGCCTCTTTGAGGCTTTCAGCCAGACCTTTAATGCCGTTGAACATCAAAGCTAAATCCTTATCCGTCGCAACCTCAGCGGTCAGATCACCGTACATTTTAGGATTTAGTCGAGTGAATTCGATAAATTTGGTGAGTATGTAGAAAAACTCTCCCTTATTATCTGCCGTCACCGCATCGCCCAGCATAAATGGCATCACCGACAACTCCAGCCAATAATAGCCGAGCTTAGGATTACGATGTTTGGAAATCCCCACATAGCCGCTGCGCGCCTGGGCGAGCTTTATGCAATCATCCAGCAGCAACTTTTCAGAAGGACGCGTCGCAATATCCAATCCGGCCAGACAATCGGGTTTTATCAGAAAAAAATCGGGCACTTCCTCATAAACCTTGCCTGAGCGGTTGTGCGCGCGATAGTACAGATTGAGCACTTCCAACGCCAACCCGGCATTCTTTTCCGTGTCGTGGTAATTTCGTTGTCCATGAACGACTGACTTTCCCTGCTGCATAATGCCCCCTGATTTTGTACTATTTTTATGTTGAGCATAATAACCGGAATCTGTAAGACTTGTGACACATTAACACTGGAATTTGCCAGCTTTTCCATTTCAGCTTCGCCCAGGACTACGCCGTGACCACCTCGTCACGCATGCGCAATGCCGCCTCTATATCCACCGATACCACTTTCGACACACCTTTTTCCTGCATAGTCACGCCGATCAACTGCTGCGCCATTTCCATGGCTATCTTGTTGTGACTGATGAAGACGAATTGAGTATGCTCAGCCATTTTTCTGATCAGCGCACACAAACGCTCCGTATTGGTGTCGTCGAGCGGCGCATCCACTTCATCGAGCAGGCAAAACGGTGCCGGATTAAGCCTGAAAAGTGAAAAAATCAGCGCAATCGCAGTCAGCGCCTTTTCCCCACCCGACAACAAATGAATGGAACTGTTCTTCTTACCGGGTGGCTGCGCCATCACCTGAAAACCGCTGTCCAGTATCTCCTCGCCGGTTATCACCAGCTTTGCCTCGCCGCCGGCAAACAGCACCGGGAACAATTCGGCCAGTTGCTCGTTAACCTTGTGGTAAGTGTCCATCAACAGATCGCGCGACTCGCTGTCGATATGGCGGATCGCCTCCTCCAGCGTGGCCATCGCCTGCTGCAAATCCTGCGCCTGCGCGTCCAGATAGGTTTTACGCTCGGTCGCAGCATTTAACTCGTCGAGAGCGGCCAGATTCACCGCACCCAATTCATCGATCTGTTTATTCAATCGATTCAATTCGTTCTGCAAGCTGGCCGGTTTCGCCGATACCAGCAGCGGCACCAGTTCAGTTTCATCAACCTCCTGCAATTTTTCCGCCCACTGCTCGTAATACAGTCGCGCTTCCTGCTCTTGCAGCGCCAGCGAGCTTGAGCTTTCGCGCAGACCATTGAGTTGATGTTCACAAGATAACCGCGCCTGCTCTGCCTGCTGCAACGAGGCCGTCGCACCCTCCAGCTCGTTTCGCGCATCAGCCAGCGCCTGCTCGGCAAGCTGACGTGTATGCAGTGCATCCTGCAATGCCAGCTGTGCCAATTCATCGACACTACCGGATAAATCCATGCGCAATTGAGCCAGATTTTCCTCCGACTGCATCAGCGTCTCGGCGATCAGCGCGATCGTTTGATGCAGATCGGTGATTTTATCCTGACAGGTGCGGGTAAAAAATTGCGCTTCGCGCAGCGCATGTTGCGCCTGCTGTGCGCGCTCCCGCTGTTCGCGCAGCAACTTCTCTTCTCCTGCCATCTGGTGGCGCGACGCCTCCAGTTGCAAATGAAAACCCTCAACCTCTTCGTGCACGATATCCATCTGCATGGTGATCTCTTGCCGCTGTTCCTGCTCCATCGCAAGCTGCGACTCAACATCCCGCAATTCCTGCGCGATTTGCAAGCCGCGCCCAGTGCTGCGCTCCTGCTGAGCGGTGAGTTTGAGTATCTGCAACTGCAACGCATGTCCGCGCCGCTGAAGCTCGGCAATAGCACTGCGCAAAGGCGGAATCTGCACCTCTATCTCGCGGCAATCATGTTCCGTTTGTACCAAAGACGCCTTACAATCTATAACTATTTGATTATTTTCGATTAATTCAATATCCAACTGCTCGATCTCGCGCTGCCGGGTCAGCACACCGTGCAACTGTCCGTCAGGCGCATGAAACAACACACTGTGCAAACCGATCAGATGTCCTTCAGGGGTAACAAACCAGCCGCCGACAGGCAAATCTTCGCGCCTGCGATACGCTGTCGCCACATCTTCCACGGCAAAAATATTTGCCAGCCACTCGTACAGCGCGGGCCACACCTGATGGTTGTGGCACTCAACGTAAGCTAACAAGGGTTGCAGGTCGGAATTTATCCCGACATCCGGCAACTCACCCGGCTCAAACAATGCCAGACGCGCGGGCGGTACATAACCGAGTGCATCTGCCAGCGCCGGCAAGGCCAGTGCATTCAAGCGCTCGCGCAACACCGCCTCCAGTGCATTTTCCCAACCGCTCTCGATGCGTATCGATTGCCACAAACGCGGCAACTGATCCAACTGATGTCGTTTCAGCCATTCCTGCAAAGGTTTATCGTTATCCAGTTGTCGCTGCATAGCCTGCAAGGCATGCAACCGCGCCTCAGTCTTG
>CAISHO010000113.1 GCA_903885165.1 uncultured Nitrosomonadales bacterium | reverse complement strand
GTCCCACAAAAGACAAAGCACCTAGAGTAATTAACTCTAAGTGCTTGTTTAAATTGGTGGCCCGAGGCGGAATCGAACCACCGACACAAGGATTTTCAATCCTCTGCTCTACCGACTGAGCTATCAGGCCATTATCCACACAAGCTTGAAGTAAACCTTCCCGCTTCAGGAGGGGCGCATTATACCTGCATTTTGAAAAACAGCAATTCAAAATACACAATCAACCACATATATTTTCAACAGCGTAAAAGTACAGCCGCGCAATTTCAAATACTTATTAATAAACAATTAGATAAAAAAAACCCCGCCGAATAACCAGCGACTCAGCCGCTGTTATTTAGCGGCCTAGTCGAATGGCTAGTAGTTTCATCAGCGGGGTTTTCGTGATTGCTGAAAAATCAGCAATCGAGCTGCATTACATCATGCCGCCCATACCGCCCATGTCGCCGCCACCCATACCACCAGCTGGCTTGTCTTCAGGCAACTCAGCAACCATACAGGCTGTTGTCAGCATCAGACCGGCGATCGAAGCTGCATTTTGCAATGCAACGCGCGTAACCTTAGTTGGATCAACGACACCCATCGCCAACATGTCGCCATATTCGCTGGTCGCTGCGTTGTAACCGTAGCTGCCAGAGCCTTCAGATACTTTGTTAACCACAACAGATGGCTCGTCACCGGCATTTTGCACGATGGCGCGCAGAGGCGCTTCCATGGCACGCAGAACGATGGTGATACCAGCGTCTTGATCGTGGTTGTCGCCCTTCAGACCGGCAACAGCAACCTTAGCACGCAGCAGAGCTACGCCGCCGCCAGGTACAATGCCTTCTTCAACCGCAGCACGGGTTGCGTGCAATGCATCTTCTACGCGCGCCTTCTTTTCCTTCATTTCAACTTCAGTTGCAGCACCGACTTTGATTACAGCAACGCCGCCAGCCAGTTTGGCTTTACGTTCTTGCAGTTTTTCTTTGTCGTAGTCGCTGGTTGACTCTTCAGCTTGCTTGTTGATCTGACCGATACGCGATTTGATTGCGTCTTCACTACCAGCGCCGTCGATGATGATACTGTTGTCCTTGCCTACTTCGATACGCTTGGCTTGGCCCAGATCTTCCAGAGTGGCTTTTTCCAGTGTCAAACCAACTTCTTCAGCGATCACCGTACCGCCGGTCAAAATCGCGATGTCTTCCAGCATAGCCTTGCGACGATCTCCGAAACCAGGTGCCTTTACAGCAACCGTCTTCAAGATGCCACGGATGTTGTTGACTACCAGTGTAGCCAGTGCTTCGCCATCGACATCTTCAGCGATAATCAGCAATGGGCGGCCGGCCTTAGCAACTTGTTCCAGGATAGGCAGCAGGTCGCGGATGTTGGATACCTTCTTGTCATGCAACAGGATGTACGGGTTTTCCATCAATGCCAGTTGACGATCCTGGTTGTTGATGAAGTAAGGTGACAGATAGCCGCGGTCAAACTGCATACCTTCAACGATGTCCAGCTCGTCTTCCAGGCCGGTGCCATCTTCAATAGTGATGACGCCTTCTTTGCCAACTTTTTCCATCGCAGCAGCGATTTTTTCGCCGATGACAGTGTCAGAATTCGCAGAGATGCTACCAACTTGAGCAATTTCCTTGCTGGTGGTACATGGCTTGGACAGCTTCTTCAGCTCGGCAACCGCAGCGATAACCGCTTGGTCGATACCGCGCTTCAGATCCATCGGGTTCATGCCGGCAGCAACAAACTTCATGCCTTCCATAACGATCGATTGCGCCAATACAGTCGCAGTCGTAGTACCGTCACCAGCAACATCGGAAGTCTTGGAAGCGACTTCCTTAACCATTTGTGCGCCCATGTTTTCGAACTTGTCCTTCAGTTCGATTTCTTTGGCGACAGAAACACCATCCTTAGTGATGGTAGGAGAACCGTATGAACGATCCAAAACCACATTGCGACCCTTAGGGCCCAGTGTTACTTTAACTGCATCGGCCAGAATATTGACACCGATAACCATTTTGCTGCGCGCTGCGTCGTGAAACTTTACGTCTTTAGCTGCCATGTTTTACACTCCTTAATTGTTTAATACCGTGATTCCAGTCTTGCGCCGGAATCGGGCCATAAAAATTACGCTTCGACGATACCGATGATGTCGTCTTCGCGCATCGTCATGTATTCCTGACCGTCCATCTTGAAAGCCTGACCTGCATATTTGCCGAACAATACGCGATCGCCGACTTTAACCGTCATCGCTTGCAGACGACCGTCGTCACCTGTCTTGCCATTGCCGACGGCGATAATTTCGCCTTGATCCGGCTTTTCGGTAGCGGCATCGGGAATCACGATACCAGAAGCGGTTTTACGCTCTTCTTCCATACGCTTGACGATGACGCGATCGTTCAAAGGACGAATTTTCATATTTATTTCTCCTGAATCAATGAGTTGGATTAAATGCAGGGGCAGCGCTCCGTAAGCTCCGCCCGCAGATGCTGTTAATGGGGATAGCCGCTCTCTATTTCAAGAGCGGCAGGACTATTTATTTTTTGGGCGGTAGGCCGATCTTATTGTCTTTGCTGAACTGATAGTCTTTGAAGATGTGTTCAGCGGTCAGCAGTTGATAAGTACCGTCCTCGTTGCGATGCGAGGTGTCCTTCAAACGATAGGCGTAATGCCCGCAGGTCCACAGATCGTAGTTGCGCATGTGCGTGCACAAACAAGTCTTGTCTAAAACGACAATTTTCTTCTCATCCGGATTGGCTTCAACCGCGCGATTATATGCATCGATATAGCCGCACTTACCGGTCCCGTCGAGCACGTAGCCAAAGGCTTCGCAATTCGGACGTATACCGGATCCGATGGCAGGACAACCCTTGATCATACGCATCGGATAACCGGTGGGCGACAAGGTGTTCACTTCGATATCTTCTTCGCTGGCCTTGAAATATTCCTGCTGAATCTTAGGCGGAATGCCGCATTCTTGGGCCACGGTAAAGCGCGTTGCGACTTGCACCGCCGCAGAACCGGTTTCCAGATAGCTGACCGCATCGCTGCCGGTAAAAATGCCGCCGGCCGGAATAACCGGGATGTCGAGCTGCTCAGTCTTCAGAAACTGGATGACTTCAGTGGTAATGGTGCGTAAATCGTATTGCGCCCAGTCCATACCGAAACCTAAGTGACCACCGGCTAACGGGCCTTCCACCACGATGTAATCGGGCAAACGGTTGATCTTGGCATTCTTGCGCAGGAACAACTGCAAGGCGCGCACGGAAGATACGATGATGCCTAGCTTGGCGTCGTGAAAGCGCGGATGATCCTGCATCATGGCGAACGAACCCAGATGCAGCCCCGCCGCCAGCGTGATGCCGTCGATACCTTCGTCCAGCGCCGCCAGCATACGCGTGCGCAAAGTTTCGCGCGGCGCGTTCATGGTCAACTTTTCCATACAGTTGATAAAAATCATGCCGTCGCCGCGTTTGGCTTCCATGGTGCGTCGAACGTGTATCCGTGAAGCTTCAGCAACCTGCTCCAGATCGAATTTCACGATGGATTTATCGGCATTCAGAATGTTCAGCTTGTATTGCTTTTGCTTTTCACTGACGAATTTTGTCTTGTAACGCTTGTCGGTGACCGTCGGCAGCATCGCATCGGAAATGTGTCCGATCCCGCCTAGGCGCGCTGCCTCAAGCGCCAATTCGGCGGTGGAAATATCTACACCCATACCGCCTATCATGATGGGCACTAATTCGCGTGAACCAAAGCGCAGGCGAAAATCATCTACACACTTCATTGCTGCTATCCTCCAACAGTCGCCCGTAGTCTGTAGCACCAGGGCGTTATTAATATTGACTACACTTAAGTAGCGAAGGATGCCACAGATAGGATAATACTCAAAGTAAATCCGGCATTTACCGCATGGTTAACGAAGAAAAAGCTACTTAGCCAACACGTTGCCCAGCGCTAGCGCGAGACTTTCAAATGCGAACTGATAACCACTTTCCGTCATCCTGCTCGGCAAAATTCGCTGCCCTTCCAGCAGCAAACAGGCACGCTCGCCCATAGTGAATTTGATCAACGAAGCGGGTGCAGCAATCCTGGCCGAACGATGCAAAGTCTCAGCCAGGGTAGTGGTGAATTCGGCATTGCTAACCGGGTTAGGCGCAGTCAGATTGTACGGACCGCTGGCGTTTTCATCGTGCAACAACTTGACTAGCATCGCCACGAGGTCATCGATATGAATCCAGCTCATCCACTGGCGTCCGTTACCTATTCGCGCGCCCATGCCTAGCTTGAACGGCGGCACCATACGTTCGAGCAAACCGCCATCGCGGCTCAAAACCAATCCGCTGCGCAGCAGACAGACGCGCACCCCCAGCTTTTCGGCGGCAAGAGCGGCCGCCTCCCAATCTACGCACAACTTCGCAGGAAAATCATGGCCTGCGAGCGCGGACTCATCCTGCGCGAGATCGCCGCGATCGGCATAGAAACCGATCGCAGAAGCAGACAGCAATACGGCCGGCTTACACTGAGCCGCTGCGATGCGATCAACCAATTCATGGGTAAGTTCAACTCGACTGTCCCGCAAGGCCTTTTTGCGTTTTTCACTCCATGACTGATCTGCAATCGGCTCACCAGCCAAATTGATCACCGCATCAAAGCAGACACCCGCAGAATATTCGGCAAGACTAGCCATGGCCTGAACCGCAGTGCCACATTTAGCCGCGACCGTAGCAGGACGACGGCTCAATACGGTGAGCTGATGCCCTTCAGCCAGCAACACGCGGCACAATTGCCGCCCGATCAATCCTGTTCCGCCTGTGATTAAAATACGCATATGCACTCCTTAAATTGAGTTTGTTCTATCTGTCTGCCAGTGTCGCATAAAACGATCCGGCAAGCGCAATACAAGCAAATTCGTTATGATTGCCTGATGCAAAACACCTCACCTACCAACGCCGATCTGGTCAGCCGCAGCCTGTCTGCCGTCTGGCACCCCTGCTCGCAGATGAAGCATTACGAATCATTTCCGCTGGTGCCAATTGCGCGCGGCAGCGGAGTTTGGCTATATGACTTTGATAATAAAAGATATTTAGATTCAGTCAGCTCATGGTGGGTAAATCTGTTCGGCCACGCCAATCCGCGCATTAATGCCGCACTGCACGATCAGTTAGACCGGATCGAACACGTGATGCTGGCGGGTTTTACGCATGAACCGGTAGTTGAACTCTCCGAACGCCTGCGCGACCTAGCACCGAAAGGGCTGGGGCACTGTTTTTACGGTTCGGATGGCGCGTCCGCCACCGAAATTGCGCTAAAGATGAGCGCACACTACTGGCGCAACACGGGAAATCCTGCCAAGACGCAATTTATCAGCCTGCAAAACAGTTATCACGGTGAGACGCTGGGCGCCTTATCGGTGACCGATGTTGCGCTGTTTCGCGATGCCTACGGTCCGTTGATTCGTCAGCAGGCGACCGTGGTCAGTCCCGATGCTCGAAATGCCGGTTACGGTGAGAGCGCCGAAGCCTTTGCGCTGCGCTGCGCCGACGCGCTCGAAGCACACTTGCAGCGCCATCACACCGAACTTGCCGCCTTCATCATCGAGCCGCTGGTGCAGGGTGCTGCGGGCATGGCGATGTACCATCCGGTCTATCTGAAACGAGCACGCGCGCTGTGCGATCAATACCACGTCCACCTGATTGCCGATGAAATCGCGGTCGGCATGGGCAGGACAGGCACGATGTTTGCCTGCGAGCAAGCAAATCCCCCCTCCCCCCCTTTTTATAAAGGGAGGGGCGATAGCACACCGATTACCTCCTCCCCGGGAGAGGTAAGGCCAGATGGAATTTCTCCCGATTTCCTGCTGATTTCCAAAGGCATTACCGGCGGCTATCTACCGCTCTCCATCGTAATGAGCACGGACACCATTTATCAGGCTTTTTATGATGACAAGACCGTGCGCGGCTTCTTGCACTCACATTCCTATACCGGCAATCCGCTTGCCTGCCGCGCAGCCCTGGCGACGCTGGATATTTTTCAACAGGACGATGTGCTGACGACAAATCGCGCCAAGGCAGCCTTTCTGAATCGCATCGCAGCGCCGATAAGCTGCCATCCACGCGTCAAAAACTGGCGCAATACCGGCATGATCTGGGCGTTCGAAGTGGAAAGCCCGCATCAAGATTTTGCCCAGCGTTGCTTTAGCCTGGGTCTGCAAAACGAATTGCTGCTGCGCCCGATGGGGCAAACGGTTTATTTCATGCCACCCTATGTCATCACGGAAGAAGAAATGCAGTTGCTGGTCGGCCGCACGCTGACTATTATCGAGGCACTGACATGAAGCGCCTGATAGGCTTGAGCTTATTGCTGGCTTTCTCAGTCAGCGCAGCACAACTTCCTGATACGGTTAAGCAGGAGTTGGCGAAAGCGAATATTCCTGCCGAATCGGTCGGCATCGAGGTGCGCGAAGCGGGCAAAACCACCCCGCTCATCAGTCACAGGACAGAACAGGGGATGAATCCGGCGTCCACCATGAAGCTGCTCACCACTTATGCCGGACTGGAAATACTCAAGCCCGCTTATCGCTGGAAGACCGAAGCTTATCTGGACGGAAAACTCGACAAGGGCGTGCTGCACGGCAATCTGGTGTTCAAAGGCTATGGTGACCCGAAACTAACGATAGAAGAATTCTGGCTGTGGCTGCGTGAATTGCGCCAGCGCGGACTGAGGGAAATCACCGGCGATATCGTGCTCGACCGCCGCTTTTTCGCCGTGGACAGTCAGGGTACGGCCGCTTTCGACAATAAACCTGCGCGTGCCTACAACGTCGAACCGGATGCCTTGCTGCTAAATTTCAATGCCTTGCATCTGCGGCTGATTCCTGACGGCACACAGGCGATTGCACTATTGGAACCTGAACTGGCAGGCTTCCAAGTCATCAGTCGGGTGAACACCTCAACTGCTCTGCCGTGCAAAGGCGAGGATGCCTACCAGACTCGCATCGAGGGTCACAACATCTTGATCGAGGGCAGCATCCCGTTTGGCTGCGGTGAAGCGCAAGATTATTCCTCGCCGCTGACGCCAGACGCCTATTTTTCCGCCGTATTCGGTGCGCTGTGGCGCGAAGTCGGCGGGCAACTTCAGGGGCGGGTGAGGACAGGCGCAGCGCCGAATGCAGCAGGCGTATTTTCCACGCATCTCTCGCCGCCCTTATCCGAGGTAATCCGCGACATCAACAAGTTCAGCAACAATGTCATGGCACGGCAATTGTTCCTGACGTTAGGCGCGGCGGATTTGGCCACCACGGCGCAAAGCACGGCCGCAGTCCGACAATGGCTGACCAGTGCTCAGATGAACTTCCCTGAACTGGTGCTGGAAAACGGCGCAGGATTGTCGCGCTCAGAGCGCATCAGCGCACAGCATCTGGCCGACCTATTGCAGCGCGCCGCAAATAGCCCTTTCGCTGCCGAACTTGAAGCTTCGCTGCCGATACTGGGCATGGATGGCACCGCCCGTGGCAGGTTTAAGGACGGCGGAATTGCCGGACATTTTAAGACCGGTTCGCTCGAAGGGGTCAAATCGATTGCGGGTTATCTGCACGCCCAAAACGGTAAGAAATGGATTGTGGTATTTATCATCAATCACCCGAACGCCAAGGCCGGACGTGCTGCACAGGATGCGCTGATAGAGTGGATAAGCAAGTTAAATCAATAGGTTAAATAAAGATCGACTAAAATCAAGCAAATCGTCATTCCCGCGAAGGCGGGAATCCAGACTTAAAATAAGGTCTCGCGTACCGAATCAACACCGCTGTTTTGTCGGCTTCGCCGGATTTTTTTCTTGCTGGATTCCCGCATTCGCGGGAATGACAGGACCAATGAACAATCCGGTATAAACGTGCAATTATCCAAACTCCCTGACGATGTGCTGCTGACGGCGGCTGATAGCCAGTCGCTCCGGCAAACCGGCGAGCTTAACCATCCAGCCGCTGCCTTCCCCGTCCTCGCTGCCGATACGCTCAAATCCTTCGACAGCGCTCTTAGCCACCAGGCAGTTGCGGTGAATGCGCACAAAATGCGCAGCGAATTCCTTTTCCAGCGAGGTCAGCGACTCTTCCAGCAAATATTCGCGCTCCACGGTACGCACGGTGATGTATTTGGCTTCGGCACGCAGAAATAACACCTGCTCGACCGGTATCAGGTGAATTCTGCCACGCTCGTGGATGGACAGGTTGCGTCTCGGCGCTTGCTGCAATTCGTGCAACACATCCGCTGCAACGGGTTTAGCCTCTCGCACACGGCTCAGCGCCTCCTGTAGACGCGACAAACGGATAGGTTTGAGCAAATAATCGACGGCGTGCAACTCGAACGCCCGGATTGCATAGGCGTCATATGCCGTAGTGAAGATGAACGCCGGTGGCGGGGTCAGTTTTTGCAGATGCTGTGCGAGTTCAATCCCGTCCATTTGCGGCATACGGATATCGAGCAACACCACATCGACCGGCGTCAGAGCCAGTTTCTCCAGTGCTTCCCGACCATTCGCCGCCTCGCCTGCTACCTGTTCGCCGCAATCGCCTAACAATTCGCGCAAACGGTTACGGGCCGGCGCCTCGTCGTCCACGATGAATATCTTTAGCGGGGTATGGCTCATTTCGTCACTTCCTTCGCGTAAGGCAAGGTAATCTCCACACGATAAAAACCATGGCCGCGCGTGACCTGATAGTTGGCTTCTATATCGAACAACAAGGCCAGTCGTTCGCGTATATTTTGCAATGCAATCTGATTTCCCGTGTGCGACAAATCGGCAACCGGCACAGGATTTTCCACCACAATCTGCAACTCACCACCCTGACGCTTGAGCAACACCCGAATCGTACCGCCTTCGATCAGGGGTTCAATACCGTGATACACCGCATTTTCCAGCAGGGGCTGCAACAACAATACCGGAATCAACGCATCCTCCGGCATCTCCTGAATTTGCCAGTCAACGTGCAATCTATCGCCCATACGCAGCTTTTCCAAGGCAATATATTGTTTACAAATGGAAATTTCACCCCTCAAGGCGACCTGATCCTGCGGGTCAGACATCGCCATGCGAAACAGGTCGGCCATATCCTCCAGCGCGGTTTCGGCAAGTTTAGGTTGCGCTCGCACGATACCCAGCACCGTATTGATCGTATTGTAGAGAAAATGCGGCCGGATACGCGCACGCAACACCTGCAAGCGCGCGTCTTCTAGTGAACGGGACAACACCCTCACCCGCAGGCGAAAATACATCAGCAGCAGGCTGCTCATCGCGACACTCAGCAACACGCACCGCACCGTATCGAAATAGCCGGCGCTGTCAGGACGAAAGAATTCGCCGGCAAAAAGACAAGTTAACAGGGTGAACAGACCGACCAGAACATTGACCGCCAGCACCCCCGGCCAGTACGCCAGTTTATTGAGCAGCGGCTGAGCCAGCCAAAGCAGCACCAGACTGCCGAGCAAAACAGGGGTGAGCAGGGTCGCGATCTGCATCATGCGCAGCAGCACATCCATCGCGTCATTTGCCTGCAACAGTGCCGCCAGCAGCGCCAGAGCATTGCCCAGCAACAGCATGCGCAGCGTCACACCGAGGTTACGAAAATTCGGCAACGCGTCGGAGGGGTGATTTTGTTTTATACTGCGCGCCTTATTCATGGCGATCAACTCCCGGTTCTGCGTTATCGTAATTTCGCATCGCGTATCATTATCCCCCTCGCCCGTAAACGGGAGAGGGCGGGGTGAGGGAAACGGGAACGCAAGTTTTATCATCAGGGATGGCATATTGCCATGCCCGTTTAACTAGCATCTGGATTTTTAACAATGGCAAGCATACAAGATAATGAGACATGGTCGGGCCGATTTTCTGAGCCTGTCGCTGAATTGGTCAAGCGCTACACCGCTTCTGTCGATTTCGACCAGAAGCTGGCGCTGTTCGACATCCAGGGTTCGCTGGC
>CAISHO010000112.1 GCA_903885165.1 uncultured Nitrosomonadales bacterium | reverse complement strand
TAATGTAAAAAGTGTCTCCGATTTGTCTCAAGTGTCTCAGAAGTGTCTCCAGAAAACGCATTATCTAGCTATTCAGCAAGAGCATCTAGCAGCTTGGATTTCATAAAACAGGGGACGCATAAAACTGCAAATGTAATACATAGAGCCAGCTAATAGCGGTAAGTGCCAAGAGATAGCGCTCGGCATGTGTCTCATGCCTGATCAGGCGACGCCCCCCCCCCTGACAATTTGGCAACCTTTGTTTCAGACGCTTGCGATAAGCAGGATATACTTCAAGCAATGGTATGGGATAAGCAAATTGTATGTCGCAGTCGGAAAGATGCCTTATTCAATTTTGATCTTATTGTCGAGGGCTGGCATTCGATAATTATTAATAACTGGAGAGATCATGGAAGTTTCAAACGCAATCGAATCACGCCGTGCGATCAAGGCATATGATGCAGAACACCGCATGACAGAAGCTGAGATTGAAAAATTAATGTCGCAGGCAATGCGTGCGCCGACCGCGTGGAATATTCAAAACTGGCGCTTCGTGCTGGTTCGCGATCCGGAACAGCGTAAAAAGATTCGTGCCGCCGCATGGGATCAGGCTCAGTTAACAGACGCTTCGCTGCTGGTCGTATTAACGGCAGATATCAAGGCTTGGGAAAAAGACCCGGTTCGCTACTGGCGCAACACCCCCCAGTCCGTGCAGGATTACATTCTGCCTGCTATTACTCAGTTTTATACAGGGCGCGAGCAAATGCAACGCGACGAAGGGATGCGCTCCTGCGGCATGGCGGCAATGACTTTAATGCTGGCTGCGCTGGATATGGGTTATCAGTCCTGTCCAATGGATGGATTTGATTTCGATAAGGTAGGGCACATCATCAATCTGCCCGGCGATCACGCCATCGTCATGTTCGTTGCCATTGGCAAAGGCATCGGTGATCCATTGCCCCGCCCCGGATCGTTGTCGCTAGAGGATGTCGTCGTCATCGATAAATTTTCCTGATTCGAGCAATAGGAGTTGCATCGTTAACTCCTATTACGGTCAATATCGCTTCTTACAGCCATCATGAACAATATCCTAGCGTTCCTTGCACACTGCGCAGTGACTGCCTTTTCACTGCGGATTGCGAGTGTGGTTTTTCATGGCGTGAAATTTGCAAGTAAATCATCGCTGGTTATGTCTGCGCTGTTGCTTGGTATCGTTAACGCGCTCATCAAACCAGTCATTATTATATTGACCATTCCGCTTACGATTATTTCGTTTGGTTTCTTTCTGTTGGTAATTAACGCTTTGATGATGCTTTTGGTATCGTCTCTTGTGTCAGGATTCAAAGTCTCTGGATTTTGGACGGCTTTTTTAGTGAGTATCTTTATCACTGTTCTGAGCTACTTTTCTGGCCTGTTTATTTTCGATACTGGTGGCAGTACAATGCCGATGCCATCGACAGAGCATATATTGATTATTTGATTGACCCGATTTTTTGGCACCATGCCGGTGACATTAGTGAAGTGTAAATCCTTGTGTACGTGCAGAAAGTGAATTTTTCGCTTACACTAACTAGCATAGAAATAATGCCATCACTGATAAAAAACTCGCTTTGTCGGTTTCCCCCCTTTTAATTCTCCCTCGTAAGTTTGGGAAAGGGTAAACCACTCGCGATGCGAGTTTCACGTTAACGTTTCATTGAACTCTATCGGAGTCTCATTTGAATTCAATCTTTAAGTTACGCTGGGCTGTGTTGCTGGCAATTCTCTTTTTTATCGGTTGCGGGGGACATCGTGACGTTCGCTCCCGGATTGCTGCGTCATGTTGCTTCTCGTTGGGCTAGTGACGCGCCTGAAAGATTAATGGGTTGGCAGAATGAAGAGGTTAAGCATTTCGCAAAGTACAGTGCCTCAATAGCTTTGGCAGAGGAGACTATGAGCGACCTCAAAGATTTTAACGTGTATTGGAATCGAATCCGTTATTACACAGATGCCCAACACTGGGGGTTCTTGACTACTTGGCAATCCCAGTTGAATACTTGGCATCTGAAGGCGCTGATTGTGAAGATTATGCAATAGGGAAGTATTTCGGTCTTAACTCGATGGGTATCCAGTGCAGAGCCTGCGTATCACTTATGTACGTGCGCTGCGCTAGAACGAGGCGCATATTGTTGGCTTACTGCACGACAGCTGATTCCGGTCCTTATATACTTGATAATCTGTCTAGTAGTGTGTCACTCGTTTTCAAGAGGAAGGATCTCGTCCCTGTATACAGTTTTAACGACGAAGATTTGTGGTTGCCAGGTGTAAGTGCGGCCGGCGGGAAATCGAGCCAGATTCGCTTGTGGCAGGGCTTGCTGGAAAAGATGCAAAAAGAAAGAGCGATGTAGTCCAGATGAATGATATTGTGTTTTGGCTTAACGACGACTCAGTAAAACAGAGAAAGAATAATTATGACCATAGAAAATATTGAAGCGTATGCAGTAATTTTGGCCGGTGGCAGCGGCAGTCGTCTCTGGCCGTTGTCGCGTCAGAATATGCCCAAGCAGTTTCTGGCGCTTGATGGCGATGAAACGATGTTACAAGCCACAGTAGATCGCCTGTCGCCTGTGATTCAATCCGATCATGTGATGATCGTCACGCAGGAGTCTCACGCCAAGGGCGAGGCATATCACGCCTTGCAGCCCTTTAAGTCTTTGTTTGAACCCGTTGGCCGAAATACCGCGCCTGCGATTGCGTTGGCCGCAGCCCGCCTGATGGCCGATGGCAGTGACCCGATCATGGTCGTGTTGCCAGCCGATCACGTGATCAAAGATGCTGTCGAATTTCGCGCATGTTTACAACGCGCCATAGCAGCGGCGCAAGGCGGAAATTTGGTGACGTTCGGTATTGAACCAATTCGTCCCGATACCGGTTTTGGTTATGTCAAAACTCAAAACAGCGATCAGCTCTCAGCGAATAGCATTTTAGTTGTCGAGCGTTTTACCGAGAAGCCTGATCTGGCGACCGCAGAGCAATTTTTAGAGGAGGGTGGTTACTATTGGAATTCAGGTATGTTCGTTTGGCGTGCTTCTGCAATTCTGGCCGAAATTGAGCAATATCTGCCGGAAGTTTATCGTGTCGTTCAAATGATAGAGGCAGAAATTCGCTTGACCGGTAATTACCAGCAAGCGATAGACAAGCATTTTTCCGCCATGCCATCGGTTTCGATCGACTATGGCGTGCTGGAAAAATCCAGTCGCGTTTCGTTGATTCCCTGCGACTTTGGCTGGAACGATGTCGGGAGCTGGCACGCGGTGCATGAGATTGCCGCTAAGGACGTAGCGGGCAATGCGTTGTCGGGTAATGTGATCGCCATCGATTGCAAAAATAGTCTGATTCGTTCTGAAAAACGTCTGGTTGCTGCCATTGGTCTGGAAGATCTTTGTGTCATCGAAACGGCGGATGCGATTCTTATTTCCAGGAATGATCAAACTCAGCGTGTGCGCGAAGTGGTTGATGCGTTGCAAGGTAAAGGCGCGACCGAACACGTCTGCCATGTGAAAGTGAATCGCCCGTGGGGAAGTTACTCGGTGCTTGAGGAAGATGAAAATTCATTTAAAATCAAGCGTATTGTCGTTCAGCCTGGCGCTAAGCTCAGCTTGCAGAGCCATTCGCATCGCTCCGAACACTGGGTGGTTGTCTCTGGTTCTGCAACGGTGACTAATGGTGACCAGGTAATAACCGTGCAGAAGAACCAAAGCACCTATATTCCGATGGGTACGCTGCACCGTCTGGAAAATCGAGGCAAAATTCCGCTGCACATCGTTGAAATTCAGGTCGGCGAATATCTGGGCGAAGACGATATTCAGCGCTTTGATGATAATTACGGCAGATAAGGAAAGTTAGCCAAGACACTCCGGTTTGGACGCTTTGTTCTGCCGGATATTTGTCTGACTATTGTTTGGCCTTGTTATACAGAGGCATAACTTCGGGCAAATGACGCGCGATTTCCCTTTCACGGTTCTCACCGGAGGGATGCGTCGATAGCCATTGAGGTGGCGCGCCACGATTGCTGGCGGTCATCTTACGCCAAAGCGTCATCCCGGCTCTTGGATCATAGCCAGCACGGGCGGAGAGCTCCAACCCGACAATGTCTGCTTCGGTTTCATCGCTGCGTGAAAATTTCAGTGTCAGCAGGGAACCACCAGCTTGAAATAGGCTGTTATATCGCCCGTCTCCAATATTGTGTCCTAACAGGGATACCCCAAACTGGGTTAGCTCGCTCTTGGCCATGCGTTCACGGGCGTGTTCACGCAGCGCGTGAGCGATTTCGTGGCCCAGTACGATGGCGATTTCATCATCAGATAATTTTAACGTATCGATTAGCCCGGAATACACCGCGATCTTACCGCCCGGCATACAAAACGCATTGAGTTGATTCGAGCGGATCAGATTGATCTGCCATTGCCACTGGCCTGCGCGTGGATTAAATTTTCCGGCGTGAGGGATAATTCTTGAGGTGATAGTGTGCAGGCGCTTCAGTTGCGCATTCTTATCGGTTGCCAGCGCGTGTTGAGCGGACGCCTTATGCATCATGTCTTCATACTGAACGGATGCTTGCTGTTCTAGCTGTTGCGCGGGGACTAAATTACGAAATAAAGAAAGACTGCCGACACCGACGCCATCTTGCGCGCAGGCAACAGCGCTAAACAATAACAGTGCTAAGATTAAACTTGTAAATCTGATGTGCATCATTGATTTTAAACGGAAATTTAAGATAATGAGCAGGTGAGGGCGGAGCCAGCCAGTTGACTGACAGGCTCCGTTGAATTGCTTTACTTACCGTTTACAGCCGCTTTGAGGGTTGCGCCTGGCTTGAATGCAGGTGTCTTTGAAGCGGCGATCTTCAGTTCAGCGCCGGTTGCCGGATTACGGCCAGTACGGGCTGCACGTTCGCGCACTTCGAAAGTACCGAAGCCGACCAGCGCCAGATTTTCTCCTTTGCCCAATGTTTCAGAGATGATTTCCAGCAGGGCTGCGATATTCTTATCAGCGTCAGCCTTTGTGCTACCGGTCTTACCTGCCAATGCGTCTATCAGTTCTTTGCGATTCATATTCAATGCTCCGGTTGTGGTTAAAATGTTTTAAATAAATTTATTAAATACTTGTAGTGCCTTCGATAACCGCTGAATATTTCGTCTTCAGTGATTCATAAAGTATTGTTCTTACATCGCTGATATTAGGATCGGTGGCGGCAAGCACTTCGATCAAATGTTCATTATCTTCGCGTCCATCCCATACTTTGACATATGTGCCCAGTTTATAGCCGTGATCCTGACGAAATACATTAAGTACATTTTTACCAACATACTGCTTAAATAACGCGCTCCAATCCATGGCACAGTCCGTCAGCAGTGATTCAAACAGCGCAAGACTAGTACGTTTAGCAGTTGCCAGACCGACCAGCAGGTCAAGCTTTTCCAGCAGATTCAATTGAGTCAGCATGTAGTAAGTATTATCAAACTGCACTGTTTTCTGATGGAGGGTCAGTTCGCTCAGCATCTCCAGTTTAGCGAGGGCCACGTTACCGTGTTTATGCTCAATCGACGCCGACAAAATGAAATGCCAAATATCAACCAGTTCCATACGCAACTGTTCCATGTCGCACTCTTGCTTTTTCCACCATTTCCAGCCGTGATGCTCAATTGCTTCGACACCTTCAACCAAAATTGCACGATGCCAGTTATTTTTGGCAGATACCCATTCAGGATTAACCTTGCGGTTCATTTCGTCCTGCATTTTAAGCATGGATACAAGTTGCGATTCCGTAAGCGTCATTATTATCGTGTTTGTATGTTGATTCCCCATTCTACCAACAAAGCCGCCAAATGGCGATTTCATCTACATCTAGCCAATAAATTAATATACGCATAATGTATATTATGTAAAACTAAGTATCCGTAATGCATAAATGATTTTATTGTTACACAACCATTCGTATTTTGCTGCAACCTATTCTCAGATATCATGATTGGTCGACTGCCACCACAGCAATCGACCTGGAAGCTTAGGCTAATCCGACATAGACGTTTTGCACGTCATCATCCGCGTCTACGGCTTCGAGAAATGCTTCAACTTCCTCACGTTCAGTATCCGTCAGCGTGACAGGATTCTTGGGGCGATACCCGATCAACGCTGATTGCACGGTAAAGCCAAATGTTGGCAGCGCGCGGCAGACTGCATCGAGATCGCTCGGATCAGTCATAAACAAGGTGGCGCCTTCATCGGCGGGTTCAAAATCCTGAGCGCCGGCTTCGATAGCGGCCAGTTCAGCATCCGCCTCTTTGGAACTGGGCAGCGCTTCTATCATGCCAAGATGATCGAAATCCCAGGAAACCGAACCCGACGCACCCAGTTGGCCCTTGCGGAACAGAACGCGAATATTGGGATAAGTGCGGTTTGCATTATCTGTCAGACACTCGACGATCACAGGTACGCGATGCGGAGCGAAACCCTCATAGGTGAGTTTTTCCAGCACCATGCCTTCATCGAGCAGGCCTGCGCCTTTCTTTATGGCACGTTCTAAGGTTTCGCGCGGCATGGAGACTTTTTTGGCCTGTTCGACAACCAATCGCAGGCGCGGATTCATATCAGGATCGGCACCCGAACGAGCTGCGACCATGATTTCCTTGGATAATTTACCGAACACGCGACCCTTTGCATTCGCTGCAACTTCCTTGTGTCTTGCCTTCCACTGTGCGCCCATATTTGCTCTTTCGTTTGTTACGTCTGGATGAACTACCATCAGACCGTCAGGTTAATATAACTATCTAATTAATTTGAATAAAACTGGCATCCAGTTTCACGTCTTCGTAAATGTCATTCAATGACAGGTCGTAGCCCAAGCTCTCCAAGTGGATGCCGTCGGCTGGATTTATGTTCGTCAGTTGCCATTCATCCTGAGCATCTCGCCGATAAAGTTCTACGTGCTGTTTATCCGTTGCAACCAGCAGGTATTCACGCAAATCGGGCAAGGTGCGATACGCCAGCATCTTCTCACGCCGGTCAGTTCGCTCGGTGCTTGGTGAGAGCACTTCTACTACCAGACTTGGGCGTTCCTTGTAATTCCCTTCGCTGTCATAATCAAAAAGCTCGTGTAACGATTCGCTTGCCTCCTCGCCCGCAAGCGGGAGAGGATTGAGGAGAGGGAAACGGGCATTACTAATATCATCAATGAGCACATTTCCGTTTGGATCGCATGTCACCATGACGTCGGGATAATAATAGGCCTTCCAGGTTTTAACCCGCAGCTTCATGTCGGATATATATACCCGGCACGGACCTCCTCGTACCAGTCCACGCAGTTTAGCGAAAATATTACCTGCGATCAGATTGTGCGCTTCACCGGCACCCGCCATGGCAAAGACTTCTCCATCGACGTATTCATGGCGGATTTCACTCGCTAACTCGCCCAGCAGATAGTCAGCTTCAGTCAATCTTGAATATTTAAGGTTGGTCATCACATCTCCAAAGAAGACTCGATTCTAGGCTTGCGCCGCCTTTAACATGTGTCCTACATATCTTGCTACGCCCTGCTCGACCGATAAAAATGGCTCGCCATAGCCTGTCCCGCGCAGTGCGCCGATGTCGGCCTGAGTATAGCTCTGGTATTTGCCGCGCAATGCGTCCGGAAACGGAATGTAGCTGATGATGCCGGATTCCAGCAACTGTTCCAGCGCCAATGCATCCTTACCTTCTGCCTGACGCAGGGTGTTGACTGTCGCTACCGCCACATCGTTAAAGCTTTGCGCCTGACCTGTTCCTAAGTTGAAGATGCCGGAAATATGCGGATTATCCAGCAGATACATGTTCACCTTGACCACGTCTTCTATCGAGACGAAATCGCGCAACTGGCCGCCGTTGGTGTAACCCTCACAACCTTCAAACAGTTTTACTTTGCCTTCTGCGCGGTACTGGTTGAAAAAATGGAAGGCCACCGATGCCATGCGTCCCTTGTGCTGCTCGCGCGGGCCGTAGACGTTGAAATAGCGCAGGCCGACGATCTGTGCGCCGCGTTTGTGCCAGCGCCTGCGCATGATCTGATCGAACAAAAATTTGGAGTACGCGTAGACGTTCAGCGGTGACTCAAATTCACGGCTTTCCTTGAACACGCCACCGCCGCCATACACGGAAGCCGAGGAGGCATACAAAAAGGGCACATCTTCAGTCTGACAGTAGTTGAGCAACTCCAGCGTGTACTGGTAGTTGTTGTCCATCATGTAACGACCATCGGTGGCCATGGTGTCGGAACACGCGCCTTCATGCAGCACGGCTTTGATCAGACCGTCAAAATAGCCTTCCTGAATCTTCTTGCGAAACTCTTCCTTGTCCAGAAAGTCGGCTATATCGCAGTCCACCAGATTCTTGAACTTGTCGGCACTCTTGAGATTGTCCACCGCGATGATATTGGTCTCGCCGCGCAGATTGAGCGCTTTGACTAGATTTGAGCCGATAAATCCGGCAGCTCCGGTAACGATGTAGTACATAACTTCTCCTTGTTTAGGATCGAGGATTCCAGAATGAGGATTGAGTTAGAAACAGGGCAGTTCGATTTTACTCAATCCTCAATCCTTACTCCCCAATCCTCAATCCTGGTTTTCCATATCCTTAACGATCTCTTCCCGGTTCACTACCGCCGTGCCCAGTTTACCAACCACGATACCGGCTGCGCGATTGGCGATGCGCATCGCATCAGGCAGCGCCGCGCCACTTGCCAGCATCACCGCCAGAGTCGCGATCACGGTATCCCCTGCCCCGCTGACATCGAACACTTCACGGGTGTGGGTCGGCACATGCAATACTTCATCGGCCATAAACAGGCTCATGCCGTCTTCGCTGCGCGTGACCAGCAATGCTTCCAGTTGCAATTGGGTACGCAGTGCCTGTGCTTTAGCGTTTAACTCGCTCTCGTCATGCCAGCTACCTGCCACCTGGCAAAATTCACTGCGATTAGGGGTCAAGAGCGTAGCTCCCGCATAACGTGCGTAATCATCCCCCTTGGGATCGACCAGCACCGGTTTTCCGGCGTCTCTGGCCATCTGTATCATCTGTGCAATGTGCGCCAGTCCGCCCTTGCCGTAATCGGACAGAATCACGATATCGGCCAGTGGTAACTGCGCGCGATAATCTTCCAGCGCGGCGTGCAATACCTCGTGGCTGGGCGGCGTCTCGAAATCGATGCGCAGCAACTGCTGATGTCGTGCGATGGCGCGCAACTTGATGATGGTGGAAATGCTGGCATCGCGGTGTAACAAGGCAGTCAGGTTGCTGTGTTCGCCGAGCAACTTTTCCAGGCAGGCGCCCGCCTCGTCATCGCCGACCACCGACAACAGCGTCGCCTGTGCGCCTAGCGCCGCGATATTGCGCGCCACGTTAGCCGCACCACCCGGACGCTCATCCACACGGTTGACTTTGAGCACGGGAACCGGCGCTTCGGGTGAGATACGATTGACATCGCCAAACCAGTAGCGGTCCAGCATCACATCGCCGACCACCAGCACTTTGGCGTGATTAAATTCTGGTAAAACCATTATGCGATTCCCCGGATACCCATGTTGATATCGATCAGCGCCTGCAACGGATCGGCTGCTTTGGTAATGGGACGTCCGATCACCAGATAGCTGGAACCGGCACGTAAAGCCGCTTCCGGCGTCATCACGCGGGACTGATCGTCCAGGCTGGCCGCCGGTGGACGGATTCCCGGGGTGACCAGACAGAACTTGTTGCCCAGCTGTTTGCGTAAAATTTCGGTTTCCATCGCCGAACAAACCACGCCATCCAGACCCGATTCCTTCGCCATGGCAGCCAGTCGCAGCACCATCTGCTCGGGAGTCGCATTGATGCCCAGATCAGAGATATCTTCCTGATTCATGCTGGTCAGCAATGTCACCGCGATCAACTTAGGTGGCTTTGCACAGTTGGAGACCGCTAATTGCGCCGCTTCCAGCATCTTGCGACCGCCCAGCGCATGCACATTCACCATCCATACACCGAGACTAGCAGCGGCCTTACAGGCTTGCGCGGTGGTATTGGGAATGTCGTGAAATTTCAAATCCAGAAAAATTTCAAAACCGCGTTTCATCAGTTGTTCGAGCAGACTGGGACCGGTTGCGGTGAACAACTCCTTGCCTACCTTCAGGCGGCACAACTCGGGCGACAAACGGTGTGCAAGCGCCAGAGCCGGCACCGCTCCCGGATAGTCCAGGGCTACAATAATCTTGGGATCACTCATAAAGGTTTACCACTTTCCTCATCGCGTTTAGGCGCATAACTATCCCATGCCTGACAGGCCGGACAATGCCAGTAAAATTTTCTTGCTTTAAAACCGCAATGACCACAGTGGTACATCGCGAGATTTCTTGTGCGCTTATGCACCAGATCTTTGACCAGTTCGATGTCGGCGCGTCGATCCAGCGACACTTCCAGCAAGCGGGCTTCGAGCAATTTGTCGAGACCGAGCAGGGTCGGATTGCGCACCAACTCATCTCGCACCAACTGATAAGCCGATGCAGAACCTTCATATTTCAAGATGCCGTCGAACACCACGTTGAGCGTGTCGATAGAATGATAATTAATCAGATAGTTACGCAATAAGACGATACCCTCCGCCTCGCGATCCATCTCGCGATAGGCGTTCAACAAACGCTCGGCGACCAGCGGCAGATACTGCGCATCCTGAGTCTCCACGCCCTGCCAGATGGCAATCGCCTGTTCTGTCTTGCCCTCTTCCTGTTCCATGTCGCCCAGCATAATGCTCGCCCGTACGCTTGCAGGGCAATCAGCAAGCGCCTGCAGCAAATGCGCACGTGCACCGGTCAGATTGCCGGCGGTGATTTCCTCGTTCGCCAGTTCGCAATAGAAAAAAGCGGCCTGTTTTGCGTACGACTGACCGGAGACGGTAGCCAATTGCTGACTGACTGCAATCGCCTTGAGCCAGTCGCGTTCCTTCTGAAACAATTCGAGCAAAAATTCCAAAGCCGGTTTGGCATAGCTAGATTTTTCCAGTTCGGTGAATAACCGCTCTGCCCTGTCTAATATTCCGGCCTTGAGATAATCCTGAGCCAGTTCAAAGATCGCCTGCTGACGCTGACTATCATCCAAATCGGCTCGGTCCACCAGATTATGATGCATACGCAACGCGCGATCAACTTCGCCGCGACGTCTAAACAAGCTGCCTAGTGCGAAGTGCAATTCCACCGTCTGCGGGTCGATCTTGACCACTTCGATAAAAGCCTCGATGGCCTTATCCTGCTGTTCGTTGAGCAGGAAATTCAAACCCTGGAAATACGACTCCGGCACAGCTGTCGATTCAGAAAGCAAATCCTTGATATCCAAACGTGCAGCCCACCACCCCATGCCGAAGAACAAAGGGAAAATAAGCAGCATCCACGGTTCAAATTCCATCAATTGCGGCCACCAAAAAATTCAATATAATCATATTATTAGTCATCATTCTTAAGATGATGTCACTATGTAAAACAGGAATGTAAGCTAAAGCTGATGATTTAAGCGTTGCTATTCAGTTTTTTAATTTCGCTGATCTCACGCTTTAAGCGTGCGATTTCGCGGCGCTGGCGGAACCAGATGCCCAGTGTCGCTAAAATACCTAGGCCCGCGCCTATGGTAAAAAAGACCAGCAGTGCGATCACTAAGGTCGACTGCCACTCGTATCCAAAAAAATAATGCAATGTAACCGGTTGACCGTTTTTGAGGGCAAAGCCCAGCAAGACGATGAAGGCGATCATTTGTAAAAGCCAGCTAATATAACGCATTTTGATGCACCAATAAAATCCTTTATCGAGAATAGCATGATAAAAAAATGGCGGCGATATCTTTCAATATCACCGCCACTTTTTATACTACCTTAGCAATCAGGCTGCTTCGTTACCTACCCGCTCTCTAAGATCCTTACCTGCCTTAAAGTGTGGCACGTATTTGGCTGGCACTTTTACTTTGTCGCCAGTCTTGGGATTGCGCCCTTGACGTGGTGGACGGTAATTGAGGCCAAAGCTGCCGAATCCGCGAATCTCCACCCGCCCGCCACTCGACAATGTGGATGACAATGAGTCGAGAATCACCTTTACGGCCAGCTCTGCATCCTTAGCCAGCAATTGCGGGTGCAATTCGGCCAACCGGGCAATCAAATCAGAACGAGTCATGCATTTCTCCTGAGCTTAAGCTTCAGACTTACCGCTAAGTTTAGCCTTCAACAACGCGCCCAGATTGGTTGTACCCGCACTAGTGCTGCTGTCAGCCGCCAATTTTTGCATAGCAGCAGAATCTTCAGCCTTGCTCAACGCCTTAACTGACAGATTGATACCGCGATTTTTGCGATCTACGTTGATGATCATCGCCTTAACGGAATCGCCTTCTTTCAGGTGAGTGCGAATATCTTCTACGCGATCAACTGAGAACTCAGACGACTTCAGGTAAGCTTCTGCATCGCCTGGCAGTGTGATCACAGCGCCCTTGGCATCAACAGACTTAACCACGCCGGTCACGATAGCGCCCTTTTCATTGGTAGCTGCAAAGCCGCCGAACGGGTCACCTTCCATTTGCTTGATGCCCAGAGAAATGCGCTCGCGCTCAACATCGATCGCCAACACAACAGCCTCAACTTCATCACCCTTCTTGAAGTTGCGTACCATTTCTTCGCCAGGCTGAGTCCATGACAGATCAGACAGATGTACCAGACCGTCGATGTCGCCATCCAGACCGATAAACACGCCGAAGTCAGTGATAGACTTGATTTGACCCTTAACTTTGTCACCCTTCTTGTGGTTGATCGCGAAATCATCCCAAGGATTGGAGTGGCACTGCTTCATACCCAAAGAGATACGACGGCGTTGTTCGTCGATTTCCAGGATCATGACTTCAACTTCGTCACCTACCTGAACAACCTTAGATGGGTGTACGTTCTTGTTAGTCCAATCCATTTCAGAAACGTGAACCAGACCTTCGATGCCTTGTTCGATTTCAACGAATGAACCGTAGTCAGTCAGGTTAGTAACCTTACCGAACATGCGTGTACCTTGTGGGTAACGACGTGCCAGACCATTCCAAGGATCATCGCCCATTTGCTTGATACCCAGTGAAACGCGATTCTTTTCTTGATCGAATTTCAGGATCTTCGCTTCGATTTCATCGCCAACCGTCAAGACTTCTGAAGGATGCTTAACACGACGCCATGCCAGGTCGGTGATGTGCAACAGACCATCGATACCACCCAGATCAACGAATGCGCCGTAGTCCGTGATGTTCTTGACCACGCCCTTAACGATTGCGCCTTCTTTCAGATTTTCCATGACTGATTCACGGTCAGCGCCCATCGTTTCTTCCAGAACTGCGCGGCGAGAAACAACCACGTTGTTACGGCGACGATCCAGCTTGATAACCTTGAATTCCATGGTCTTGTTTTCGTACGGTGTGGTGTCCTTGACTGGACGAATGTCCACCAAAGAACCCGGCAAGAATGCGCGAATACCGTTAACCATGGCAGTCAGACCGCCCTTAACCTTACCGCTGACAAAACCTTCAACGATCTTGCCTTCTTCCATAGCCAATTCAAGATCGTGCCATGCAGCCAGACGCTTAGCTTTTTCACGAGACAGCTTGGTTTCACCATAGCCGTTTTCGAGCGATTCAATAGCGACGGTTACGAAGTCGCCAGCAGCAACTTCCATTTCGCCCTTGTCGTTCAGGAATTCTTCAACTGGAATCCAGCTTTCGGATTTAAGACCAGCATTTACTACAACCACATTGTGGTCAATACGTACAACTTGTGCGGTAATCAGTTCGCCAGCGCGCATTTCTTTGCGGGTCAAACTTTCTTCAAACATCGCGGCAAAACTATCGGGATTAAATACAGCGTCTGCAGTTGCGTTCATCGAATACACCTAAGATTTTTCTGTTTACACAGAGGTTAGTTAAAAACCCGAAAGACGGGGTGTCCTACGGGGCCCTACGCCGGTAGCCTGTCAGCACCGAATTAACCGCCTGTTCGATAGTAAGATCAGTGGTATCCAGCAGACTTGCACCGGGTGTCTGTTGCAGGGGAGCTGCACTGCGCTGAGTATCTCGCTCGTCGCGCGCTTTTATCTCCTGCAAAAGCGGCGCGATATTAGCATCCATTCCTTTTTCTTTCAACTGCTTATAGCGCCTTTCTGCACGCGCCTCGGCTGAGGCGGTCAAAAAGATCTTCAGCGCCGCATCGGGGAACACGACTGAGGCCATATCGCGCCCGTCGGTGACCAGTCCCGGCGCACGACGGAAGGCTCTTTGCTTGTCCAGCAAGGCGGCACGAACCATGTGCAAGGCGGCAATTTTTGAGGCGGCAGCTCCGCTCTTCTCCGAGCGCAACTCATCCCCCACCAACTCGCCGTCCAGCCAGATCTTCTCACCCTCGAAGCGGATATCTATGCGACCTGCGAGACTGGCTAGTGCAGCTTCATCCTCCAGCGCGATGCCATCCCGCTGCGCTGCTGTTGCCAGCAGACGATACAACGCACCGCTGTCCAGATAATGAAAGCCAAGTTCTGTGGCGACGCGCTGAGCGACAGTGCCCTTGCCCGAAGCGGAAGGCCCGTCGATCGCGATCACCGGAACGGCTTTGGTGACAGCGGCGAAGGCTGCGAAGTAATCCGGAAAGGTCTTGGCGACGCAGTTGGGATCGTTGATGCGGATGCCCTCAGCGCCGAATGCCGCCAGAGAAAAACACATCGCCATGCGGTGATCGTCGTAAGTGTCGATAGAGGAGCGAGGAGCGAGGAGCGAGGAGTGAGCACACACGCTTTTAAATCCTTTATCCTCAATCCTCAATCCTGTAATTTTGATGTAATCCGCGCCCTCTTCCACTGTTGCGCCGACCTTGCGCAATTCGGTTGCCATCGCCGAGATACGGTCGGTTTCCTTGACGCGCCAGCTGGCGATATTGCGCAATACAGTTGTGCCTTCCGCAAACAAGGCTGCGGTCGCCAGCGTCATCGCGGCATCGGGTATATGGTTGCAGTCCAGTTCGATGGCGTTCAATTTGCCACTGGTTGGAGCGGAAGATTCGATCCAGTTATCACCCATGGTAATCACCGCACCCATCTTCGCTAACTCGGCTGCGAATTTCACATCGCCCTGTATACTGGTCTTCCACACTCCTTCAACGCGCACCGGCCCACCGCCGATGGCTCCGGCTGCCAGAAAATAGGAGGCGGAAGAGGCATCGCCTTCCACATAGATCACTTCAGGACTCTGATAGCGTTGTCCGCCAAACACCACAAAGCGTTGCCATCCCTGGCGTTCAACTTTGACCCCAAAGCGCTCCATCATCGCCAGCGTGATTTCGATATAAGGTTTGGAGATTAACTCGCCCACCACCTCGATACTGACCGTCTGTTTCATCAGCGGGAGCGCCATCAAAAGACCGGTCAAAAACTGGCTGGACACATCACCGCGAACTTGAGCGACATCTGCTGCCAGTATCGCAGGACGTATCGACAGCGGTGGAAAGCCCTCGTTGCCCAGATATTCGATATCAGCACCCAACTGACGCAAGGCGTTCACCAGATCACCGATCGGCCGCTCGTGCATGCGCGCAACACCGGATAACTCGTAATTGCCGCCCGCCAAGGCCAGCGCAGCAGTCAGTGGACGGAACGCCGTACCGGCATTGCCTAAAAACAGTTTGGCTTCCTTAACAGGAAAGTCGCCACTGCAACCGGTGACGCGATAAGCATTGTCGCCCAGCGATTCAACCGCCACGCCCAGCGTTTGCAACGCCTCCAGCATACGGTCGGTATCATCGGAGCGCAGCAGGTCGCGCACTTCGGTCGTCCCTTCGGCTAACGCCGCGAGCAACAACACGCGATTGGAAATGCTCTTGGAGCCCGGCAGACGAACTGTGCCGCCGGCAGATAGCAAGGGAGGAAGATCAATATATGCAGAGTGAGTCATGGTGCGCTTTCAACGGTTCATTGTTTGCAATATATATTTATAAAACAATATATTACATAAAATAGCTAAGAATTAATTTAAGTTAATCTTGAATACAGGAATCTACAGGGCGGGGTGAAAACATAAAGATTCTAAGAAATGCGTGCTTGCAAGACCTGACCCCATCAACAGCTTGTTGTTATCGACCTGACGGTCACGGGGTCACGGACGGTCACGGCGGTCACGGGGTCAGGTCTAACACGGTCACGGGGTCAGGTCTAACATTCCAACATTTTCTAGAAATTTTACTAAACTCGCCGTGATTCCTGAGTTCCTCAAACGCTTCGTATGCAAGGTACGGGCTGACATCAAAGCTGCCGACTCGACCGTCATCGGCAACAACAGACAACACCCAGTTCTCCTGAGGCTGAATTTCAGTCATTCTCATTGATCAAGCCCCTTAATTGGAAAAGGTTTTTTACCGTTTACAGCCAGATTCCAGTCAGTGATGTAGCGCCCCGTCAAGAATTGAATAAGCATCAATTATAAAAAATACTGGATTGCCGCGTCGCTACGCTTCTCGCAATGACGTTTTTGAAAAACGATGTCGCACATCTATCCGGCTCAGAAGTTCTGTTTTCGGTTCGACCATGAAGTCAGCGTGCGACGTTCTAGGCGCGATCGGATCGTTATAGGCATCAAGTCCACGCTGAATTTGTGCCTTGTCGTGCCGCATCAAGTCATGCATTTCCAGATCAAAGACAGCGCGTGTCAGGCCTTCGCCTTTAGGGACTTGATTCAAAACGGATGTCTTCATGATTTACACCTTGTGGACTGTTACCGTGATTGTATATCCCCACTGCCCATACTCAAAATTGGTACAACTTTTCGGGTGAATTTTACTTATGTCTTACGTCTGTTTCCATTCTATTGTTGCGTCCAATTGCCGCGCACTGCGCGGGCGAGGCTGAATATTTCTTGCAGTTTTCCGGCATCGCATTCGGACAGTGCCGTATGTATCGTTTCGAGTTCCTGCATGTAGCTGCCCAATTCATCCATCAATGCGCTGCGATTGGCCATGCAGATGTCACGCCACATTTCCGGAGAACTGGCGGCTATACGGGTGAAATCACGAAAACCGCTGGCGGCGAATGACAACAGTTGGTCGCGATTTTGGCGCTGCGCCAGATCGTGCACCAATGCAAAAGATAACAGGTGGGGCAAATGACTCACCGCTGCGAATACTTCATCGTGCTGCTCAGCCGTCAACTCACTGACCACTGCACCGCAGGCGACCCACGCGGCGCGAATGAGGTTTATTGATTCGATTGAGTTTTCTTTAATCGGCGTCAGAACAACCTTCTTACCGATATAAAGCTCGGCCAGTGCCGCCGCAGCACCGCTCTTTTCGCCACCGGCGATCGGATGTGCGGGAATGAACTGCGCAATTTTGTCACCCATGTAGGCATAAGCCGCAGCAACCACATCGCCCTTGGTGCTGCCCCCATCGGTCACCAAGGTGTGAGCACCCAGATGTGGCGCGATGCGTACCATCAGTTCCGCCATTTGACCGACCGGTGTTGCCAGCAAAACCAGATCGGCGTCATGAACTTCGGCGGCGACATCCTGACCAATACGGTCAACGATACCCAGTTGTTTGGCTTGTTGCAGCGTGGTGAGGCTGCGGCCAAAGCCTACCACCTCCCCCACCGCACCTGCTTTACGCAAAGCCAATGAAAAAGACCCGCCGATCAGCCCGACGCCGAAGATGACTACCTTGTTTAAGCGGAACTCTGACACGAATTTATAGGGTACGTCCAATCGCACCGGCAATCGCGCCCAAGGTCCCCATCAATTTCTTCAGCTCTTGAGGGGTCAACGCTTGATCGGCATCACACCAGGCATCACACGGGCTAGGATGCATCTCAACCAGCAGACCGTCAGCGCCGGCAGCGATTGCCGCTTGCGAAAGCGCAGGAACCATCCAGGCCTTACCACCCGCATGGGATGGATCTACGATCACCGGCAGATGCGTTTCCTTCTTCATTACTGCGATGGCCGTCACGTCCAGCACGTTGCGGTAAGCGGTTTCAAAAGTGCGTATGCCGCGTTCACAGAAGATAATGTTGTGATTGCCGCCCGCTGCGATGTATTCCGCCGCCATCAACCATTCGGAAATAGTCGCTGACATGCCGCGCTTCAGGATAACCGGCTTGTTCAGGCGACCCACTTCTTTCAGCAAATCGAAGTTCTGCATGTTGCGCGTGCCGATCTGAATCACATCCACGTCGTATTTAAGGAACAGATCGATCTGACGCGCATCCATCAATTCAGTCACGATAGGAAATTTCTGCTTTGCCGCAGCCTGGCGGAACATTTGCAGACCTTCTTCACCGTGTCCCTGGAAGGCATAAGGGCTGGTACGCGGCTTGAAAGCGCCGCCGCGCATCATGCGACAACCTGCCTCATGTACGTACTGCGCGGACAGATCCATTTGTTCCTGAGTTTCAACCGAACAAGGGCCGGCGATAATTTGAATCTGATTACCACCAAGCGGGATACCCCCTATGTCGATGATGGTGTTTTCCTTGTGTGATTCGCGCGATACGATCTTGTACTGTTTGGTGATATGCATCGCTGACTCAACGCCAGGCAATGGTGTAAACATTTCTTCATTCAGTTGGCGTTCATCGCCAATCGCGCCGATTACTGTGCGTTCAATACCGCGTGAAATGTTCGCCTTTAAACCAGCCGTCTCAAGACGCTTAACCACTGCGCCAATTTGTTCGTCGGTGACATCTCTACCCATAACTATGATCATGCTTTTTCTCCAAGTACCTGTTTTAACGCAGATAAAAATTTAAAATTCTGTTCTTCCAATCCGATGCTCACGCGTAAGTAATCCGGCATCGCATAATTACCGATAGGCCGGACGATTACGCCCAACTCAAGTAAGCGTCGGTAAATCCGTGCCGCGTTGACAACGTGAAAGCTGATGAAATTACCGAAGGAAGGAATGTAATCGAGCCCCATCGCGCACAAGCCTTGCGTGATTTGTTCCATGCCGCGCAAGTTCAATTCAAAAGTGCGCCGGACAAAGTCTGAATCATCCAGTGCCGCGATCGCTGCCGCTTGTGCCGGACTATTGACGTTGAACGGATGACGCACGCGGTTGAGCATGTCGATGACCTGCGCACTACCCAAGGCATATCCGACGCGCAATGATGCAAGTCCATAGGCCTTAGAAAAAGTCCTCGAAATCAATAGATTCGGAAATTCGCTTAACCAGCTGACACTGTCGTAGCGGCAAGCTTCCGGCAGATATTCGTTATAGGCTTCATCCAGCACCACCACGATACTGGCCGGCAAGGCGCGCAAAAAGACAAGCAGCGCATCGCCGGATAAAAACGTGCCGGTCGGATTATTAGGATTGGCGATAAAAATCAGCTTGACCTGTTCTGCCACTGCGACAAGACGAATCGCGTCCAGATCGTGGCCGAAATTGATCGCCTTCACGCTGATTCCGGTTGCCCCTATCGCCTGCGTCGCCAGCGGATACACGGCAAAAGCATGGTCGGAATAAACTGCCTTGTCGCCGACAGTCAGAAAAGCATGAGCTGCTAATTCCAGCAAATCGTTCGAGCCATTGCCCAGCACGATCTGGTTATGCGCTACACCATAGCGTGCAACCAGTGCCGTTTTCAGTGCAAAACCATTGCCATCCGGATACAGGCTGATTTCTTCAAGTGCGGCATGCGCAGCAGCCAGCGCCTTCGGGCTTGCGCCCAAAGGATTTTCATTCGAAGCCAGTTTGACGATGTCGGTTAACCCTAACTCCCGTTCCAGTTCTGAAATCGGTTTGCCGGGCTGGTAAGGCGCGATTGCGCGAATATAACTTGGTGCCAGTTCGGAATAATTCATTTAAGCATTCGATAACGATCAATAAAAACTGACGGTAACAGCCATCTGTAAACCGCGAACCCGAACTTTAAACCGTGAATTGTTAATAGTAAACAAAAATACTATTAAAGTGGCTTGCGCAGTATCCAGTACACCTCACCAGGCCAGTTCGGAAACGTCGCACCGAACCACAAATTGAAGCGCAACCACCACTTGGTATTCTCCAGGAAGAAGCCCTTTTTACGCATGAAGAACGCGCCAGACAGGAATTCAACTTCCAGTCCGCACTCCTTCGCCATACGGCGTACTCGGTCGGTGGAGAATACGCTGACATGGCCATATTTTCGGGCAGTCGGACGTATCTTGTCTTCGCGCGACTGCGCTGCAAATTCAGGGGTGGAAGGAAAACCGCCGATCAGCATGCCACCCGGTTTTAGGTGGTGAACAATCTTGTTCATCAATTCTTCTGGTTTGAACAGATGTTCCAGCACATGAGTTAGTATCATCACGTCGTATTGTTTGGCATCGCTCAGGGCGAATTCAGGGCTTTCCAGATCAACCTGGTAGAACTGGTTGTAGCCGACGCGCGTCAAGATGTCTTCACGGATGATGGCATCGACTGCATCCCAACTGGCCAGTTCTACTTTTTCACCGCCCAGTGCTACGGCTGCCTTCAAAAAGCCCAGCATCTGACCGACATCGACGCCGATTTCACAGACATTCAAGGCACCGCGACGAGCGGACTCTTCACGAAGAAAATGATATATAAACCAATACCTTACCATTCTGATTGGGTAGTTAATGTGGCGTGCATCCGGGGGAATGCCATAGTTATCGCTCTGAAAAGCCGGATTGTTCTTCAGAAAATCGATGTCCCAACTCAATTGTTTAATCGTCATGCTTTAAAACCCTTAATATAATTCTCTAAACTGCAACAGGATATGATCCTAAAATTTTCAGGAAAGCGGCGGCGAGCTTGAGCTCTGCTAATGCGGCCGCGACCTTCACGTCGGCCTGATGGCCTTCGATATCCACGTAAAACACATATTCCCACAATCCGGAACGGGATGGACGCGACTCAAACTTGGTCATGCTCACCTCGAACTTTGCCAGTGAAGCCAGCAGATCGTGGACGGCACCGGGGCGATTAGCGGCTGACAACACCATTGAAGTCTTGTCGTTGCCGGAAGGCGCTACATCCTGCTTACCCAACACCAGAAAGCGTGTAGTATTTCTGGCATCGTCTTCAATATTTTCGACGCATACGTTCAGGCCGAAATGACCTGCCGCCTGAGCACCTGCAATCGCCGCACTACCCGGATGCTCAGAGGCCAGTCGCGCCGCTTCCGCGTTGCTGGACACGGCAATCCGCGCCACATGAGGCAGATTTATATTCAGCCAACCCTGGCATTGTCCCAACGACTGAGGATGCGAATAGACTGACTTGATCGACTTCAGATCGCAGTCCTTAGCCAGCAGACATTGATGGATAGGCAGCATCACCTCGCCGCAAACTTGCAAGGTGCTCTGCAGCAGCAAATCCAGCGTGCGACCGATCGCGCCTTCGGTGGAGTTTTCCACAGGTACAACGCCGTATTGCGTATCGCCGCTTTCTACTTCACGAAACACATCATCAATGGTGGTGCAAGATACGCCTAGTATCGCGCTGCCGAAACGTTTGAGTGCGGCCGCTTCGGTGAACGTCCCTTCCGGCCCGAGATAGGCTACTGAAAGCGACGCTTCCAGAGCGCGGCATTGCGACATAACTTCAGTAAACAAAGCCGCGATAGCAGTGTTACTCAACGGACCGGCATTGTTTGCTTGCAGTCGGCGCAACACTTGCGCCTCCCGCTCAGGCCTCAACACCACGCCGCCTTCCTTAAGGTGACCAATCCGCTGTGCGAGCGCAGCACGCTGATTGACCAGTCTGAGCATTTCATCATCTAAACTGTCAATTTGCTCTCGGCACTGTTTTAGCTTATCACTCATAGTATAATTTTAGTAAATTTCTTAATACTCAGATATTTACAATATTTTGTTAATGTAAAATAAATCATAAGACTGAAGAAAATGGTAAGCTGCGCACCATCAACACACCTTCAATCGCAGCAATTTGTGCAATCAAGGCATCAGGCACACAGCTATCCGTATCCACCAGCGTATAGGCCATCTCACCGCGCGATTTGTTCATCATGGTGTGTATGTTGATACCAGCCGCTGCCAGCGTGGTCGAAATCTGTCCCAGCATATTCGGCACATTGGCATTGGCCACGGCTAGGCGGTGAGTCGATTCACGCGGCATCACCAGGGTCGGGAAATTCACCGTATTGGTGATATTGCCGTGTTCCAGATACTCACGCACCTGATCTACCACCATAGACGCACAGTTGTCTTCCGCCTCTTCGGTGGATGCACCCAAATGAGGCAGCGTCAACACATTCGTCTGGCCCTGTAATTTCTGCGCCGGGAAATCGCACACATAAGCACGCAGACGCTTGGCCGCTAGGCCCGCTAGTACCGCGTCGTTTTCCACGATCGCATCGCGCGAGAAGTTCAGCAACACGCTGCCTGACTTCATCGATGCGATGCGCTGCACATTGATCAGGCCGCGAGTCGCTTCCAGCAAAGGCACGTGCAGTGTGACGAAATCGCTGTGTTTGAGCAACTCCTCGACGCTCTGTGCCTTTTTCACCTGAGACGACAAACTCCATGCACCTTCCACGGTGATTTCAGGATCGAAGCCATACACGTGCATACCCAGTTTCAAGGCGGTATCGGCAACCATACGACCAATTGCACCCAAACCGATGATCCCTAAGGTGCGGCCTTTCAACTCAAAGCCTGCATAATGCTTCTTACCGTCCTCGACCAGTTTATGCATAACGGCATCATCGCCTTGCAGCCCCGCGACAAATTGCAGCGCAGGGATAATATTGCGTGCTGCCAGCAACATGCCTGCCACCACCAGTTCATTTACCGCGTTGGCATTCGCCCCCGCTGCATTAAACACCGGGATACCGCGTGCGCTCATCTTAGCAACCGGCACATTGTTGGTGCCTGCCCCAGCTCGGGCTATCGCTTTGACGCTGGCCGGAATTTCCATGTCGTGCATGACTTGCGAACGCACCAGAATGGCGTCCGGGTCGGTGACATCAGCCCCGACCGTGTAAGCGCTAGCCGGAAAACGTTTTAAGCCTGAAGCGGAAATCTTGTTCAGGGTAAGAATGCGATAGTGATTATCCATATTAACACCCTACTCCATCTTATTGATTAATAATCAATATTAAGCGCGGATCTGGCCGTAGCTGACCCGCTACTTAGCCGAATCAACCGTTTTGCTTTGCGAATTCGTTCATGAATTCGACCAGCGCCTGAACCCCGGCCAGTGGCATCGCGTTATAGATAGAGGCACGCATACCGCCCACCGAACGATGTCCTTTCAGTTGCAACAGGCCACGCGCTTCAGCCTGTTTGACGAAAGCGCCATCAAGCGCAGAGTCCTTGAGGGTAAACGGGATGTTCATGCGCGAACGATTGTCAGTTGCCACAGGACAGTTGTAGAATCCAGCGCTGGCATCGATCGCTGCATACAGCAAATTGGCCTTGGCGATATTGGTCTGCTCCATCGCCGCAATGCCGCCGTTACGCTTCAACATCTTGAACACCAAACCTGCGATGTAGATGCCATAGGTCGGCGGCGTGTTGTACATAGAATCGTTATCGGCATGCGTCTTGTAGTCCAGCATGGTCGGCGTACCGGCGACAACGTTACCCACCAGATCTTCGCGCACGATGACGATAGTCAGGCCCGCAGGACCGATGTTCTTCTGCGCACCAGCGTAGATCAGGCCGTACTTCGACACGTCTATCGGACGTGACAGGATGCAGGAAGACATATCGGCTACCAGCGGCACGGAACCCGCTTCAGGCAACCAGCTGAATTCAACGCCACCTATGGTTTCATTCGGTGTGAAGTGCAAGTAAGCGGCTTCCGGGTCGCATTTCCAGTCAGCGAAATCGGGTACGTAGGAGAAATTTTTGTCAGCGCTGGTCGCAACGACATTCACTGCACCGTACTTTTTCGCTTCGGAGATGGCTTTCTTTGACCATTCGCCGGTATTGAGATAATCCGCCGACGCTTTGCCGCGCAGCAAATTCATAGGGATCATGGCGAACTGCTGTGATGCACCGCCTTGCAAAAATAACACTTTGTAATTGGCAGGGATTCCCATCAACTCGCGCAAATCGGCTTCAGCTTCCGCTGCGATGCCCATGAATTCTTTACCGCGATGCGACATTTCCATCACCGACATACCGCTGCCATGCCAGTCGAGCATTTCGGCCTGAGCCTGTTGCAACACTTCTTTCGGCAATACTGCCGGACCGGCGCTAAAGTTGTAGATAGTCATTCTGCAATCACTCCAAAGTATTTAGTAAAAAATCATAGGATTGAGGATTGAGGATTGAGAAAAAATAGTGCACCGCTTTTAACTCAATCCTCAGTCCTGCCAGTTACTCTAAATCCTCAGTTCCTGAATCCTGCTCTTCCTGTCCTTCTTCTTCACCGGATTCAGCGATACGGCTAAGACCCGCCAGTTTCTCGCCCTTTTCCAGATTCATCAACGTCACGCCCTGTGCCGTACGGCCCATTTCGCGGATTTCGTTGACGCGGGTACGGATCAGCACACCGTTGGTGCCGATCAGCATGATCTCATCTTCCGGATTAACCAGCGTTGCCGCAACCACGCGACCATTGCGCTCCGAAGTCTGAATCGCAATCATGCCCTGCGTGCCACGTCCGTGTCGGGTGTATTCGGCGACCGGGCTGCGTTTTCCGTAACCATTTTCGGTCGCAGTCAACACACTCTGCTGCTCATTCTCCGCCACCAGTAATGATATAACCTGTTGATTTTCTTGAAGTTTCATACCGCGAACACCGCGAGAAGCACGACCTGTTTCGCGTACATCACCTTCATCGAAACGCACCGCCTTGCCGGCGTTGGAGAACAGCATCACGTCGTGTTTTCCATCGGTAATCGCAACGCCGATAAGATAATCGTCTTCATCCAGATTGATCGCGATAATGCCGCGTTTCATCGGACGGGAGAAATCCGTCAGAGTAGTCTTCTTCACCGTGCCGTTAGCGGTAGCAAAGAAAACAAACTTGTCTTCGACAAACTCGGTGACCGGCAAGATCGCATTGATCTTCTCGCCATCTTCCAGTGGTAACAGATTGACGATAGGTTTGCCGCGCGCGGTAGGACTGCCCTGCGGCACGTCGTATACCTTCATCCAGTACACGCGTCCCTTGTTGGAGAAGCACAAAATGAAATTGTGGGTATTGGCGACGAACAGGTTGTCGATAAAATCGTCTTCCTTGTTCTTGGTTGCCTGACGGCCGCGCCCGCCGCGCTTCTGCGCACGGTATTCGTCCATCTTCTGCGCCTTCATGTAGCCGCCATGCGACAAGGTAACCACCACATCTTCAGGCGGAATCAAATCTTCCATGCTCATGTCGTGCGTATGCGTGACAATCTCGCTGCGGCGTTTGTCGCCAAATTGGGTTTTAACCGCAGCCAACTCATCGCCGATGATGGCGGTGACACGTTCGGGTTTGGCCAGAATATCGAGCAGATCGGCAATCTTATCCATCACCTCGCGGTATTCGCCAATGATCTTGTCTTGCTCCATGCCGGTCAGGCGTTGCAGACGCAATTCAAGAATCGCCTGTGCCTGTGCATCGGACAGATGGTAGAAGCGTTCATTGCCCGCTACGATTAGGCCGAATTGCGGCGCCAGCCCATCGGGACGGGACGCGTCGCTCACGCGGCTTAACATATCTTCGACCAGCTCCGAGCGCCAGCTCTTCGCCATCAGCTCGCGTTTAGCGTCTGAAGGTGCGGGAGCTGCCTTGATCAGGGCGATGATTTCGTCCACATTGGACAAGGCAACAGCCAAGCCTTCCAGCACGTGACCGCGTTCGCGAGCCTTGCGCAGTTCAAATATGGTGCGGCGGGTAACCACCTCGCGGCGATGGCGCAGGAAAGCATCCATCACCTGCTTCAAGTTCAGCAAGCGTGGCTGACCATCGACAATGGCCACCATGTTGATGCCGAAACTGTCTTGCATCTGGGTATCTTTGTACAACTTATTGAGCAGCACGTCGGCATTTTCGCCGCGTTTTAACTCAATTACTGCGCGCATCCCGGATTTATCCGATTCGTCGCGAATTTCGGAGATACCTTCCAGGCGCTTCTCGCGCACCATCTCACCGATCTTCATCAGCAAATTGGCTTTGTTTACCTGATACGGGAGCTCGTCGATGATGATCGCCTGACGTTCACCCTTGCCGATATCTTCGAAGTGGCAGCGCGCACGCATGATGACGCGACCGCGACCGGTGCGATACCCTTCACGAACGCCTGCCAGACCATAGATGAAACCTGCGGTGGGGAAGTCCGGTGCCGGTACGTATTCGATCAACTCCTCGATGTCCATTTCCGGATTTTTCAGCAACGCCAGGCAGGCATCGATGACTTCGGTCATGTTGTGAGGCGGAATATTGGTGGCCATCCCCACCGCGATACCGGACGAACCGTTGACCAGCAGATTAGGGAAGCGTGCCGGGAATACCAGCGGTTCATGTTCAGAGCCGTCGTAGTTGGGGCCAAAGTCGACAGTTTCCTTGTCTAGGTCGGCCAGTAACTCATGGGCGATCTTAGCCATACGAATTTCGGTGTAACGCATCGCCGCCGCGTTATCCCCGTCCACTGATCCGAAGTTACCCTGCCCGTCCACCAGCATGTAACGCAGTGAAAACGGTTGGGCCATACGAACGATGGTGTCATACACAGCGGTGTCGCCGTGCGGATGGTACTTACCGATCACGTCACCGACGATACGCGCGGACTTTTTGTAAGCGCGATTCCAGTCGTTTGATAGTTCGTGCATGGCAAACAGCACGCGGCGATGTACAGGCTTCAAACCGTCGCGCACATCCGGCAGCGCGCGCCCGACAATCACGCTCATCGCGTAGTCCAAGTAGGACTTGCGCATTTCTTCTTCGAGACTGACCGGCAGGGTTTCTTTAGCGAATTGTTCCATGGATATTTATTGTAGTTAGCTCAAAAAACAGCGCATGAGTTTACCACAGACAGTCCATCCCGAACCAGCCATATTAGCCAAGCTGGCACCGGCCCGCGCTGGTGAAAAGACCCAAATGACTAATCGTTACCGAATAGATCGCGTGTATAAACCTTAGCTTCTACATCGATCAACTCCGGACTCATACGGTTGGCGACGATCACGTCAGCTTTTTGTTTAAACGCGGCCAGATCTCTGACCACTCTGGAGTGATAAAAATCATCTTCCTTTAGCGCAGGTTCATAGACGATCACTTCGACGCCACGCGCCTTGATGCGTTTCATGATCCCCTGAATGCTGGACGACCTGAAGTTGTCCGAACCGCTTTTCATGATCAACCGGTGTACACCGACGACTTTGGGATTGAGTTTAAGTATGCTCTCGGCGATAAAATCCTTGCGCGTGGTGTTGGAGGCGACTATCGCATTGACCAGATTCTGCGGCACATCCTGATAGTTGGCCAGCAACTGCTTGGTGTCTTTGGGCAAACAATAGCCGCCGTAGCCGAACGAAGGGTTGTTGTAGTGATCGCCGATACGCGGATCGAGACTGACGCCCTGTATGATCTGTTTGGTATCCAGTCCATGCGTGGCCGCATAGGTGTCCAGTTCATTGAAATACGCCACGCGCATCGCTAAGTAAGTATTGGCAAACAGTTTCACAGCCTCAGCTTCGGTCGAGTCCGTGAATAATGTATCGATATTCTGCTTGACCGCGCCCTGCTTAAGCAAATTTGCAAACACCTCGGCGCGCGTCGAGCGCTCGCCCACCACGATACGCGAAGGATGCAGATTGTCGTAAAGCGCACGCCCTTCTCTTAAAAATTCGGGCGAAAAGATCAGGTTGTTGCAATTGAATTTGGCGCGCGCCTTGACTGTGTAACCGACCGGAACCGTGGACTTGATGATCATCACCGCATCTGGATTGATGCGCATCACATCCTGTATCACTGATTCGATTGAGCGCGTATTGAAATAATTAGTCTCGGGATCGTAATCGGTGGGCGTTGCGATGATGACGTAATCCGCTCCGGTGTATGCCTCAATCTTGTCGAGCGTCGCCTTGAAGTTCAGCGTTTTGTGTTGCAGATACGACTCAATCTCGATGTCTTCTATGGGCGATTGCTTGCGGTTCAACATTTCGACCTTTTCAGGAACGATGTCGATAGCAACCACTTCATTGTGCTGTGACAGCAAAATGGCGTTGGAGAGTCCTACGTAACCGGTACCGGCAATAGCAATTTTCATAAGGGTTAGTGGCAATAAATATTATTAACGTTTTAAACGGAGGATAAAATTATCTCGCGTAAAACAATACAGGCAATACTAATGGTATCGATTTAATTTTATCGGTGCAGTTTTTTTTCACCGTAGTGTTTCTACACAATAAACAAAAACGACATCACAAGGATGTCGTTTTTGTTTATTGGTGGAGGCGGGGGGAATTGAACCCCCGTCCGCAAGCACTCTACAGGCAGTTCTACATACTTAGCCTGACTGTTTGATTTAATCCCGGACACGCCAGTCGGCGGGCTGGTACGGGACTAGTTACCTTAGTTTTAGCTTCGTACAAAGTAACCCTGCACGACACGATTCTGTGTTAGTACCTCACTCATCTCCATCTTGCGATTTCGAGCCACTCCACAGACAGCATGGTGTGAGGTCTAGCTGCCTTACGCAGCTAAAGCGTAGTTTTCGTCGTTTGCGACTAGTTTTTTCCAGCTGATTTACGAGGTTGCGGGTCCTCGGTATGCCCTACTCTGCTTTGCAACCCACGTCGAAGCCATGTCGCCCCCGGATGGTCATGCTACAAAACGGTGTTGATTGTAGCAGATTCAGAGTGGAATCAGGTCGAGAAGTTCCATCGGATGATTAATCAGTGCGTGCGCGCCCCAATTATTCGTTTGCGCATCCGCCGCGATGTAGCCGTAATTGGCGATGACACCGCGCATGGCAACGGCATTGGCCGCCTGCATATCGCGCAGATCGTCGCCCAGATAAAGGCAATATTCAGGCGCAACACCGATGATCTCGCAGGCTTTCAACATCGGTTCAGGATGCGGTTTAGCGTTGGCGCAAGTATCTCCGCTGATCATACAAGCCGCGCGATCCGCATATCCTAACGCCTGCATCAAAGGTACGGTATAAACATGGGGCTTATTGGTCACAATACCCCAAGGAATATTATTGCCTTCAAGACAATCAACCAACTCCATTATTCCATTGAATAAAATTGTATTCCTGCAAATATTGCTTGCGTAGTGCTCGAGGAATATATCGCGCAAGGCGTTGTAATCAGGTGCGCCAGGCTCGATGCCGAAACCGGTTTTTAGCAAACCGGGCGATCCGTGCGAAGCCTGTGGTCTTAACACCTCAAAAGGTAACGGCGGCAATTGACGGGTGGAACGCGTATGGTTTAACGCGGCGGCAAGATCGGGTGCAGTATCGGCAAAAGTGCCGTCCAGATCAAACAACACTGCTTTGACGCTACCTCCTCCCGTGCTGGCGCGCCTCCCTCCCCCGTGTACGGGGGAGGGGTTGGGGGAGAGGGTTTTATTCACGACGGCAGGCCACCATGTAGTTCACGCTGGTGTCGTTCCCTAATGAGTAAATCTTGGACAGCGGGTTGTAACTCATGCCGATCAGATTGGTGATATTCAGTCCGGCGTTACGGCAGGATTGCGCCAACTCGGATGGCTTGATGAATTTGGCGAAGTCGTGCGTGCCGCGCGGCAGCATATTCAACACATATTCCGCACCGATCACCGCGAACAGATAAGATTTTGGATTGCGGTTGAGGGTGGAGAAAAATATCCAGCCGCCCGGTTTGACCAGTTTTGCACAGGCCGCGATCACGCTGTCAGGATCGGGCACGTGTTCGAGCATTTCCATACAAGTCACCACATCGTATTGTTCCAGCTGTTCCTCGGCCAAGCTCTCAACGGGTATCTTTCGGTAGTTGACCTGACGACCACTCTCCAATAGATGCAACTTAGCCACTTGCAAGGCTTTGTCGGATAGGTCGATGCCCGTTACATTTGCGTTCAAGGCTGCCATGCTCTCAGACAGGATGCCGCCGCCGCAGCCGACATCCAACACACGTTTGCCTGCTATGGCTGCATGCTGATTGATGTAATTCAGGCGCAAGGGATTGATTTCGTGCAGCGGCTTGAATTCGCTTTGCGGGTCCCACCATTTGTGGGCCATTTGGGAGAATTTTTCGATTTCGACGGGATCAGCGTTGCTCATGGTATTCGTGTGTTTTATGGTTAGGATGCGACTGTAGCAAAACTTGCCGCCAGCGCCAAATAAACCTTTAGTTAAACCGTGTGTTTACGGGAAAATACCTCTAATTCAAAAAACTGTTGTCCGAGTCAATGCTTGAACTGCTGCTTTCATCAAGGGCAAAATAATCCAGCTAATGGTCATAACCGGTATAGTTCTGGCTACCGAACGGCACAAATGCACATATGCTGCCGTATCCCGAGCGAAATTGTGCCCACAGCCCTGCATGAGGTGCTTGTTATGAATGAAAAAATCCACCAACTTCTCGAACAGATCAGCCATCTGGAAGAGGAACTGCAAACCGCCATCGAGGGACAGGAATGTCGTTTGCGTTATGAGATCAAGGATAGGCGCGTAGTGTTTGAGGAAGCGATAGGCGCGGCACACCGCAGGCTTAAAATGGGCGTCTTTCGCTGGTTTCTCACCGTGCGTCCGCAGAATTTTCTGACGATGCCTATTATCTACGGCATGATCGTGCCGATGACGATACTTGATCTAGCTGTAACCCTCTATCAGATGACTTGTTTCCCCATTTACCGGATCGCACAGGTCAAGCGTTCAGACTATATCGTGATGGATCACCAGCATCTGGCCTATCTGAATGCCTTTGAAAAGGTGCACTGCATGTACTGTTCGTATGGCGTGGGTATGCTCAACTACGCTCGCGAGATCACCGCCCGCACCGAGCAATATTTTTGCCCGATCAAACACGCGCGGAAAGTGCTCAGTTCACATTCACGCTATAGCCAATTTTTAGACTATGGCGAGGCCGAACAACTGCATCATAAAATCGAAAAATTCCGCGCGGATCTTGCTAAAGAAATAAAATAAAACAATAGCTTGCATCGTTATCTTGTGTTTTTTCGACCGTGCTTAGGACTCTCTGAAGCGTGGCAGGCACGGCGATCGGATTGCAAGGTCTTCTGAGCTCGACCCAATAATGTGCCTGGCGGATATTCGCCGCTCTCATCGGCGACACCGGCGGGCATACCGCTGAGCAACGCCATCCCGAAGCTGACATGTTCGACGGTATAGATTTTAAATAATCCCTGACTGACAGCCTCAATGACACGATGGTCGAGCATCAAATGACGGCGGTTCCGCGACGGAATCACCACTCCCTGACTGCCGTCGAGTCCCATTGTCTCGCAGACGCGGAAATAGCCTTCGATTTTTTCGTTGATGCCGCCCACTGGCAATACTTCACCGTGCTGGTTGACCGCCCCCGTTACCGCGATCCCCTGCTTGAGCGGGATACCCGATAAAGACGAGAGCAACACATACAGCTCAGCGCAGGAGGCAGAATCACCTTCCACACCGTTGTATTCCTGTTCAAACACGATGGAGGCATTGAGCGCCAAGGGTGCAAGATGTGAAAACAAGGCGGCCAGATAGTTTTGCAGAATCAACACACCCTTATCATGAATGGGGCCTGACATTTCCACTTCTCGTTCGATGTTGAGCAGACCGTCGCTACCGGCAAAGGTGCGCGCCGAGAGTCTGACCGGAAAACCGAAACGATGATCGCCCAGATCGATCACGGTCAGCGCATTGAGTTGTCCTACCTGTTCTCCATGAACACTGATGAGCAGATCGCCCTCCTGTATCGACTCCTGCAAACGCTGATCCGGATAGTCGTGCCGCTGGATACGCGCCAATCGTGCGGCGTCAACATCGATAGCTTCCACCCGTCGGCCTGAGCGCACATGGCACAGTGCCGCGCTTTCCAGAATCAATGCCTCGGCACGCGCGAAAATGGCGCTCTGACGTGACTGATCGTCCACTTCACGATGCGCATCTTCCAGCAGACAGGCCACCGCAGCGGCGGAAAAATGTGGCAACCCCAAATTGTGACAGGTGTGAGAGACAAAAATGGCAAAAGCGTGTCTCGTGTCAACACCTGCAACAAAACTTTCGGCAAAATCCACCTTGGTGCGGAAATGCCGTGCGAATTCAGGATCCTCTTCCTGTAACTGGTAATACTGATCCCGCGAACCGATCAGGATAATCTTGACTTCGACCGCCACGGCTTCAGGTTCAAGAGACACGGCGGCAATGGCAGAAAAAGTCGTGCCCGGCTCTTCAATTTGCAGCATTCCGCTGCGCAAAAAGCGTCTGAGCTTTTCCCATACCAACTCATCCACCAGCAAATCGCGCAGATGCAGTAACAGGAAGCCGCCATGCGCCTTATACAGCGAGCCTGCGCGTATCCGCGAAAAATCGGTGACAAGCACTTCGTTCTCGGACTGATACTCGATGCTACCGAACAGCGAACGAAACAGCGGGTTATCTTCAATAATCACCGGCGCACCCTGCAAGTGCTCGTTGTCCACGACCAGATTGACTCGGTAGCGGGACAAAATTAGCCCCAAAGCCTCCTGCCGCACTTCGTCTTCCTCATCCAAGGTCTCAAACAACGCCAGATTGTCGAGTACATCCAGCGCCACTTTTTCAAGATAGACGCTCAGCTTAATTGTGTCCTTGATCTGTTTCTTCAGCGCGCTGCGGATTTGCTGAAACTCATGATCCAGCAAGGGTCTGATCACTTGACGCCGCAATGCCGAGAGCGACTCATTCATGGTTCGCTCCATAGGACGGGTCTTTTCCAGAAAACGGCTGATCTCGACGCGCAACTCCTGCTCTGCCTGTTCAATTTCAAGCCGCCGTTTCTTGGGCAATGCGAGCATTTCATGTTCGGTAAAGGCGTGATTCTTTGCATCCAATAAGGTAAACACCAGATGCCCGGATTCGCGATGCAGGGCGAAGTGGCGCGCTTCGGCAAAGGCATCAGACCGGCGTAAGCTTCGGCTTCTTCCGACTTGTATTTCTTTTCGATGCGCTCGCTTTCAGTCTTGAACTCCTGACCGTTCAGACGAACCGGTATCTCAGTCTGCAGGGTCTTGATTATCTGAGTCATAGACTGGCGCAGTAAACGACCTTCACCGGCGGGCAGGCGCAGCGCGCGAGGCCGCTCAGGCGCTTCGAAATTGTGCAAATAGCACAAGTCAGGAGGAACGGGTTTGTTTACGGCGGCATCTGTCATTGCCTGTTTAAGCAAAGACGAGCGACCGCTGCCCACCTCGCCCAGCACAAACAAGTTGTAATCCGCCTGATCCATGGATAAACCGAAACGTGCCGCGACTTGCGCACGTTCCTGCCCTATCCAGGGCAAGGGATGGGAGAGCAATTCGCTGGTATCTGAAAAACAGAGTGATTCAGGTTCAATAGACAGGCGAAGCTCGGAAGCGGACAAAGGGATAATCGACATTTTCAGAACGCTCGTAATCAATGCCCCGATTGTAACGAATTACAGGGTGATGGATTGCAGAATGCTTGATACACTCAGCTTGTCCCTTCCATGCACCGGCTCGATCTTATGCACATCACTACGCGCTATTTTTTTCTGATCATGCTGATTGCATGTACTCCATCCCATGCTGATTTTGAAGCCGATTTATCGGATACCGGAAAATCGAATAAATCCTTACTTGAGTTGCATCGTCAGGCTGAACGCGGGGACGCTGATGCCCAATTGAGTATGGGCGGCTTTTATTTCAAGGGACAGGATGTCGCCATGGATTACGATGAGGCGGCCAAGTGGTTTAGGCTTGCGGCACAAAAAGGCAATCCGCAGGCGCAGTACAACCTCGGCATGATGTATGACACAGGGCATGGCGTGGGACTGGATCACACTGAGGCGGCACGCTGGTATCGCAGGGCTGCCGATCAGGGGCTCTCGATCGCACAGCTGAATCTGGGCGTGGCCTATGCCGAAGGACAAGGTATCGTTCAGGACCAGATGGCTGCCATCAGATGGTTTGCTCTGGCAGCAGATCAGGGCGAAGCGCAGGCACAATTTAATCTGGGGGTGATGTACGCCAATGGTCAGGGTGTGACGCAAAATTTAGTAACTGCCTATCGCTATGCAAAACTGGCCGCAGTCCAAGGACACGAAACTGCGCCCGCACTGCTGAGGGATTTGACTCGCCAGATGTCTCCCGAACAGCTTGCCAGCGCCAATCAACCCGTCATTACTGTCGGCGCCCGTTCGCATACGGCCGGTAGCACACCCGAAAACAATAAAATTTATTTACAGTTAGGCGCGTTCAAATCACAGAATCAGGCTGAAAAGTTCAAAGAGTTGCTGAGCGGGAAACTGGGCGCGATGGGGCATCCGGTCGATTTGTACTCACAGGATGAGTGGACACAGATTCAAGTCGGTCCCTACGCAACACTGGCTGAGGCACAGCACAGCGCAGAAATTCTGAAAAGCAGACTGGGATTCGAACCTATGATCAAGAGAAGATAAAGAACTAAATTCCTAGCAAATTCTCGGCAATTGTTCACCCGCCAGCCAGTCCACCATGCGGCGACCGCCTAACCGGGTGGTCATTTGCACGAAGCCGTGCGCATCTTCGATGACCTCGCCGATAATGGCAGCCTGAGCGGCCAAAGGGTGAGAACGCATCACCGCCAGCAAATGATCTGCATCGCCAGGTGCGCAAATCGCGATCAACTTGCCTTCATTCGCGACGTACAAGGGGTCCAGCCCCAGAAATTCACAGGCCGCAGCGACCGTCGAATTGACGGGAATCGCCGCCTCGTTGAGGAACATGCCCACCTTTGATTGCTGAGCAATCTCATTGAGTGTAGTCGCCAGACCGCCGCGCGTCGGGTCGCGCAGCACGCGCAAGGTCGCACCGCTCGCCAGCATGTCTTGCACCAGCGTGTGTAACGCCGCCGTATCCGAGACGATGGGCGCGTCAAAGCTCAAATTTTCACGCTGCGACATCACCGCCATGCCGTGATCACCTATCGTGCCCGACAGCAGTATCTTATCGCCAGACTTTGCATTGTCGCCGGACAAGTCCAAGCCATCTGCCACCACACCGACGGCCGTGGTGGTGATAAAAACTCCATCGCCCTTGCCCTGCTCCACCACCTTGGTATCCCCTGTGACGATAGGCACGCCTGCTTCATGCGCCGCCTTTGCCATCGATTCGACGATGCGTTTGAGATCGGAGAGCAAAAAGCCTTCTTCTAGGATGAAGGCGGCAGACAGGTAGAGCGGCACCGCGCCCATCATCGCCACATCGTTGATGGTGCCGTGCACCGAGAGACAGCCGATATCGCCGCCTGCGAAGAACAATGGTGAGACCACGTGACTGTCGGTCGACAT
>CAISHO010000111.1 GCA_903885165.1 uncultured Nitrosomonadales bacterium | reverse complement strand
CCTGCTCGACATTAACGCCTAGACCGAATTTATTTTTTTCCGTACCGCGCACCGCCAAAAGTGCACCAGGCCCGGCATAAGGTCCGCCGGCAGGATTAGGATTGGCCTTCAACCATGCTGTTGCATCGCTAAACCCGGCCAGAATGGCACGATCACGCCAGGCCAGCACCCGAACCGCGCCCGGGTGACCTGCCAGTTCATGATGATGTTCAACCTCAAACTGATCACCAAAATGTTTAAAAATTGACTGATCAACCGGCAACATATTTGGCAAAGTAGGTCCTGTCATGCGCCCGGCACGAAAAACCCAGTCATTCTTGTACCATTCAGCCGCAAATCCCCAACCGAAACCGCGCGCATCGGCCGCGTAGTCGTAGGCAGCATAAGTCCAGTTACCCCAGTTCATAAACTGAGTACGCGGATCCTTGGCATAGGTATTCGGATCGAACACGTCGAGCGTAGAAAAATTTCCCACCGTCAGGACAACCCGATCTTTGTCCACCCAACCTGCCATCTGGTTATTCTGGCCAGCTTCAATGCGCTGCGACTCGCCACCCTGGTTCCAGGTCTGACGCAGAAAAAGTTTTTGCCGGTACAGCGTCGGATTGGTCCCGCCGGCACGCGTGATCTCGCCATTGGTAAAACCACCTAATCCGACCAGATTAGTCGAAAAAGGCACGCCCTGAGAAACTTCCGGGGTTAGATACAACTCCCCGCCCTGCCAGGGCCGAAAACCAAAGAAACCGGTAGTAGTGGCGGTGTACATCTTTTCCGCAGTGTGAATAATACTATTAGGCCCGGAATACGCAGCCCCAAAAGCCGGGTGATACTGCCAGTTATAGGTCATCTGCACATGAGCAGACATCTGTTCTTCAACGTTCGTATCCGCGTGACTTATCGTTGCAAATCCGCCAAAAACAGTTGCCAACAATGCCAAACTAAACCGGCCAGATGTTTTAAAATTCATAAAACGTACCTTCTGAAACCCGCAAGGGTTCTTTCATCAATGTGTAAGATGTAAATAGTCCATCAGGATGATACACGCGTAAAGTTACAGGTCGATGACAGGGTGCAGCACGCAACGATGGTTCGTCGTACCCAGCTCTACTTGCAGCGTGCTATGTCCAATGGCGTGCTGCGCTTTTAACGTGTGCATAACGTCATCCATGTAGGCGTCGCCAGGATAGCCTGCCGGCATTACCAGATGAACCGTCAAGGCGCTCTCGGTCGTGCTCATTCCCCAGATATGCAGGTCGTGGATATCTGTAACGCCGGAACATTTCCTCAGATAAGCCTCTACCGCAGACACATCGATGTGAGCCGGAATCGCATTCAAGGCCAATTGCAACGACTCGCGCAGCAATCCCCAGGTGCCTATCACAATCACCGCGACTATCACCAGACTGATAAGCGGATCAAGCCAGTACCAACCGGTGAACATGATGGCCACACCGGCAATCACCACACCCAGCGAAACCACTGCATCGGCCAGCATATGCAGATAAGCGGCACGAATATTCAGATCGCCCTGACTGGCCTTGACAAACAACCACGCCGACAAGCCGTTGATGACGATACCGACACTCGCCACCAGCGTGACAGTCAGTCCGTCCACCAGATGGGGTTGCCAGACGCGATGCACGGCCTCCCACGCAATCGCACCGCACGCCACCATCAACAACATGGCATTTGCCAACGCGGCCAGAATCGAGGTGCTGCGCAAACCATAGGTGAAACGACCGGCAGGCGTCCGACGGGAAAGCATAGTCGCAGCCAACGTCAGCAACAGTCCCAGCACATCGGACAGATTGTGACCGGCGTCGGCCATGAGTGCCGTCGAATTGGCAATCAGGCCATAGGCAAACTCAACCACGACAAAAATCGTATTCAGCGCTATGGCCACGGTAAAGGCGCGAGAATTCGGGTCGCCGTGTTGATGATGCCCCCCGCAGCCGTGATCGTGGTGATGTGACATTCGCTCCCTTTTTAATTCTGCAATATTTTCCGGCATGCCTAACGTGAGTACGCAGGAATGCGGCGGAGTGATCGATAACGACACGATGAGTTTAAAACGACCACTGGATGTATACGAAGCAATCCGAAAAAGGATTGATGATTTACGGCTTGCGCACCGTCCCGCTGCATTAGCGAAACGGCGGCTGAAGTCCTGGACTATGCCTGCGAATTCGCTGAGTTAGCTGACGCGGTTTGAGCTACTAGAGCCACTGTCCAAGATGCCTCCCTAAGGAAATTAAGAAGCGGCATTTTCCGACTTACCCTCAAAAAAATCAACAACTTTGTAAAGTTTTTTGACCTTGCCAACATAATAATTCACAACGTAATTTTCACATCAATCAAGCATCAGATTGATCACCCGAACATCCTCGTGCAGAAAAGATTAAAATAGCCCTAATGGAGAATAGGAGCAACGATGATGGAATACCGGCAATTAGGCTGCAGCGATCTGAACGTGTCCACTCTATGTTTAGGTACGATGACTTTTGGCGAACAAAATAGCGAACAGGAAGCGCATCAACAACTCGATCTGGCGATATCGCACGGGGTGAATTTCATCGATACGGCTGAAATGTATCCGGTCGCGCCCCGCGCGGAAACCCAAGGGAAAACCGAGCTCTATATCGGCACTTGGCTCAAAAATCAACAACGCGACAAGCTCATCGTCGCCAGCAAAATTACCGGTCCCGCGCGCGGTTTTTCTTGGATACGTAACGGCCCGCGCATCAACCGGACACACCTCAATGCGGCAATCGACACCAGTCTGCAACGTTTGCAGACCGACTATCTCGATCTCTACCAGATACACTGGCCGGATCGTTATGTGCCGATGTTTGGTGAAACAAGCTATGACCGGACACAAGAACATGAAACCGTCGCCATCTCCGAACAGTTATTGGCACTGGCGGATCTGATCCGTGCGGGGAAAATCCGCCACATCGGCCTGTCCAATGAAACTCCCTGGGGCGTTGCCGAGTTCGTGCGTTGTGCCGAACAGTTGAATCTGCCCAAAATCGTGTCCATCCAGAACGCTTACCATCTGATGAATCGAACCTTCGAGAACGGCTTGGCAGAAGTATGCCATCACGCCGATGTCGGGCTGTTGGCCTACAGCCCGCTTGCTTTTGGACATTTGACCGGAAAATATCTGGCCGATCCACAAGCCCGCGGGCGAGTCAATCTGTTTGCCGGCTTTGGTCAGCGTTACCAAAAGGTTGGCGTACCTGAGGCAAGCTTAGCCTATGTTCGCATCGCACAAGAATACGGATTAAATCCGGGACAGATGGCCTTGGCCTATGCACGCACCCGCTGGTTTTGTACCAGTGTGATACTGGGCGCGACCACCTTGACACAACTGAAGGATAATCTGGACAGTCATACAATCGAACTCTCGGCGGATGTGATAGAACAGATCGAAAACGTGCATAGACGACAGCCCAATCCCACTCCCTGAAGCAAACTGGGGCTATTGGCGCCTGCCAACCGCAATGCATGATCTATGCTATACAGCAATGCATTCACTATAACAATGGCATTCAACATCGCGGGCTTTGATCTTTCCAGTGCACTGGCCAAACTGGACGGTAATCGGGAATTACTGACCAAAATCCTGCTGAGATTTGCACAGGAGTATGCTTGACATCGTATCAGGTGAACGCCTTATTGCAAGACGAACAACACACAAAAGCCGCTTTCCTGCTTCATCGCATCCATGTTGCGGCTTTGATAATATGTGTAAAGGATCTTGCACAAAGCGCGCGACAACTGGAAATTGAAGTTGAAGCCGGCGTTGCGTTGGAATTGAATCGTATTTTTGCAAAACATCTGGATGCCGCCGTGCAAGCCATTCTGACCCATATCCCACCACATCAGACTGCCGCCAAATAACAGCGGCACATTCCGACAACCGGTCAACTCTGAGGAGCAAGGGAGCGCTACTTTTTTCGCACCCTATGGATGGCTTACGGCGAGACTTTAGCCGGGCCCTTGCGAATAAAGCCGAAAGGCGCGCCAAGAGGCAAGAGGACGCGACCGAAGTAGCTATTCAAGAACACCGCACCCGCAGCGTAGAAACCTAACAGTGAAATAGAGAGCTCGGACCATGCCGCAACGTCTGCAAAAAATACCGCATTAATGCCAAAGATGGACAGCGCCAGCGCAGGCAACAGCACGTTGATCAGCACCAGAATAGCCGCGAATACTTTGTTGGCTTCAAAAGCCGCAACCATGATAAACAAAGAGAAAATAAAATAACCGATACAGGCGACACCCAGTTGTCTCGGATCAGCCTTGGTCAGATCAATCGGACCAAACCAACCTAAGCTAATCGCCCAGTGCATAGCGACCGCTATCCAGAACAGACCATAAGCACCCAGCACGATAGCACCGAAATAATTGTTCTTCTTAAAATCAATGGTGGATGCCCATATCTGCGCGATTGATCCCAAGAACAGCGCCCAGGGAATCAGATAGACCACCCCGTTAGTCCAATGCATCTTGGCCGAGGCGGCGACAAAAGTGACCATTGCCAAGCCGAATACACCTAACGCGGTAGGATCGGACATGACTATTTTTGTTTCCGTAACAGTTTTATCTTGCATATTTTCCTTAATTTACAGTGAGTTAAAATTATTTTACTACGTGAAATTTTGTCGATAAAAACCTGACAAACGAGACTGATTCGATCAGCTTTTGCTGTATGAATACGTATTCGTGCTAACACGTTTAATGAAAACGAATTAGCACGACTACCGAGAGGGCGTGATTACTCACTGGTGAGTGGCTGACCTTCCGCCACATTGACTTCTTCTGCAAAAATCGGAAACAACAAGGGCAATAGCAACAAGGTAAACAAAGTGGCAGAAACGATACCACCGACGATCACCACGGCAAAAGGTCGCTGAGTTTCAGAGCCAATACCGTGCGACAAGGCGGCGGGCAGCAGACCGATACCGGCCATCATGGCGGTCATCAGGATAGGGCGCAGGCGCGAAATCGCACCGTCCATCACACTGATGGTCAACGTACGACCGTTACGCATCCCTTCCATAAACTGCTCGACCATGATCACCCCGTTCTGCACCGAGATACCGGCAACAGCGATGAAGCCCACTGCTGCCGATACCGACATGTGCAATCCGGCCAACCCCAATCCGGCCAGGCCACCGATTAAAGTAAACGGCACCATCAGGATGACAAGTAATGCTTTGCGCATCGATTTGAACGCCCAGAACAACAATACGAAGATCATCAATATAGACACAGGCACGATCACCTTGAGTCGTTTGATGGCGCGCTGCTGATTCTCAAACTGGCCACCCCAGGTCAGGGTATATCCTGGCGGTAAGGCAACGTCAGTCTTGACCTTTTCCATCGCTTCAGCAACGAAACTACCTTGATCGCGTCCCAGCAAATTGGCCTTAACTGCCACGACACGCCCTCCTGCTTCGCGACCAACGCGCGCCGCACCCTGACGCACCTCGATATTGGCAATCGAACCCAACGGGATAGAACCACCATTCGGCAGCGCTATCGGCAAATCGCGGACGTCATCCACCGCATCACGGTAAGGCGCGTCAATCCGTACCGTCACGTCAAAACGCCTATCTCCCTCGTAGAAGGAATTGACCGTACTACTGGCCAACACAGTCTGGATAGTGGCATTCACATCATTGATATTCAGGCCATAGCGTGACATCCGCTGACGATCCAACGTCACGTTCAGCTCAGTTTGGCCGCCCACCTTGATCGCAGCCACATCGGCGGATCCCCTGATTCCCGCGAGTATATTGGCAACCTGAGTGGATTTATCCTCCAGTATCTCCAGATCAGGACCGAAAATTTTGACTGAAATTTCGCCCTTCACACCCGACAAGGCTTCCTCGACGTTATCCTGAATAACCTGAGAGAAATTGGTCGGCACACCCGGTATTTCCTGAATTTTGGCCGTCATGTCAGCGATCATCGCCTCTTTGTCGGCAAAACGCCACACATCATGCGGATTCAAATCCGCCATGATTTCCAGATTGTTTGGCCCCTTAGGATCAGTACCGTCATCCGGGCGTCCGACTTGCGTGGCCACGTTATTGACTTCAGGATAGGTATTAAGAATCTTGCGCACCTGACGTTCGACTTCCTTGGTTTTATCCAACGCCGTGGCCGGTGGCAGACTGATGGTCAGCCAGATATTGCCTTCGTCCAGTTTAGGCAAAAACTCACTACCCAACAGCGGCGACAAAGCCAGCGTCACGACCAGCACACTCACCGACGATACGACGATAGCCCGGCGACGCGTTTCTGCCCAGATCAACATGGCGCGATAGCGTTCCTGCAAGTTATGCATCCACTCGCTGTGCTGCTCAGCTAAATCTTTGTTTTTAACAGCATAACTTAACAGCGCCGGCAACAGCGTCAGCGTCAATATAATCGCACCCAGCAAGGCGAAACTCAGGGTAAACGCGACGGGGGAAAATATCTTGCCCTCGACGCGTTGAAAAGTGAAGATGGGCAGAAACGCCAGAATGATGATGGCTTTAGAGAACAGAATCGGCGTACCCATTTCGATACAGTTCTGCTTGATCAGGTGGATGCGCCAGCCGTACGACTTGTGTTGCGGCAATTCGTCCGCCTTGGCGAGCGCCAGTTTTACCATCAGCGCTTCGACCAGCACCACGGCGCTGTCGATGATGATACCGAAGTCGACCGCCCCCAGCGAAATCAGGTTAGCCGAGACGCCGCGTGCATCGATCAGGATAAAGGCAAACAACAACGCCAACGGAATAATCGCTGCCACGGCCAGTGCCGCATACCAGTTGCGCAGGAACAAAATCAAGATAGCGACCACCAGCAACGCGCCGACAATCAGATTTTCACTCACCGTATGGACAGTATGACGTACCAGTTCCGTGCGATCGTAATAAGGAACGATTTTCACACCAGGCGGCAACTTCGGCGTCAGCTCGGCAATGCGTTCCTTGATTCCCTCAACCACCTTAGTGGCATTCTGCCCCTTGGTCATCTGCACGATGCCTTGCACCACATTGTCGTGTTCGTTAAAAGCGACAACGCCGGAGCGCGGACGGTCGCCGACCGCCACCACACCTACATCGCCCACCATCACGGTCTTACCATCTTTAGCCGCAACCACGACGCGAGAGATATCGTCCAGACTCTGGAATAATCCGATGCTGCGTACCACCAACGCCTCATCCCCGCGCCTCAGAACACCACCGCCACCGTTGCTGCTATTTGCAGTCAGCGCCTGCGACACCTGATCGATGGTGATGTTAAACTTTCTGAGCAGATTCGGATTGACGCGAACCTGATACTCCTTGACCGTTCCGCCAAAACTCACCACATCGGCCACGCCCGTCACCTGACGCAAGGCGGGACGCAACACCCAGTCCTGCAAGGCGCGCACCTCGTAGGGCTTCATGGTTTCAGGCACATCCAGCACATAGCGATACACTTCACCGACCGCATTGGTCAGCGGTGCCAAACTTGGCTGCACACCGGGCGGCAGCGTCACATTTTGCAGTTTTTCCAGAACTTGCTGACGTGAAAAATAATCATCGGTATTATCGGAAAAAGTCAGCGTGATCACCGATAAACCGGTGATCGAAACCGAACGCAATTGCGTCATACGCGGCACGCCGCTCATTTCGCGCTCGATCGGCAAGGTCACGCTGCGTTCGACTTCTTCAGGGGCCTGCCCCAGCATTTGGGTAACGATTTGCACCTGCACGTCCTGCACGTCCGGAAACGCTTCTATCGGCAGATTGTCCAGCGCGCGCCAGCCAAACACCAACAGAACCAGCGAGCCTGCCAGCACGAAGACGCGCTGTTGCAGCGCGAAGGTAATCAGTTTTTCGAGCATAGGATGCCTCTAAAATTCAGAATTTAGGAATGCAGCGCAAGGCGCACGGAATGGAGCGAACGAGACATACCATTTGGTAGGCGAATGAGCGAGTACCGCGCAACGCCGCGATGCGCCGTAAAAATGGATTTTAGAAGCGTCCATCAGTCAGTACCTGCCAACTCGGCATTAAGCAGCAACGCACCTATGGTTACAACACGCTCTCCGGTCTTTAAACCATCCTTAACATAGCTTTCCTCATGCCCCTGCAAGCCGAGCACGACTTTTCTACGCTGCAACTCCCCGGGACTTTGTTCAACAAAAACATAGCTATACAAGCCCTGCGTGACGATCGCCGTATTCGGAATACGTGGCAAACTATCATGTACGTCGGCAATCGGCGAGACGCGCGCATACATTTCAGGTTTTAGTTTAAGCTCTGGATTGTTGATTTCACAGCGCACCTGCATGCGCCGTGTGACCGGATCCAACGCGCCTGCAATCACGGTTATTTTTCCCGAAAAAACATCGTCAGGATAAGCATCTACCTGTACCTGCACAGACTGACCCACTTTTACTTTTCCCATCTGTTGTTCAGGCAAGTCTACCTGCACCCAGACGTGCTCAGGTTCTGTTATCACGAACAGCGGATTAACCGCATCCGGACGCACCTCACTGCCGGCGCTCACCTGACGTTCACTCACCACCCCGGCATGGGGTGCGCGTAGTACATACTGCTCAGCCCCTGCCCCTGATTCGCCGTTCAAATTTGCCAGCCTGGCCCGCGCCCGCTTCGCTTCGGCCTCAGCCTGCAAGCTATCGGCCTCAGCCAACTCTAAATCCTTACGGGCCAACCCTTTGGCCTCATACAACAAGCGCGCTCTATCCAGCGACTCCTGTTTGCGCAGCTTATCGGCTTCGGCTTTCCGGCTATCAGCAACGGCTTGTGCAAAATCCGGTGCATCCAGCACCAAAACACCTTCGCCTTTATCTACATGCCGACCTATCTCGGCCAGAATGCGCACCACTCGCCCTGCAACAGGCGAAAAAACTCGGGCAGTCCGGTTGTCGTCATACGCAATACGCGCATTCAAAGGCTCAACCAGCGGTTCAGGAAATGCTTCAACGGCCAAAATTTTAATGAAAGACAATTGTGGCGCGTTAGTTTCAAAACGCAAGGTATCGGAAGTCTTGTGTGTTGCAGGCTGAATAAGCTCAGGTGCATGTGATACAGCATGCAATTTATGCCAGTAAAAATAACCCGCCCCGCCCAGTATCAACACCGCCAGCAATCCCACTTTATTCAATTTGATCATGAAGCATTTACTCCTTGTTGCGAATTTGATGTAGCGGAATTAGCTTGATTCCACCACCCCCCACCCAGCGCCTGATAAAGCGCGGCGGCATCACCCAGGCGGGTTGCCTGCGCCTGTATCAGAACCAGGGTCGTTAAGCGATAATTTTGCTCTGCCATCAACAGATTCTGATAACCGATGTAACCCAACTTATATTGCGCCATCGTCAGATCCAATACCTTTTTACTCGCCTGCTCGGATGCGGCCGCGGCCTGGAGCGCTTGTGCATCGGATTCTATGGCATGCAGGGTGTCGGCGACATTCTGCAGTGCCGAAATCACCGTACTGCGGTATTGCGCACCCGCCTGGATTAATGCCTGTTCAGCCCCTCGCGACTGGGCACGCAAAGTGCCTCCGTCAAAAATAGTCTGTGCCACGCTACCGGCCAGACTGAAAAAACCGCCACCGGCTCGGAACATCCAATCCGCAGAGGACGCCATTCCGCCCATCCCGGCCTGAATGGAAAACTGCGGTAAACGGTTGGCAATCGCCACGCCGTACTGGGCACTGGCATCGTGCAATTGCGCTTCGGCGATCATCACATCGGGGCGTTGCTCCACCAGTTTGGATGGCAGACTTAGCGGCAACGCTTCAGGCAAATGCAGATCAGCCAGCACAAAAGTCTCCGGAACATCCCTGTCTGGTGTATTACCCGCCAGTGCACGTATTAAATCGCGTGTTTGTTCTAACTGAAGGACTAGGGGTGGCAGCGCCTGTTCGGTTTGAGCGAGTGCAGCTTCCTGTGCCAGCACATCGATCTCGGCGACAAAACCCAGTTTCAACTGCGAACGCATGATCTCCAGATTTTCACGATTGAGCGCGATCACACGGTTCACGGCCTCAATCTGCGCGCGTAAACTCGCTTCCTGAAACGCAGCGGCCACCACGTTTGAAGCTAACGTTATATAGGTCGCCTGCAACTGCATCTGTTGCATCTGCGCTTGCGCCTCAGCCGACTCGACTTGCCTGCGTCGCATGCCGAACACATCGGGCACATAGCCTACATTCAGTTGAGCGACATGGAAATTGTAATAAGCCGGGCCGTTGTATTTGGGGCCGGCAGGATTGGAATAGGTTTGGATCAGCGTACCATTACCTTGCAACCCGGGTGAATTACCCCCCATATTTCCTGCCAGCTTATTTCTAGAAGGTGTATAGCTCACACCGACCGTAGGATAGAAAAATCCCTGTTGTGCGATCACATTTTGCTGGGCCTGCGCTAAAGCAGCTTGAGCCGCTTCTATGGTGGGATTCGCCTTTAAGGCGCGTGCAACCAGCGCATTCAAAGGCTCAGATTGAAACAAACGCCACCAGTCAGCGGGAAGTTGCGCTGTCATCACAAAAGACTGCGCCCCGCCCTGCGATACATTGGCAGAAACGGTCATGACCGGCAAGGGCTGCGGGGTATAAGCCGATGCAACTGGAGCTGGCGGACGTTTAAAATCAGGGCCTGCCGCGCAACCGGACAATACCAGCAATGAAAACAGGACTGTAAATTTTTTATTCAAAATCGAAACCCATCCATGTACATATAAAAACGCCACCCGATTCTCACACCAGGATGGATGCGCATACTATCAGACTTAGGTCTGATTTTAAAAATCACCGCATGCTTATAGTCTGTATTTATAACAAAAGATGTTAATTATAAAATATTTTTTAGATGCTTATCGCGCTAAAAATATAATATTATCTTTATTTTTCATCATGTTAACCTAATAATTATAGATTAATTCATATTTATCACATACTTCACCAAACCGTGTAACTGGTTATAATCACATCCCCTTCTTATCTTGTGTAATTCGGAGCCATAGCTATGACGCATAACCTGTTCGACACACGTTCATCATTCAATCTCGCCAATGGTGTACAGGGCACGTATTACTCTCTGCCCGCGCTGGAAGCGGCGGGACTCGGCAAGATTTCACGACTACCTGTATCCATCCGTATCGTGCTGGAAGCTGTGTTGCGCAATTATGACGACAAGAAGGTATCCGAAGCCCATGTCCGTGAACTGGCCGGCTGGCAACCGAATGCACCGCGCACCGAAGAAATTCCCTTCGTCGTTGCCCGTATCGTCTTACAGGATTTCACCGGTGTTCCGCTGCTGGCCGATTTGGCCGCGATGCGCGACGCTGCTCAAGCACAAGGCTGCGACCCTAAGATCATCGAACCGCTGGTTCCAGTCAATCTGGTGGTCGATCACTCGGTACAGATAGACAGCTTTAACAATCCGGATGCGCTACGCATCAATATGGAAATGGAATTTGAGCGCAACACTGAGCGCTATCGTTTCATGAAGTGGGGTATGCAGGCATTTGACACCTTTAAGGTCGTGCCACCCGGCATCGGTATCGTGCATCAGGTCAATCTGGAATATCTGGCGCGCGGCGTACAAAATAAGAATGGCGTTTACTACCCTGACACCCTGGTTGGTACCGACTCTCACACCACCATGATCAACGGCATCGGCGTCGTCGGCTGGGGCGTGGGCGGTATCGAAGCGGAAGCGGGCATGCTGGGTCAACCGGTTTACTTCCTCACGCCTGATGTGGTTGGTGTGAATTTGACCGGCGCATTGAAAGAAGGCGTCACCGCCACCGATCTGGTACTGACCGTCACCGAATTGCTGCGCAGCCAGAAAGTCGTTGGCAAGTTCGTCGAATTCTTCGGCACCGGCACGGCATCCCTGACTCTGCCAGACCGCGCGACCATCGCCAACATGGCACCGGAATATGGCGCTACCATGGGTTTCTTCCCGGTCGATGATGTCACTGTCAACTTCATGCGCAACACTGGTCGCACCGAACAGGAACTGGATGCATTTTCCGCCTACTTCAAGGCACAAGGCTTATACGGCATTCCTAAAGACGGCGATATCGACTACAGCAATGTCGTCACCCTCGACTTGGGCAGCATAGAGCCATCACTCGCCGGCCCTAAGCGTCCTCAGGATCGCATTGCCCTGTCCAAAATGCACGAATCGTTCGACGCACTGTTTTCCAAACCGACAGCGCAAAGCGGTTTCAATCAACCTGCTGAAAAGCTGGGACAACGCTATGCGACAGGCGTCGACGGCGTTGAAATCGGCAATGGCGATGTATTGATCGCAGCGATCACCTCCTGCACCAACACCTCCAATCCTAGCGTGTTGCTCGCCGCCGGTTTGCTGGCTAAGAAGGCGGTAGAAAAGGGCTTGTCGGTTAAAAAGCACATCAAGACCACCCTAGCCCCCGGTTCACGCGTGGTCACGGCGTATCTGACCAATGCCGGTCTGCTACCCTATCTGGAACAGTTGGGTTTTAGCGTCGCCGCTTACGGTTGCACTACCTGTATCGGTAACTCAGGCCCCTTGGAGCCGCACATCGAAGAAACTATCGTCAAAAACGATCTGATCGCCGCTGCCGTGTTGTCAGGCAACCGTAACTTCGAAGCGCGTATCCACGCCAATATCAAGTCTAACTTTTTGGCGTCCCCGCCGCTGGTGGTGGCCTACGCGATTGCCGGTCACGTGAACATCAATCTGGATACCGAAGCGCTCGGTACGGACAAAGAAGGTAATCCGGTGTTCCTGCGCGACATCTGGCCTTCCAATGCAGAAATTCAGGCTGTCAGCCAGTTCGCCACAGACCCTGCAGTCTACCGCGAACTATATAGCGACCTGACCCGCGATCTGCCGCTGTGGAATGCGATCACCGCCCCTACCGGCGAACTGTATCAATGGGATGATTCGACTTACATCGCCCGTCCACCGTTCTTCGATGCTGCAGTGCCTGTTGTGGCTAATATCGTCGGCGCACGCGCACTGGCGATCTTTGGCGATTCCGTCACCACCGACCACATCAGCCCGGCCGGTAGTTTCAAGCCATCCACTCCGGCCGGTAAATACTTGCAGGAACACGGCGTCACGGTGCGCGATTTCAACAGCTACGGCTCACGTCGCGGCAACCATGAAGTCATGATGCGCGGCACGTTTGCCAATGTCCGTGTCAAAAACCTGATGTTGCCGGCGAACTCTGATGGCAGCCGCATCGAAGGCGGCTACACCTTATATAAGGGCGCACAGACCGCGATCTATGATGCGGCGATGAGCTACATTAACGAAGGCACTGCCACCGTCATCTTCGCCGGAGAAGAATATGGTACCGGTTCATCCCGCGACTGGGCGGCCAAGGGTACGCAACTGCTGGGCGTAAAAGCGGTGATCGCCAAATCCTACGAACGTATCCACCGCAGCAATCTGGTGGGCATGGGCGTGTTGCCATTACAATTCAAGGGTGACACCTCGATCGCCAGCTTAGGTTTGCTGGGCGATGAAAGTTTCAGTATCACCGGCATCGACGGTGTATTAAAACCGCAACAGGATGTCACGTTGATCATCACGCGTGCCGATGGCACAACAGCACAAGTTCCCTTGCTACTGCGCATCGACACTCCGATCGAAGTGGATTACTACCGCGCTGGCGGCATCCTTCCGTACGTATTGAAGGAACTCGTCGCACGCGGCTAAAGCTACAAAGCCATCCCGGTGTCAAAGCCGGGATGAGCGCAGTGAATTAATCCCAAATAATTCATTAGCCCGTCATTCCCGCGCAGGCGGGAATCCAACAAGATGAAATATCCGGCAAAGCCCCTACCTGCTGCAGGCAGGGACAAAAAAGCGGTGTTGAGCCGCTACGCGGGACTTTGATTAATCGTCTGGATTCCCGCCTGCGCGGGAATAACGCATTTTAAGCTAATGAACTATCTCGGTTAATTACAAATCTTCCGCATAAGGCCTGCAAGGATACTGAAAAGCGACCGGACCATCCGGCTGTGCATGGACAAACTGATGTACGAAAGGATCTTTTGACGACAGCATATCAGCCGATTCACCCTCAGCCACGACCACGCCTTCATGAATAAAATACACATAGTCAGCAATTTTAAGCGACTCTGACATATCGTAAGTGACCACAACTGAAGTCACCCCCAACGCATCATTCAGTTTTCGAATCAAATTTGCAATAATATTCAAAGAAATAGGGTCAAGACCCGCAAATGGCTCGTCGTAGATAATCAAGGTCGGATCAAGCGCAATCGCCCGCGCCAGCGCAACGCGTCGCTCCATACCGCCCGACAAATCTTTCGGCATCAATCCGTGTGCGCCGCGCAAACCAACCGCCTGCAATTTCATCAGTACCAGATCGCGGATCATCTCTTCCGATAGATCGGTGTGTTCTCGCATCGGAAAAGCCAGATTGTCATACACAGTCAAGTCGCTGAACAAGCCGCTGACCTGGAACATCATGCCCATTTCTCGACGCACCGCATACAGTTCGTTATTACCCAACTTATGGATTACTTTACCTTCAAAAGTGACACTGCCACGATCCGGTTTCAGTTGTCCGCCAAAATGATGCAGCAACGTGCTCTTGCCGCATCCGCTGACGCCAAGTATCGCCACCACTTTACCGTGAGGAATAGTAAGGTTGATGCCTTTGAGCACCTTGTTTTTTCCGTAGGCGAAATGCAGATCACTGACTTCGATTAAATTGGTGTGCTTCAATATCTTTCCTTGATGAGCGCTTAATATCGCATGGGATGTTATCATTTTTGCCGTCAAATAAATAATTCTGACCCAATCCGGTCAGGGTCATTTCGCAATTTTTCGGCCCCCTTTTTCTCTATATTCCCTAGAACGTTATTTCTACTAGTGCGGAATACTGAAAAACTAGCGGGCTCAGACTGTATTATTTAATACGGAACGCCATGGTAGAAATGATGCCGATTACAATCAACGGCTAAGTACAGCGGGCTAAGATAAAAATGAGCAGCGTTGATGTAGCCAGTTTGCAAGCATAGATCGTTGCTATTTATCGATATAAAAAATAGCTCTAAATAAATTTAATATATTGAATTAAAACAACAAACTGGTGTCCTCGACAGGAATCGAACCTGTAATTGCCCCTTAGGAGGGGGCGGTAATATCCATTTTACGACGAGGACAGCGGGCGCATTGTAACGGAAATGCGCTGTAATCTAAACCCCGGCACTGGTATCATGCGCGGCTAAGGTAAATTACCCTCACAAACTAAGGCGTACAATGAAATGGTTAGCTATATTCGCCGCGTTGATTATTTTCGCGGCCCTGTTTGTGGCGCGCGCGGCGCGTGCCGGCGATTTGCCTGAATTAGGCAAGCCCGCACCCGAATTCATTTTACCCGACCAACACGGTCATCAGCACGCTTTGCAAGATTATCGCGGCAAATATTTAGTGCTGTATTTTTATCCAAAAGATGACACACCAGGTTGCACACAGGAAGCCTGTGCGTTTCGCGACGATCTGCACCAACTGACAGAAATGGGTGCACAAGTGATCGGCATCAGCGTAGACGACAGTGACAGCCATGCTAAATTTGCGGAAAAGTATCACCTGCCCTTCCCCTTGCTGGCTGATAAGAGCGGCGCGGTAGCCGACAGTTACGGTGCTCTGCTGAATCTGGGCATCATGAAACTGGCACGCCGCTTCACTTTTATGATCGACCCGCAAGGCAATATTTGCCGCGAATACCTGAGTGTGGAAACCTCAAGGCATTCGAAGGAAATCATTGCAGACCTGAAAAAATTAACAGCCATGGAACATCAATCCCCGATGATGAAATAACCATCCCCGTTCCCCCATCCTAACCTTGCCCCCGCAAGCGAGGGAAGGGACGAACGATACGCTTCGCGAATTACACGCAAACAATTATGGAGGAAAAATAATGCCATCTCGTATCAATCTATTTATCGCCTGGTTCCTGATTCCACAAACCATGGCGATGGGCTTTGTCGCCGCCGTCGGACGCGTTGTACTGGAAATACTGGGCGCGAACACCTACGAAGGTGACATTCCCGGCCGTCTGGTTGGCGCATTACTGCTATTCGGCGCGGTCTACCTGATCCTGCATTTTCGCGGCGCATTATTTCCGGAAGGCAAACCTGACGGTCGTGGCTATCAACTCGGTCAACGTCTGGTGATGGCGGCTAACGTGCTCGCCACACTGTTCTGTCTATTCCAGTTTACCCAGTTTTTGATTCAGAACCACGACGTGCGACTCTTACTGAACGGCTTCACCGATGCTTTCGGCTACTGGGTCATGGCCCTCTGGGTCGTGGGCTTCTCCTTCCTCTACCAGTCGTCACTCCCTCAATCCGCCCTCTTTGATCATACAAAATAATGCCATACATCACACTAGATAAAGCCTCCTTAGCCTTCGGTCACGTCGCCCTGCTCGACCACGCCGAATTTCAACTCGATGAGGGCGAACGCGTAGGACTGATCGGGCGCAACGGTGGCGGCAAATCCAGCATGATGCGCGTGCTGGCGGGGCAAGGAACGCTGGATGACGGACTGGTATGGCGCCAACCTTCCGCTCGCATCTGCTACGTCAGCCAGGAACCGGTGCTCGATCCAGATGACAGCGTGTTCGATGCGGTAGCAAAAGGCTTGGGCAATCTGCAAAAACTGTTGCACGACTATCACCATGTTTCGCATCAACTGGGTGAGCCGGACGCGGATTACGACAAACTGCTCGAAGAGATGCAGCACTTGCAGACGCAACTGGAATCTCAGGACGGCTGGTCGGTGCAGGCACGCATTGAGACCGCTATTGCCAAACTGGATCTGGACCCGGATCGTCTGGTCGGCAATCTGTCTGGCGGGCAGCGTAAACGCGTAGCCCTGGCGCAAGCCCTGGTCGCCGAACCCGATGTATTGATTCTGGATGAGCCGACCAACCATCTGGATTTCGCCTCTATCGACTGGCTGGAAGGTCTGTTGAATAATTTTGTCGGCAGTGTGCTGTTCGTCACCCACGATCGACGCTTCCTGGACAACGTGGCCACGCGCATCGTCGAACTTGATCGCGGCAAACTGGCCGGCTTCCCGGGCAACTTCACCGCTTATCTGGCACTCAAGGAACGCATGCTCGCTGACGAGGCCGTGGTCAATGCCAAGTTTGACAAGGTGCTGGCTCAGGAAGAAGTGTGGATACGTCAGGGCGTGAAAGCGCGCCGTACCCGTAACGAGGGGCGCGTGCTTCGTCTTGAGCAACTGCGCCGCGACCGTTCAGCACGCCGCGAAAAACTGGGCAAAGTGGAAATGACAGTGGATACCGGCGAGCGTTCAGGTAAGCTGGTAGCTGAACTGACTGACGTCAGCAAGGCCTACGGCGGACGTACCCTGATCGATAACTTCTCCTGCCGCATCCAGCGTGGCGACAAGATCGGCCTGCTGGGCCCTAACGGGGCGGGCAAGAGCACGCTGCTTAAAATGATACTGGGCGATATCGACCCTGATTCAGGCGAGGTCAAACTGGGCACCAAGATGTCAGTGGCCTATTTCGACCAGTTGCGCGAACAGCTCGATGAAAACATGACGCTGGCCGACACCATCAGCCAGGGCGCTGATTTTGTTGAAATCGGTGGTCAGCAAAAGCACGTCATCAGTTATCTGGGCGACTTCCTGTTCCCGCCCGAGCGTGCCCGGTCTCCGGTCAAGAGTTGTTCAGGTGGCGAACGTAACCGCCTGCTACTGGCACGTTTGTTCACACAACCTGCTAACGTACTGGTGCTGGATGAACCAACCAACGATCTGGATATCGAAACGCTGGAACTGCTCGAAGAGTTGCTGGCCAACTATGATGGCACGCTATTTCTGGTCAGCCATGACCGCGCCTTCCTGGACAATGTGGTCACTCAGGTGATCGCCTTTGAAGGCGACGGCAAATTGCAGGAATATGTCGGCGGTTACGAAGACTGGGTACGCGTGCAAAAATTTCAGGCCGCCGCAGCCCTATCGAAACCGGCTACGTCCACCCCACCCCGCGTAGCTGCCGCCCCCGTAGAAAAGCCGAAAGCCGCCAGTCGTCTGAACTATAAAGAGACTCAGGAACTGGAGTCTTTACCTAAGCGCATCGAAATTTTGGAAAAGGAGCAGATCGATATCGCCGCCCATCTGGCAGATGGCACGATATTTCGCAACGATGCAAAACGCGCCAAGCAATTACAGACGCGCAATGAAGCCATCGAAGAGGAAATCCTGACCATCATGGCGCGCTGGGAGGAACTGGAAAAGCGCAATAACGGCTAATCCGGGCCGAAAATTAGAAAATGCGGGGTAGATAATACCCCGTTTATACGGCGTTTCCACACTAATCATCGTTGGAAACGCTGCGCTTTTCCCACCCTGCAAATCCTTTACCGGTACTCGCCTTAGCGCATCCAAGTTTAATATCCTGTCACCTGGTAGGGGAATAGAACGCTGATGATTAATTGAGAAAAACAGGGCTGGCCACTTCCGCACGACTTTACCCCAAAGCGAAATGTTAATCCATCAATGTGCACCAGCGTCAGCAACCACCGCGCTTTTTGTTTTAGGCGGATGGATCAACCAGATAAAAGCGATCAGTGCGATAAACAACAGTGCTGACAGCCAGGTAAGATCATTCGCCGCCAGTGTCGCCGCCTGCTGATTAATCAGATTATTGACGAAGCTCAACGCCTGTTGCTCATTCATGCCCATACCCGTCAGCATCTTGAGCGCGGACTCGCTCACCGGATTGGCAAAGTTAATGTGTTCTGCCAGCACCGCGTGATGAGCACTGCTGCGATTCTCCCATACACTGGTATAAATCGATGCGCCGAAGCCGCCGGCCATGATACGCACAAAATTGGATAAGCCGGAAGCCGCAGGAATCTTATCCGGCGTAAGCCCTGAAAAAATCAAAGTCATTAACGGCACAAAGAATGCCGCCATCGCAATCCCCTGAATCAACGAAGGAATCATGATGGTGACAAAATCCGTCTGTGTAGTGAACTGGGAACGCATCCACAATATCAAAGCGAAAGTACCAAATGCCAGTGTGGAAAATAAACGCGGATCGACTTTAGCGATATTTTTACCGACCAGCGGCGAGAGCAGTATCGCCAGTAAGCCTACCGGTGCCAGCACTGCTCCCGCAAGCGTTGCGGTATAACCCATATCCTGCTGCAACCATAGCGGCAACAACACGACATTACCAAAAAATATCCCGTAACCTACTGACAAGGACAAGGTGCCAGACCAGAAATTGCGCCGCCTAAACAAACTCAGATCAACCACAGGATGGTCGTCGGTCAATTCCCACACCAGAAAGAAGCAGAAGGTCATGACAGAGATAATCGCCAGCACGATGATCTCGGTGGAATTAAACCAGTCCAGCTCATTACCCTTATCCAGCATGATTTGCAGCGAGCCTACCCATATGATGAGCAGTACCAGACCGACATAGTCGATGGGCACCTGACGCGTCGGCGTTTCCCGCTTGCGGTACAGCGCCCAGGTTACCCCGGCTGCCAGCAGGCCGATGGGAATATTGATATAGAAAATCCACGGCCAGGAAATATTATCTGTAATCCAGCCGCCCAGCAACGGGCCTGCCACGGGAGCGACCAGCGTGGTCATCGACCAGATAGTCAGTGCAAGACCCGCTTTTGCCTTCGGGTAACTCGACAGCAGCAAGGACTGCGACAACGGAATCATCGGCCCTGCCACGGCGCCTTGTATCACGCGAAAAAAAACCAGCATACCGAGACTGGTCGACATCCCGCACAAAAAAGAAGCTATAACAAACAACAGGATACTGGAAACGAACACCCGCACCGCACCAAAGCGCTGAGTCAGAAAGCCGGTCAGCGGCACCGCAATCGCATTGGCCACGGCAAATGAGGTGATCACCCAGGTGCCCTGACTGATGCTCACCCCCAGATCGCCGGACAAGGCCGGAATTGAGACGTTGGCAATCGACACATCCAGCACGTTCATGAAGGTCGCCAGCGCCAGCGCCATACTGGCCACCACCAGCATGGCGCCCTGCATAGGTGGCATAGCTACGGCGGGATTAGCCATTAGAGTTGCTGCGGATAATTTTATCGATCAGGCTGTCTGCCGCGTGTTCCGTACCGCTGTAAACCTGCGTTTGAACTGCCTGTTTAGGGCTTGAGGCATCGGGCAACATCGCGCCGCTCATATCGGTCAAGTCCACCGTGGCCTCCATCGACATACCTGCACGCAAGGGGTGTGCGGCGACTTCCCTGGCGTCGAGTGCAATGCGTACCGGTACGCGCTGCACCACCTTAATCCAGTTACCCGTGGCATTCTGTGCCGGCAACAGCGCAAAGGCGGCTCCTGTCCCTGAAGCTATCCCTGCAACACGACCGTGATAATCAACCTTAGTGCCATAGATATCGGCTGTCAGGGCGACCGGCTGGCCGAGGCGGATACGACGCAACTGTGCTTCTTTGTAATTAGCTTCCACCCAGATTTGCTTGAGCGGAATGATGGTCATCATTGGCACACCGATTGCCACACGCTGCCCCAGTTGCACAGAGCGACGACCGACATAACCGTCGAGCGGAGCGACGATCTCACTGCGATGTACATCGAGATAAGCCAGTTTCACCCGGGCTGCGGCGGCCAGTACACGCGGATGATTGTGCACGCTAGTGCCGTTGGTCAGCACCTGATTGCCCGATAATTGCTGCAAGGCTGCATTTACGGCTGCGACCAGCGCCGCGACATGACTCTGCGCTGCGGCTAACACGGTTTGCGCATGCTGCAAATCTTCCTGAGAGACTGCGCCTGTAGCGACCAGCGGCTGACGACGCAAAAGGTCTTTTTTAGCATTTTCAAGATCAACACGCGCCTGATCGAGTTCCGCCCTATGTTGCGCAAGCTTCGCAGTCAGACTATCGTTCGCCGTATACAGCGTATGCACTTCGCGCACGGTTTGCGCCAGCTGCGCCTCTGCCTCTTGCAAGGCCACCCGGGTATTACTGCTATCGAGTGTCACCAACACGTCTCCTGCCCGCACAAAATCGGTTTCGTTTACCGCAATTGCTATAGCCGTACCAGCCACTTGCGGGGTCAGCTGCACAATATTGCTGGTCACATAAGCATCATCGCTGTATTCATAATGCCGACTATGCAGATACCAATACAACGTATAGGCGATACCGCTTAGCACAAAAAAACTTAGCAGTATCAACAGCCACTTTTTGCGTGGGGATTGTGCGGGAGGAATTTCACTCATTTTTTACTTATCCTTTAAAAAATTACATGACTGGTAAACAATTACATGACCGGGGCGGTATAGCCGCCACCCAATGCCAGCATCAGCACTACCTCAACATCTAATGCGCGAAGCTGCAAATCCGTCAGCAGCGCCTGTTGCTGCAAAAAAGCCTCATTGGCTGCCAGTACGCCGAAATAATTAGTCAGTCCTGCCAGATAGCGTTGCTTTGCCAGTTCCAGGACACCATTTAGTTGCGTCATTACGCGCTGTTGTTGCTGCACTTGCGCCTGCACAGCCTGCCTGGAGGATAAGCTATCAGCAACTTCCCGCAACGCATTCAAGACGGTGGCATTGTAAGTTTCGATGGCGCCATCGGCCTGCGCCGTTTTTCCCTGCAACTGAGCCCGTAGCCTGCCTGCATCGAACACCGGCAAACTGAGCGCAGGGCCTGCACCCATCGTCCGACTATCCATTTTCAACCATTGCGACAAACCGATAGATTCAAAACCGGCAAAGGCCGTGAGGTTGATATTAGGATAGAAGTCCGCACGCGCCGCTTTGACACCTTGTAACTGACTCTCCACTCGCCAGCGTGCAGCCGTTACATCCGCGCGATGCCCAAGTAAGCTGGCCGGTAAACTATCCGGCAGATTAAATTCCCCTTGATCCGGCAGACGCGCCAGCAAATTTTGCGTTTCAGCGGGTTCCGCGCCCATCAATACAGCCAGCCCATGCCGCGCGATATCGATTTGTTCAGTAACTGAGGCTAGATCGCGACGCAATTTTGCCGGCTCCGCCTCAGTTTGCTTTTGCAACAGGGTATTGTCGAGTCCAGCCGTCACACGCTGACTGATTAATTCGGCATGACGTAAGCTGAGCTGCAGCAACTGCTGCTTGATCTGTTGTTGTTCCTGTAAACGTGCCAGATTGAAATATTGTGTTGCAACGGAAGCGGCCAACACCACTTTCGCCGCTTGCATATCCGCCTCTTCTGCACGCACTTGCCCGATTGCCGCATCCAGTGCCGCCCGTTGCCTGCCGAACCAGTCGATCTGCCACCCGGCGGTAAGGCTGGTCGAACTCATTATCACCGTACTGCCACCCAAGGGAGGCGGGTAAATGCTATTCGCGCTCAGATGCTCACGCGTCGATTGCGCACCGGCATTGATTTGCGGATAACGCGCACTGTCAGCGGAGAATTGCATTGCCTGCGCACCTGCTATCCGGCTTTGCACGACTTTCAGACTATAATTATTGGCCAGCGTCTGTACTATCAGCCTATCGAGCTGGGGATCAGAAAATCCACTCCACCAGTGCTGCGCCGGGAATACATCGGCGGGTTTTGCTTGTGATTTAGGAATGAGCAGCGTCGCATGCGTTGTAATGCCGGAATAACTGGCACACCCCGATAACAAGAATGTACCAACAATCACCCATTTAAACTTAGCCGAACTCATTTCATCTCCTGCTGGCCATTTTCAGTAAAACGCCTTAGCATATTTTTGAACAATTCAAACTCCTCCACACTAAACCCCTGTAGATGTTGATTCAGTACCCTGACCAGATGCGCCGGAATCAGTTTGACAATCTCCTGCCCGGCTTGAGTTAATTTCAAATTAACGATGCGGCGATCCTCCAGACTGCGCACCCGGCACAGCAAGCCTTTGGCCTCCAGCCTGTCCAGCATGCGCGTCATCGCACCGCTATCGCTGTAACTTGCCCGAGCACAACCTGCTACCGTATTACATGCGCCTTTTGCGATCAGCAGCAAAGGTCCCCACTGCATGCCAGTCAGCTCCAGCGCCTGCATTTCACTGTCAATGTTCTTCAACAGCGCTTGCCAGGCTCCGCGCATCAGATAACCCACCGAATCGGAAGGGGTGTAAGTTTCCTCACTGTAAAATTTATCCATCGCACACCTCTTAAGGACTACATGCAATTTAATTGCCTAGGCAATTATTGTCAAAGCATTTATTACTCTGCACCGCATCGAAATGGTTCTTATATGAGGAAAAAAATCGATCGAATAAAAGACAGGATAGACAATACTTTGAAGGTCAGCTGTCAGCAGAAAATCGGTCGATCAGTTATTTTACCTTGATGCTCTATTCAGTTTTGCTTACCGATATTTTCAAATATAAGCAAAGATTCATCTGATAAATGTACCAAGGCCGCTCAGAGGCAGTATATTATTGATAACTGTACATCTGGCACGTGCCATACCCATGGATATATCATCAATTCAATCTATTAAGGAGCTATATGAATTTTCCGGAATTTCTTAACCAGTATTGGCCATTTCTTGCGTTAATCCTTTGGTTTTCATACAAGTGGTGGAATTCAAAAAGAATCATCGCTATGCTGCCGGAACTCAAAAAGAACGGCGCAACTTGTATCGATGTCAGATCGTTTAGCGAGTTCGCAAGCGGGAATGCCCCGGGAACGATTAACATCCCCCTTCAGGATTTAGCAAGCCGGCTCGGAGAGATATCCAGGTTGTCCCCCGTTGTTCTCTGTTGTGCAAGTGGAACAAGAAGTGGAATGGCCAAACTATTGCTGATGAAGAATGGCTACCGGAATGTTCATAACATTGGCACCTGGAGAAAGTTTCTAGACTAACCCTTCGGCTTTACAGTCGTTTTGCACGCCTGTTCAAAATCAAACATGAACCACAATGATCCACTGCAGTTATTGATCCTGGCTGCGAGTTGGCTACTCTTTGGCGTCACTCACAGCCTGCTTGCCGGCACTACGCTGGAGCGTATATTCGGAAACTACAGCCGGCTTGCATTCAATTGCCTGGCCATTGTTATGGCGGTGTTACCCTTTGCCATCTCGGCACGGATGCCAGAAATTCTTCTGTGGAATGAGCCAAACTGGCTGCACTGGATACGGCATGGCATCAGTGTGGCGACGCTACTGGCTTTCATTCACACGCTGAAGTTCTATTCACTGCCCGGCTTTCTGGGTTTGAAGGCCGAAACCTGGACGCTGACCTTCAGTCCGTGGCATCGCTGGGTCAGACACCCATGGTACTTTTTGACACTGATACTCATCTGGGCGCATCCCATGACCGAAACATGGCTGGTCACCGCCTTGTGCATCACGCTATATTTGGCGCTGGGGAGTCGCATTGAGGAGAAACGCATCCTGCGCTATCACCCTAATTCCTATGCCCATTACTGCCGGATCGTTCCAAGTCTGATCCCGTGGCGGGGCTGCGCGCTGAACGAGGCCGCGCGCATCAAACTCGAATCGCAGGCTTTGAACGAATCAAAATAAGGCAGCGGGTACTTGAAATTTTAACAGTCGCCGTCCTTACCCTCGCCAAACAGTTTCGCCCACAGCGTAACAGCCGCACTGATATCTATTTCACCTTGTTTCATCCGGCAAGGTGAAACATCGTTCAGCCGCAGGCTGTGTTGAGTCTGGCGCAGGATGCGATACAGGCTGCGGATTTGTTCCGCTAACTCACTGTCGATTAGACCGAACTGGGCCGCCATTTTCAGCAATGCCAGATTACCGGCATTATTGGTTAGATCGGGATACTGATGCGCATGCGCTAAAACCAAAAATTGCACCATAAACTCGATGTCCACCATACCGCCGCTATCGTGTTTGATGTCGAACAAGTCGCTGTTATTCGGGTGTCCATCGTGCATCTTTTGACGCATTTCTATGATTTCATTGCGCAATTTCTCATCATCGCGCGACTGACACAAAACTTCCCTGCGTATTTCCTCAAACGCTGCCCCGACCTTTTTATCACCCGCACTAAAACGGGCACGCGTTAACGCCTGATGCTCCCAGACCCATGCCTCGTTTTTCTGGTATTCGGCAAAGGCGCCAACCGAACTGACCAGTAAGCCGCTCGCCCCGTTAGGGCGCAGACGCAGATCGGTCTCATACAAGCGCCCGGATGCCGTGTAGCTGCTCAACATGGTATTAATGCTTTTGCCGAGTCTGGCGTAATTTTCCTGCGCGTCCGAGTGATCGTCGTCATAAAGAAAAATCATATCCAGATCAGACGCATAGCCCAGTTCACGACCGCCCAGTTTGCCGTAAGCGATGATGGCAAAGCGCGGTTCTTCGCAATGACGACGTCGCGCACTCGCCCAAGCCAGTTGCAATACTTGATGCAACACCAGATCCGCCAGATCGCTCAGATGATCGCTGAGTTTTTCCAGCGGCAACAAGTCCTGCAAATCCATCGCCAGCAGATGGAACACCTGTTCCTGCTGCACCTGATGCAGCACGTCGAGCTGCCGTTCGATATCCCCCGCACAGAGGGCTAGGCGCTCTTTCACATCCAGCGCAATCTGAGGCCATAGCGGCGACTGATACATCTCACGCGCATCGAGCAACTCATCGAAGAGGGCGGGATGTTGAGTCAAAAATTTCGCCGCCCAACTGCTAGAAGAAAGCAATCGGGTCAAGCGCTCCAAGGCCTGCGGATATTCCGAAAGAAAAGCCAAATAAGCGGCCCGCCGGCTGATCGCCTCCAGCAGTGTCAACAGCCGAGATAGCGTCACATCGGGATCATTAAATTTAGCGCCCAGCGTGATGAATTGGGGTATCAGGCTGTCCGTGCGCTGCCGACTCAGATCGGACAATTGCCGATAACGCAGACTGCCGCGCAATTGCAACAGACGCTCCGCACTGTCCACCGCCGCACGATAGCCCAGTTTAGCCAACCCCACCGACAATTCTTCGGCGGAAACATCCTCGCGCCATAGCCAGCCGTTACCACTCTCTTGTATCGGGGCTCCGAAAATTTGCTCAAACTGTCCAGTCACGCAGGCACGATGGCGATCGAGTTCCACCACTAATGACACATAATCGGCATACCCCATGGACTCAGCGATAATCAGCTTATCCTCTTCTTTGTCAGGCAACAGCTGCGTTTGCTGATCATCCAAATACTGCAAACGATGCTCCAGATTGCGCAAAAAGACATAAGCATCATCCAGCGCTGCCGCCACAGCGGCCGTCAAATGGCCATTTTCAATTAACTGTTTGAGCACGCACTGAGTAGGCAAAATGCGCAACCTCGCGTCTTGTCCGCCGCGTATCAGTTGAAACACTTGGGCGGTGAATTCGATTTCACGGATCCCCCCTGGTCCCAGCTTGATATTGTCCTGACGGTCCCGTCGCTGCACTTCCTGTCGGATTTGCAGATGCAGCTTGCGCATCGAGTCAATCGCCCCGAAATCCAGATATTTCCGGAATACGAACGGCTGATAAAGTTTTTTTAATTCAGAGATATATAAATTATCAACGGGAGCTACAACGCGCGCCTTGATCCAGGCATAGCGTTCCCACTCTCGCCCCTGGGTAATCAGATATTCTTCCAGCGCGGCAAAACTCATCACCAGTGGACCACTGTCGCCGTAAGGACGCAAGCGCATGTCAACCCTGAATACGTAACCGTCTCCGGTTGCCTCGTTGATGATATTGATCAGACGACGACCAAGTCGCGTGAAAAATTCATGATTGGAAAGCGCGCGCGCACCGTTGGTTTCCCCGTCTTCCGCATAAACAAAAATCAGGTCAATATCGGACGACACATTCAACTCGCCTCCCCCCAATTTACCCATGCCGATTACCAGCATGTCCTGCGGGGTCTGACTGACCACACCGATCGGACTGCCAAACTGCGCAACCAGTGTTTTCATCAAACAAACTTCCGCCTGCTGCACCACGATTTCGGCCAGCGCAGTCATCGATTGCATTACCTCATTCAAGTCACCCAAGCCGTTCAGATCGCGTAAAATCAGTTTGACCATCACCTGTTTTCGCAAACGCCGCACCGCACGCGCCAACTGCACCTCATCGTTCAAATCGAACCCCGACTGAGCCAGTAGTGTCACCATCTCCTGCCGATTACAGGGTGTAATGTAGTTGTCCTGCAACCAGCTCATCAGAACGGCGTCCGATTCAAGCATCCGCTTGGCATAACGACTACCGCGCAATGTCTTGTGCAACAACTCAGAAAAGGTCAAAAACAACGAGTTTTCCGTATTCATGAACGTATTTACCAGCCTGATAAGTTAGAATGCACATTGTCTTACGATTGATTGCTAGTCGCTAGTCGGTATTGAACTACTGATGGCTAATGTTAACAACTTTTTTGGTTTAACTGACAACTTACGTCTAGCGACTCCTAACTGTACTTATGTTGAATTCCCGCGCCGTTCGCCTGCTCTGGCACCACTTAAACCGCTTGACCCGACTGGCGATCATCGCCACGACGATCACGGCGATGCTATGTGCGATCGTTATCATCGTCCTGCGCTATTGGCTGCTGCCTAATATCGAGCAGTTTCACGACAAAATCAGCGCCTCCCTGTCTGCGGCAATCGGCAATCCGGTGAGCATCGGAAAAATTGAGGGTAACTGGATGGGCATGTACCCCCACCTCAACCTAACCGATGTGAATATCCTGGATAATCAGGGCAAACCCGCGCTGGTATTGCCGCACATCAATGCCAGCGCATCCTGGCTATCGGTACCTGCGGCCGAACTCCGTCTGGCCAGTCTGGAAATTGACCGCCCCGCCCTGCTGATACGACGCGATACACAAGGCAAAATATATATCGGCAGCGTCGCCGTTTCATCCGGGGGTTCAGACAAAAACCTGGCCAACTGGCTGCTGCATCAGTCGCGTATGGTCGTGCGCAATGCCGTAATCGTCTGGGTAGACGAACAACGTGGCGCCCCTCCCCTGATGCTGGATCAGGTCAATCTACGTATCGAAAGTCTATTCAGCCACCATCAATTTGCGCTGCAAGCCGTGCCGCCCATCGAACTGGCCTCACCGCTGGATATACGAGGGGATTTTCACGGCAGACGGATCGACGATTTAAAACAATGGCGCGGACAGATTTTTACGCAACTGTCCTACACCGACCTGCTCGCATGGCGCCCCTGGTTGAAACTCCCTGAACAACTTTCCAGTGGGCGAGGTGCGTTACGCGGATGGCTGGGTATTGAAGGCGGGAAAATCGCACAAATCACTGCCGATCTGGCTTTGCGTGATGTGGCAACCCGATTAAGCGATGACGTACCTGTGATGGGCGTCCATTCTTTGCACGGACGCGCCACCTGGAAAATGCTCAACGATGGATGGGAAGTCTCCACCCGCAACTTATCCATGCAACTTGACAATGGTCTGCGCCTGCAACCCACTGATTTTTATCTGCAAACCTACCCAGTCGGCAAATCGCATCCGGCGGGCGGAGCGCTGCGTGCGAACACCCTTCAACTGGAAAGTCTGGTCAATCTGGCGAACTTCTTCCCGCTGGAAGCACAACTGCGCAGCCAACTTAACGCCTATGCACCCCGTGGTCTGGTATCCAATCTGGATATGCAGTGGCAAGTCGCCAAAGACAAATTACTAAATTATCAAATCAAGGGGCAGTTTAGCGATCTTGCCATACAGCAAGTCGGTAAGTTGCCGGGCTTTACCGGACTCTCTGTTGCCGTTGATGGCAACGAATCCAAAGGACGTCTGAATTTCAACACACAAAACATGACCGTCAATGCCCCGGGCTTCATGCGGGAAGCGCTGGAGTTACACAATCTGACCGGTCAGGCGAGCTGGCAGCACGAAAAAGGGGAACTTGCGATACGCGCGGACAACATGGCACTGGCCAATGATGATCTATCAGGCACACTATACGGCAACTTCCAAAGCAAAGCCGGCACATTGGGCTTGCTGGATTTGACGGTCAATCTGACGCGCGCGGACATTCGCCGCGCCGCACGCTACACACCTCTGATTGCATTGGATAAAAAAGAAAACGATTGGCTGAACGAGGCGATGTTGTCCGGACACACGGAAGATTTTCACCTGCGCATCAAAGGAAATCTGAGCGATTTCCCGCTGGATGGAACCCGTGATACGTTTATTGAAATGGGCGCGCACGCCCAGGGCGTCGCGGTCAAATTCGCCCCCGACTGGCCCGTCATCGACAATTTGTCCGGCGAACTAATCATGCGCAACAACAAACTGGAGGTGCAATCACAAAACGCCAATATGATGGGTGCGCAGGTGCACCATCTGAGCGTCACCCTGCCAGACATGAGAAACCCGGACATGCCGCTGGACATCAAGGGCGAAGCCGATGGAGCCAACAATACCTTTTTGCAATTCATCCAGCAAAGCCCGGTACATGGCTATATTAACGAGTTCACCGACGGGATGAGTGCCAGCGGCAACGGACATCTGCAACTGTCTGCACGCATTCCCCTGCAGGGCACAAAACCGGTCAAAGTATCCGGCCTGCTACGCATCCCTGCCAGTGATATTGATCTGGGTGCCGGTGCGCCCTGGTTACGTAACACGCACGGCGAATTATCCTTTACCGAATCGGCGATGCAGGCGAACAATGTGGCCGCCGACATTCTGGGCGGTCCCGCGCATATGAATGTCCAAACTGCCGAAGGCGGGGCTGTCAAAGCCAATGCCCAGGGGCGCATCAATCTTGAAGTATTACGCCGTACAGAAAAAAATCCTGTGTTAGGTTTTCTGCACGGTTCGACAACCTGGGATGCGAATATCAGCATCGTCAAAAAAATTCCGCAGATCGTTCTCAATTCCAACTTAGCTGGCATCAGCTCCACCCTGCCGGTCCCGCTCACCAAGCGCAGTAACGAAGTCTGGCCGCTGCGTATCGAGAAAAAGAATATCGCTGACGGACAAGATCAGATCACCGTACAACTCGGCAAATTACTCAACGCGCGCCTGATGCGCACGGAAGAAAACGGCATTAGCGTAATCAAACGCGGCCTGATCAATTTCAACGCACAAACCACAGATAAGCTGCCCGCAGATCTCAAACAGAGTCCTTCGGCTGAGCTCAGGGCCGGCGTGTGGGTAACAGGCAATCTACCCGAATTGTCACTGCAAGGTTGGGACGCACTGAGCGGTGGATCAGACGGCGCAGCACTGCCGATTGCCGGCGCCAATCTGCATATTGACAAGCTCACCGCTTACGGACTAAAACTGTCCGATTTACAAATCAACGCGGCAAAACGCGGTGACGGCCTGACCACTCAACTCGCCAGCCCTCAGCTCAACGGGGAAGTGATCTGGTTACCTCAGAGCTTTAACGGTGCGGGCAAAGTGACCGCCCGTTTGCGCAACCTGTACTGGACCGACAGCGAAGCACCTGCCGTACAACCTGCCGCTAAACCGGTCGAATCCAGCCCGCACAAGCTGCCCGCCATAGAGATTTCCATCGATGATCTGCTCTACAAGAACAAGCAAATCGGCCATTTTGAACTGACCGGTTATCCTGAAGGGCAAGACTGGCGGCTGCGTCGTTTGCACATTAGCAATGCGGATGGCAGCATCAACGGTGACGGTCTGTGGCACAGCACACAAGCACACTCGCAAACGCAAATCAATCTGCTGATGGATATTTCCAATGCCGGAAAAATCCTGGCACGTTCAGGTTATCCAAATACGGTAAAAAACGGCAGCGGAAAACTGGCCGCCAATATGAGTTGGAATGGCCAACCGGATAAGTTCAACTACGCCACACTGGAGGGTACACTCAAACTCGATACGGGCAAGGGACAGTTTCTCAAGATGGATCCGGGAATTGGCAAGCTGCTGGGTATACTCAGTTTACAGGCCCTCCCCAAGCGTATTACACTGGATTTTACCGATGTATTCAGTGCAGGATTTGAGTTCGACAATATCAACGGTAATGCCACACTCAAAAATGGCGTGATGCAAACCCAGGATTTACACATCGATGGTTCTTCCGCAAAAGTCACTATGAAGGGAAGCGTCAACCTGAACGATGAGACACAAAATCTGCGCGTGGAAGTCTTGCCGACCTTAGGTTCCAGTGTCTCGATGCTTAGCGCCTTCGCCGGTGGACCCGTGGTGGGGATCGGTGCACTGATCGTCAACAAAGTATTAGGCAATCCACTCGATAAGTTAATCTCTTTTGAATACAATGTCAGCGGGACCTGGAGCGACCCGAATGTCGTCAAGGTGGGCGAAACACCCGTCAAGATATTACCCGCAGCAAAACCAGCACCAACTAATTAACGGAACCACTATTCAGGAAAACATATGCCAGCCGGAAACTCAACCTGCACCGACGCATCCCTTAATACTTTCAAGATCGCCGCCATCCAGATGGCTTCCGGTCCTAATGTCGCCGGCAATCTGAGCGAAGCACGGCGTCTAATCGCCAAGGCCGCAGAACAAGGTGCGCGTCTGGTGGTGTTACCGGAATTTTTCGCGATCATGGGCATGAACGAACAAGACAAACTGAAGGTCCGCGAGCAAGCCGGCCACGGTCCTATACAGACTTTTTTGAGCGACACCGCTCGTCAGCATAAAATCTGGCTGGTCGGCGGCTCTATCCCGCTAGCCGCCAGCACCCCCGATAAGGTGCTCAACAGTTGTCTGGTCTTTGACGATCAAGGCCAACAGGTCGCCCGCTACGACAAGATTCACCTGTTCAGTCTGTCGCTGGGTAATGAAAGCTACGATGAAGCGCAGACCATAGAGCCGGGCAATCAGGTCGTGGTAGTGGACAGCCCTTTTGGGCGTATCGGACTTGCGGTCTGTTACGACCTGCGCTTTCCAGAACTGTTCCGTGCAATGAAAAACGTCGATATGATCGTACTGCCCGCCGCTTTTACCGACACCACCGGCAAGATGCACTGGGAAGTGCTGATACGCGCTCGCGCCATAGAAAATCTGGCTTATATGGTCGCGTCTGCACAGGGCGGATACCATGTCAACGGACGCGAGACACACGGCAACAGTATGATCGTCGATCCCTGGGGCCGCATACTGGACAGACTACCCCGTGGCTCGGGCGTGGTAATTGCCGAAATTAACCGAAGTTATCAGACCAGTCTGCGTAACAGCCTGCCCGCCCTGGATCACCGTACACTGCACAGCTGCTAAAACCGGAGAGTGGGAAGCGGGAAGTAATACCCTGCTTAACCAACTCTCCACTATCCACTACCCACTTCCAATTTTAAATATATGACCTCATCTGACTCACTGTTCACCTCGGCGCAGCAAATCCTGCTCGCTCCCTACTCGATCGAAACACGTCAGATTGAACAGGTATTCAACAGCATGTTAGCGCATCATCTTGATTATGCTGATCTTTATTTTCAGTATAGCCGCGCGGAAAGCTGGTCACTGGAAGAGGGTATCGTCAAATCAGGCAGCTTCAGCATCGACCAGGGGGTTGGGGTACGCGCTGTCAGCGGTGAGAAAACCGCTTTTGCCTACTCCGATGACATTAGCTTAAATGCGCTGCAAAGCGCAGCCAGCGCAACCCGCGCCATCGCCAGTGCCGGCGGTACGCAAACCGTCCCCATGCTGCATCGCGGTTCCCGGCGCGACATCTATCTACCCAACGACCCGATTGCCAGCTTAAAAGATGCCGACAAGGTCGCCCTGCTAGAACGCATCGAAGGCTATGCGCGCGCACTTGACCCGCGCGTGGTGCAGGTGATGGCAGGTCTGGCCGGCGAATACGAGGTGGTGATGGTCGCGCGCAGCGACGGCCTGATGAATGCGGATATCCGCCCGCTGGTCAGATTATCGATCACCGTCATCATCGAGAGCAACGGACGCCGCGAGCAAGGCTCTGCCGGTGGTGGCGGACGCTTCAATTACAGTTATTTCGACGACGCGTTGTTGCATAAATATGCCGCACTTGCTGTCCATCAGGCGGTAGTCAATCTGGATGCGGCCCCAGCTCCTGCCGGCAACATGACCGTGGTGCTGGGCAACGGCTGGCCGGGCATCCTGCTGCATGAAGCGATCGGTCACGGACTGGAAGGCGACTTTAACCGTAAGGGCAGTTCCGCCTTCTCGGGACGGGTGGGCGAACGCGTAGCCTCAGCGGGCGTGACGGTGGTTGATGACGGCACGTTAGCCGACCGTCGCGGCTCGATGCAGATGGACGATGAAGGCAACCCGACCCAGTGCACGACCCTGATTGAAGACGGCATACTCAAAGGCTATCTGCAAGACAGTCTGAATGCGCGCCTGATGGGTGTTCCTGTGACCGGCAATGCACGCCGCGAATCCTATGCGCATATCCCGCTACCGCGCATGACCAACACCTATATGCTGGGCGGCGACAAAGATCCTGCGGAGATCATTGCCTCGGTTAAACACGGCCTGTATGCGGTCAATTTTGCAGGCGGCCAGGTGGATATCACCAGCGGCAAGTTCGTGTTCTCCACCGCCGAAGCCTATATGATCGAAGACGGCAAGATCACGCATCCGGTCAAAGGCGCGACGCTGATCGGCAACGGCCCGGATGTATTGACCCGTATCTCGATGATAGGTAACGACATGGCGCTCGACCCGGGAGTGGGCACCTGCGGTAAGGAAGGTCAAAGCGTACCAGTCGGTGTCGGTCAACCCACAGTCAGAATAGATGGATTGACAGTAGGCGGCACCGTTTAAAAGGCTATATAGAATTAATAACCCAATGAAATGAAGCACATTCAGCACAACCCTTCGCCCCTGCGCGCCGCCGCAGATAGTCTGCAAACAACGGTGGGGTTAGGCGAAAACGTGTTGCAATGAGAAACATTGCAACAGTTTCGGCGAAACGATTAACGCGAAAGTTTGCTGAGCCAACACTGTTCGAGCTCCGCAGTTGGGCGTGTTGTTTGCGCCCAACTAGGGCGAGTTGCGCAGCCCGGATGCTTGCGGACTATCGAGGGCACGCCGGAGGCGCGGCAAACCGGGGTCGCCTTTCGCTCAAAACAAAGAGCGCAACGCGCGATTATGTTTTTAGGCGAAGACCCTTGCGGCCTTACTGCCGGTCTGCCACCGGCGATAGTAAAAACAGTTTTTACTACTCACTACAGTTTAAGTACATCAAAAGTTCACTGCTGGCTCCGCTGTTGCATCATTTCAGACGGCATGAACGGCATCCCCTCCATCAATGATTCAGGCGCACGGCGTAAATCCAGCGTCAGCGGATAGTCCGGATTGCGCCCTTCCCGTCTGACATGCACCGCACCCGGCGTATGACCGTGATTCCAAAAACGCGCCACGCGCCGCGCCTCGGCCTCATTGGCATTGACAGGGAAGGTGTCGTAGTTGCGCCCGCCCGGATGGGTGACGTGATAGGTACAACCGCCGATCGAACGCCCGCTCCAGCTGTCCACCAGATCAAACACCAGCGGTGCTTGAACACCGATAGTCGGGTGCAAACCGGATGGCGGACTCCAGGCGCGATAACGCACACCCGCGACGTATTCGCCGCGCACCCCGGTCGAGGTCAGCGGCAACGGACGGCCATTGCAGGTTAAGATGTGGCGGTTATCGTTCATGTGGCGAACTTTGACTTGCATACGTTCCAGCGAAGAATCAACATAACGCGCCGTCCCGCCAGCCGCCATTTCCTCGCCCAACACGTGCCAGGGTTCTATCGCCTGACGCAATTCAATCTCGATGCCCTGATACGCCACCGAACCGAAGCGCGGGAATCTGAATTCAAGGAAAGGCGCAAACCACTCGAATTCGAAGGCATATCCGGCGCGCTGCAAGTCCTGCACCACATCGCGCATATCTTGGGCGACAAAGTGCGGCAGCATATAGCGGTCATGCAGTTCTGTACCCCAGCGATTCAGGTTGCCGGTATAAGGCGTTTGCCAGAAACGCGCCACCAGCGCACGCAGCAGCAACATCTGCAGCAAAGACATCTGCGCATGCGGCGGCATCTCGAAACCGCGAAACTCAACCAGCCCCAAACGTCCGGTCGCACTGTCGGGCGAATACAGTTTATCGATACAAAATTCGGCGCGGTGCGTATTGCCGGACAGATCGACCAGCAAATTGCGCAACAACCTGTCCACCAGCCAGGGCTGAGCACTCTCCGTGCCGGGTTTGAGGTGCTCGCTCATCTGCTGAAAGGCAATCTCAAGTTCGTACAGCCCTTCGTGTCTGGCCTCATCCACCCGGGGCGCCTGACTGGTCGGACCGATAAACATCCCCGAGAACAAATAAGACAATGCCGGATGATGCTGCCAGTAGGTAATGAAACTCATCAGCACGTCCGGGCGACGCAGACAGGGCGAATCGGCGGGCGTGGCAGCCCCCAGCGTCACGTGATTGCCGCCACCTGTGCCGGCATGACGACCGTCCATCATAAACTTGTCAGTACCCAATCGGGCGAGTCTCGCCTCATCGTATAAAATATGAGTATTTTCAACAAGTTGCGCCCAGCTCGACGAAGGATGGATATTGACTTCGATCACACCGGGATCGGGCGTGATACGAAACTCTTTCAGACGAGGATCCGACGGCGGGGTATAACCTTCCAGTCGCAACGGCAACTTCAGCGCTGCGGCACAAGCTTCGATGGCACTCAGCAGCACAATAAAGTCCTCCAGCAAGGGCACGGGCGGCAAAAATACGCACAACACCCCGTTTCTCACCTCGACACACAAGGCAGTGTGCACAATCTCGTGCGGATCGTAACTCAGTTTGGGCGGCACAATTTTGGCGGCTTGAGCTGACGACGAGTCACGCAGCGGTGCTATATCGGCAAACGGATCGCGACCGAATTCTTCTTCCCTAGCCTCTGGCATCACCCAGGGCAAGGAAGCTAGCGGCAGACGCAAGCCCAGCGGCGAATCCCCGCCGATCAGATACAAATGCTCGCGGCGCAGCGGCCAGGGACTGGAACGGAATCCAGCCGCGCTATGTTCAGCATCGGGCGGCAAGGCTTTCATCGGCAGCACATACCCTGCCGGCTCACCTAAACCGCGTTCTATCAAAGCCGCCACACGGCGCCGCTCGTCGGACGTCTTCAAATCGGAATGAAGCGGATCGAGATTGTTCGGCCAGCGCTGGTCCTGATCGATAATTTGTGTTACATCTTCATACGCGGTGATGACAAACCGCTCATCCAGTGCCAGCGATTGAGCCAAACGGGAGATAAAGCGCTGCCCGTCCTCCGTTTTAAGCGTTCCCGCAGCATCAGACGTTACCAGCAGTTTCGCATCATTCCAAAGCGGTTTACCGTCCAGCCGCCAGTAACAACCCAACGCCCAGCGCGGTAGCGGTTCTCCCGGATACCATTTACCCTGACCGAAAT
>CAISHO010000110.1 GCA_903885165.1 uncultured Nitrosomonadales bacterium | reverse complement strand
TAGTCTCTGGCGGCACGTCGGTTGGTGTACACGACTATGTGCGTCCGACACTAGAGGCACTGGGCGTGGAGATGAAATTCTGGCGGGTGGCGATGAAACCCGGGCACCCGATGGCATTCGGTGTGGCAAGCGGGCATGATAGTGGCGCTTTCGTTTTCGGTCTGCCGGGTAATCCGGTCTCCAGCATGGTGTGTTTCGAGCAGTTTGTCGCCCCCGCGCTGCGCCGCATGACGGGTAAGACCAAGTTATACCGTCGCACTGTCGAGGCCAGACTGGCTCGCGACGTCAAGCATCAACCCGGGCGCACTGAGTTTATCCGCGTGACGCTGCACAAAGAGGAGGGTGGCTATGCGGCGATTTCCACCGGTGCGCAGGGCAGCGGGATACTGGCTTCCATGGCGCATGCCGAAGGCTTGATGATCGTGCCTGCAGAGAGTCACGGCTTGATGGCGGATACTTATGTGACGGTGCAGTTGCTGGACGGGATGTCTTATCAACATGAAATTGGAGGGGAGTGGTGATGATCGCGCGTATCGGTATATTGACTATCTCGGACAGAGCCAGTCGCGGGGAGTACGAAGACAAGGGCGGACCGGCCATACATGAATGGTTTACGCGCGTGCTAAGCAGTCCGTGGCAGGCGGTAGCGCGAGTGATTCCCGATGAACAACTGGAAATTGAAGTGGCACTCTGTGAACTCAGCGATGTAGAAGGCTGTAGTCTGATCGTGACTACTGGTGGCACAGGACCTGCGCTGCGCGATGTGACGCCTGAGGCGACCGAAGCCGTGTGCAGCAAGATGATGCCGGGTTTTGGCGAGTTGATGCGCACCGCATCACTGAAATTTGTGCCCACCGCGATATTGTCCCGGCAGACCGCCGGCATTAGAGGTCACAGCCTGATCGTCAATCTTCCCGGTAAACCTTCAGCGATCGATGATTGCCTGAGTGCGGTGTTCCCGGCCATTCCGTATTGCATTGATCTGATCGAAGGCGCGTATCTGGAATCCGATCCCGAACAATGTCGCGTGTTTCGTCCGGCTCACGCCAAACGCTGACAAGGTTTAGCGTAGTTCGTGAGATGGATACGCGTGAGCAAATGGTTGCGGGGGCGCGCTTGAAGATATTGCGCAGTTTGAATGGTGACCTGCGTTAAGGTGCCTGATGTCGGGGGTATCAATAAATGCCACTCAAAACAGACTCAAAACGTGATGTGACGCGATTCTGCCAACAGCATGTTTTATTCTAGATTACTTCACCATTTGCTTTTGACTACGCCGAAAGAAATGTCTGGCGCTTTTGCGAGTTGATGCACGCTGTGCATCATCCCTGCAGAAACAAATGGCAAATGGTCACTTTGCCATTTGTTTTTCACGGATTTCATCCAGTGATTTGCAGTCTATACATTGTGTTGCAGTCGGGCGGGCTTCCAGACGGCCCAAGCCGATTTCGATGCCGCAATTGTCGCAATAACCGTAGTCGCCGGAATCAATTTTCCCTACCATCTCATCAATTTTCTTGATGAGTTTACGTTCGCGATCGCGGTTGCGCAGTTCCAGACTAATGTCTGATTCTTGGGTAGCGCGATCGTTCGGGTCAGCAAAAACGGTGGCTTCATCTTGCATGGTGTGCACTGCGCGATCAATATCTTCACCTAGGCCGGCCTTGATATCATTCAAAACGCGGCGGAAATGACTGCGCTGCTGAGGGTTCATATACTCTTCGCCTTCCTTTACTTGATAAGGGGCGACGGGTTTTAGTGAGAGTACCGACATTGCATTTCTCCAACGTGAAAAAAATAAGTCCGCTTTAATACCAGAAAGTGTATTGTAGAGCAACTAAAATGTACATAAATGGCGTTTTATCGTTTTGCGAGCAGTAAAAACAGGCTGGGTCGCTTGTTAAGTTCCGGTTTTGCGCGTGCTTTCCATTGAGCGATGGAGTGAGTGTGTATTTGCTCGGTGCCTAAGCTGATGTCGGTTGCGACGCACAACAGGGTCTGAGGTTTGCATTGAGTGAGTAAGGCGGTGAACAATTTATCATTGCGGTAAGGTGTTTCAATGAACATCTGCGTCTGTCGTCTACTGGCTGATTCAGTTTCTAGTGCGGTGATGGTTTTATTTCTGTCTGCATCGGCAATAGGGAGATAGCCGTGAAAAGCGAAGCACTGTCCGTTCATACCGGACGCCATCAGCGCAAGCAAGATGGAAGACGGGCCGACTAGCGGGATGACTCGTATTCCTTTTTGGTGTGCCAAATTGACCAGTTCTGCACCGGGATCTGCGATACCCGGGCAGCCGGCCTCCGAAATGATGCCGACATCATGGCCTTCCAGTAAAGGCGCTAGCAGGGTAGTGAGTTCATTTGCCCCGGTGTGTTCGTTGAGTGTGGCAAAGTGCAAAGATTGTATGGGGTGTTCGTGTTTGAGCGCAGACAAAAACTGTCGTGCCGTCTTGGCTTGCTCAACCACATAGTGTTGCAAGGATCTAGCAAGGTTGATGACATGTTGCGGGAGGACCTGTTCGGCCGGGGTGTCGCCCAGCGTGCAGGGAATGAGATACAGATTGCCGGGTTTAATAGTCATGGTCGGTTATATATTAGAATAATTTGACATTTTCGCGGCGCAGCATTTCGGTAAGTAGCATAATGGGTAGTCCTATCAATGCGTTGGGATCATCACCAGTCATTTTACTCATCAGTGCAATTCCTAAGCCTTCAGATTTGGCGCTGCCGGCGCAGTTGTAAGGTTGTTCGCGGCGTAAATAGCCTTCGATCTCCTCGTCGCTTAAATCGCGCAGCGTAACGAAATTTTCCGCCACATCGGTTTGCATGTGACCCGTGCGGCTGTTAAACAGCGTTAGTGCGGTATAAAAGCAGGTGGTCTTGCCTCGCATGGCGCGTAACTGCTTGACTGCGTTATCGTGACTACCGGGTTTGCCGAGTTGATTGCCATCGAGCAGGGCAACCTGATCTGAGCCGATAATGAGTGCGTTGGGATAGTCAGATGAGACTGCGCGCGCCTTTTCCCGCGCCAGTCGCATCGACGTGTCACGCGCTGTTTCGAGAGGACGTGGTGTTTCATCGATGTCGGGCGCAGCGGTGATGAAGGGCAGTTGCAAGCGTTTTAGCAATTCGCTGCGATAAGGTGAGGTGGAAGCTAAAACAAGCAACTGAGAATTCAAGGCGATTCCTTAGAATAAATTTTAAAAATTGATGCAGAATAGCGCTGCCGGCTTGCTGTTAAATGGAAAAACATGCTGTTAATCGGCGCTAGTCGATGAATCATAAAGATTTATGAAGTATTTTTTAGCAGGATTTTTGACAGACAGCGCCGAAAAATATATCATGCGCGGCTCATGTACGCACGCCCTTTTATTGATAGCCTTGAATTTGCCGGAAACGGCCTGCAATTAGACGCGCAAGTGTCCTTTGCGGAGTTGCCACGTTTGCTGGATCAGTTGGATAACTCGTCGGGTGTTTTACATTACACCTTGCAAGGCGGTACAGATAATCTGGGTCGCCCTGTGCTGGATGTGAGTATGAAGGGGTGTTGTCAGTTGCGTTGTCAGCGTTGTCTGGGCAGTTTTGAGTATCCGATAGCACTTGATGCACGTTTGTTATTGTGCGATCAAACGAGTCTTGATGAATTGGATGGTCAGGCGGCCGGTCAGTTGGATGACGAAGAAGATTTTGATGGTATTTTGGCGGATGCAAATCTGGATGTGCTGGCGCTGCTGGAAGATGAAATTCTGTTAAGTCTGCCGATCGCCCCCAAGCATGAAGAGGGTGATTGTCTGGCATCAGAGAGTGAAGATAAGCAGAAGGAAAAACGAAATCCTTTTGCAATTTTAGAGAATTTGAAACGTAATTAATTAGATTTATCCAAGGAGTAATAGCATGGCAGTTCAGCAGAATAAAAAGTCCCCATCCAAACGCGGTATGCATCGCGCTCATGATTTTCTAACAGCACCGGCATTGGCGATTGAGCCAACGACTGGCGAAAATCACTTGCGTCATCATATCAGCCCAACTGGTTTTTACCGTGGCAAGAAGGTCGTAAAGACCAAGGCTGACTAAGTCTTTGCCCAATGCAGCCGATTCGTCGGCTGCGTTTTCATTTCTGTCATACCCGTATTTAGTTCGTTACGTGTTAAGTGTGTTCATTGTGTTGTATATGGACTTTTTTTCACACGTCTGAATTTTGAGTTTCACTTGCCAAGGATTACTGAGTGGATGTCACATTAGCTATCGATGCAATGGGAGGCGACCACGGTACTTCGGTCACCCTACCTGCCGCTGTTGAGTATCTTAAGCAGCACCCCCGCGACTCCATCATTCTGGTGGGCAATACCGATACGATTAAACTCGAGCTGAAATTACTGGGCGTTGCCGACAGTCATTTCGGTGCACGCCTGCGTCTGCAACCTGCATCGGAAGTGGTCGGCATGGACGAGCAGCCTCAATCCGCGCTGCGTGGAAAAAAAGACTCTTCCATGCGCGTCTCTATCAATCTGGTCAAGAGCGGTGAGGCGTCGGCCTGTATCAGTGCGGGTAATACCGGCGCTTTAATGGCAACGGCGCGTTATGTGCTCAAAACAATACCGGGCATCGACAGGCCGGCGATCGCCTCCTATCTGCCGACTAAAAAAGGTCAGGTCTGCATGCTGGATCTTGGTGCTAACACCGATTGCACCGCCGAACATTTGCTGCAATTCGCCATGATGGGTGCGACACTGGTCAGCGCGCTGGAGCATAAGGATAACCCCACCGTCGGTTTGCTCAATATCGGTTCTGAAGATATCAAGGGTAATGAAGTCGTCAAACAGACGGCGGTATTGCTGCGCGCGAGCGACCTTAATTTTTACGGCAACGTAGAGGGTAACGATATTTTCAACGGCGTCACCGATTTGGTGGTGTGCGATGGTTTCGTCGGCAATGTCGCGCTGAAAACGGCAGAGGGCGTAGCTAAGATGATGGGCGGATTCTTAAAAGAAGGATTCGGTCAGAATTTATATACCAAACTGGCGGCGTTGATTTCCCTGCCGGTGCTGAAAGCTTTCAAGCACAGGCTAGACCATCGTCGCTACAATGGCGCGAGTTTTCTTGGTTTGAAGGGCATCGTGGTGAAGAGCCACGGTTCGGCTGACGTTTTTGCCTTTGGATGCGCCATTGAGAAAGCTGCTGAGGAAGTGCGTGCTGATATGTTGCAACATATCAGCACGCATATCGAAAAATGGCATCTTGAGCGTCAAAATACAGAGCAAGGGGTTTCCTGATGTATTCAAAAATTATCGGCACCGGCAGTTATCTGCCTGCCAAAGCGCTGACCAATTTCGATCTGGAAAAATTCGTCGATACCAGCAATGACTGGATCGTCTCGCGTAGCGGTATCCATCAGCGTCACATCGCAGCCGATGATGAAGTCACCAGTGACCTCGCTTTGCACGCCAGTCGACGCGCAATCGAGGCGGCCGGGATCAGTCCTGACGAAATCGATCTGATCATCGTCGCGACCACCTGTCCGGACAAGATGTTCCCCAGTACTGCGTGTATTTTGCAGGATAAGCTGGGCATCAAGAGCGGAGGGGCGGCTTTCGACATGCAGGCGGTGTGCGGAGGTTTCGTTTATGCACTGAATACGGCTGATTTATACATACGCGGAGGGCAGGCCAAAACGGCTCTGGTGGTCGGGGCTGAAATCATGACCCGCATGCTGGACTGGAAAGATCGGACGACTTGCGTCTTGTTCGGCGACGGTGCGGGCGCGGTGGTGCTCCGGGCAAGCGAAGAACCCGGCATCCTTGCAGGTAAACTGCATTCCGATGGCCAACATCATGCTTTGTTGCGTGTGGATGGCAGCGTGCGCGACGGCGTAGTGCAGGGCGATCCGTTTATCCGTATGGAAGGTCAGGCGGTGTTTAAGTTTGCCGTTACGGTGCTGCATCGCGTGGTCGATGAAGTGTTGAAGATGAGCGGACTGAAGGACACCGATATCGACTGGCTGGTGCCGCATCAGGCTAATATACGCATCATCGAAGCAACTGCGAAGAAGCTGGGCATGAGTATGGATAAAGTGGTGGTGACCGTTGAGAATCACGGCAATACGTCCTCGGCTTCGATTCCGCTGGCGCTGGATGCAGCGGTCCGCGATGGTCGCATTAAAGCGGGGCAAACCGTTTTGCTCGAAGCGATCGGCGGCGGATTTACTTGGGGTGCGGTGCTGCTTAAATGGTAAAAAGATAGTTGGAAGTCGTCAGTTGTTAGTTCAAGACAACTTCCCACTTCCCACTTGCGTCTTACGTCTATCAACTTACGACTGATTCTAATATGACTAAATTTGCTTTTGTATTTCCCGGACAAGGTTCTCAATCGCGCGGCATGATGACTTGTTATGCTGATTTTCAGGCTGTGCAGGACACCTTCAATGAAGCTTCCGATGTATTGAAGCAGGATCTGTGGCAATTGGCCATCGATGGCACGGACGCTGATCTTAACTCGACCATCAATACGCAGCCTTTGATGCTGACCGCCGGTGTGGCGGTTTATCGCGCATGGCAATCGCAAAACGGTGCAGCACCGGCCATGATGGCTGGGCATAGCCTGGGTGAGTACACCGCGCTGGTGGCAGCCGGGGCTTTGAGTTTTGCCGATGCGCTGCCATTGGTACGTTACCGTGCGCAGTGCATGCAGCAGGCCGTGCCGGAAGGCGTGGGCGGTATCGCGGCGATCCTGGGGCTGGACGATGAGGCGATCCGTGAGGTCTGCCTGGCGGGTGCCGAGGGTGAAGTGCTGGAGCCGGTCAATTTCAATTCGCCGGGTCAGGTGGTGATTGCAGGAAATCGCAGTGCGGTTGAACGCGGTATGGCACTTGCGAAGGCGCGTGGTGCCAGGCGCGCACAGATGCTGCCGATGAGCGTGCCCTCGCATTGCAGTTTGCTCACAGGGGCGGCAGAACAGTTGCGCAGCTATCTGGAAGGCGTTGCGATTCAATCGCCGTTGATTCCTGTGTTGCAAAACGCCGATGTGGCCGCCTACAGCGATGCCGGCTTAATCCGGGACGCGCTGGTGCGTCAGCTTTACTCTCCGGTACGCTGGGTGGAAACGGTGCTGGAATTCGGTAAACAGGGCATCACCCACAATGCGGAATGTGCACCGGGCAAAGTTCTGGCGGGTTTAAACAAACGTATCGACACCAATCAACAAGCCTCAACGATTAATGACGGTGCAGCGCTGACACTGGCTTTGGCAACGTTAAACTAATAATTGCGAAGCAATTCCTTGTCCCCCTCGCCCGCATGCGGGAGAGGGCGTGGGAGAGGGAGGCGGGCATGGTAAGTTGAATAATCAGGGATGGTTTTCCATGCCCGCTAGCATAAGGAACAGAACATGACACTACAAGGACAAATCGCACTGGTCACCGGTGCATCTCGCGGCATAGGACAGGCGATTGCGCTGGAGTTGGGGCGTCTGGGCGCGACCGTGATCGGTACTGCGACCAGTGATAAAGGCGCGGCCGCGATCAGCGAGTATCTGACTGCGGCAAATATCAAAGGGCAGGGTTATGCGCTGAACGTCAACGATGTGGCGCAGACTGAGCTGGTATTGGGTGAGTTGCGCGCGCAATACGGCGAAATCGCGATCCTGGTGAATAACGCCGGTATCACCCGCGACAATCTGCTGGCCCGCATGACCGATGAAGAGTGGGATGATGTGATTGCGACCAATTTGAAATCTGTATTCCGCCTGTCCCGTGCCGTATTGCGCGCGATGATGAAGGCGCGTGCGGGTCGCATCATCAGCATCTCGTCGGTGGTCGGCAGCATGGGGAACCCGGGTCAGGCTAACTACGCGGCTTCCAAGGCCGGTATGATCGGTTTTACCAAGTCGCTGGCGCAGGAAATTGGTAGTCGCAATATCACCGTGAATTGCGTCGCGCCCGGTTTTATTGATACCGACATGACGCAAGGTCTGGGTGACGAGCAGCGCGCCAAGCTGGTGGCGCATGTGCCTTTGAAACGTCTGGGTCAACCCGCAGACATTGCCGCCGCTGTTGCGTTTTTGGCGGGTCCAGGAGCTGCCTATATCACCGGCGTCACCTTGCATGTGAACGGCGGGATGTACATGGAGTAAGTTTTGATGCGCGAAGGTACGCAAGATGTTTTGATGAAAACCGCGCATCTTGAACTGTTGCTCACGCGCGTTATGCCTTACGGTAAATACAAAGGGCGGGTCATCGCTGACCTGCCCGGTCACTATCTCAACTGGTACGCTAAGGTGGGCTTCCCTCATGGGGAAATCGGTCAACTGCTCGCCTTGATGCAGGAATTGGATCACAACGGCCTGTCATCTTTGCTGGACCCGTTGCGTAGCCATCGTCGTAGCCCGCCATCATCACGATAATAGTGCTGCCAACCTGCTTTCCAGATCTTTGATCTGCGCTTTTCCTTCTCGGGTCATCAGCATAGATTCCTGCCAAGTCTTGTAATGGGCGCGCAACTCTTCCGGTGTGGTGCATTTTCCGATCTGATTCATCAGTCCAGTTCCCATGCCGCCCAAATATTTATCGAGGGTGTTGCGCATGAAATTTTTGGCCATTTCAAAGCGCTCTGCGTCATTGGCAGGTGGTGCTGCACGTTCGGCTGATTTACCTGTATCCGGCGTTGTGCCCGTTGCGTTCAGGGGCGTTATAAATCCTTCACTAAGTAATGTAGCTAATGCAGATTCTCCTTCTTCACCCGGAAACATGGCGGCAATTTCTGCATCGCCGCGTTTACCATCCAGCATGATCAGTACACGCCTTGCGCGCTGCGACAGACCGTGGCAACGACTGCTCATCTCTTCGATACCTTTAGGTGTTTTTACATAAACCGCTGCATTTGCCATTAATCTATCCCCCGTAAGTGTAGGTATTCTATCCTAATGTATAACCCTGTTGAGTTGCTTAGGGAATATTTTTGTTGGGGGCGAATATTATCATCTTGCTGTAATATTTTACTGGTATGAGATGGTTTTGGGCGGATAATCGATCTGAAAAATTGAGTATTTAAGGGCGGGAGGTTTAGCCGTTTTTTGAAGTTTCATTAGAGGTAAATATGGCCATAGAAACTGAATTGAAATTACGCATCTCTCCCGCTGATTTAGCCCGGTTGCGCCGGAACCCGTTGTTTAAGACGCACCAACTCGCACCCCCCGTCACACTACACCTTCACAACATATATTACGATACACCGCAGCTTGATCTGCATCGCAGTGAAATGGCACTGAGGTTGCGCAACAAGGGCGGACAGTGGCTGCAAACCTTAAAAGGAGGCGGTTCGGTTAAGGCCGGTCTGCATCAGCGCAATGAATGGGAAATGCCGGTATCGGCTGCGAAACTGGATTTATCCTTGTTCGATGCCGAAGTCTGCGATGCGTACCTGCCTTCAACTGTACGTGAGCATTTGAATCCAGTTTTTAGCACTGATTTTTACCGCACCAGTCGCCTGTTGAGCTGGCAGGGCGCAGAAATCGAAGTCTGTATGGATCATGGTGTGGTGAAAACATCTGGGCACAGCAGTGCGATCTGTGAAGTCGAGCTGGAATTGAAATCCGGTGATGCCGTTCAGTTGTTCCACCTAGCGCTGGCCCTGTTGAAGATTGTTCCTGTTGAATTGGAAGTGGTGAGTAAGGCCGAGCAGGGTTTTCGACTGCTGTCGGGAGAGCCTGAAAAACCGGTCAAAGGGGTCGTGCCTGAACTCAAACGTCGTGATAAGTTGTCTGATGTCCTACAGGCCATGATCTGGTCTTGTCTGCTGCATTTGCAAAGTAACCTGCGCGGTGCTATGACCCGTGAAGACGCCGAATACTTGCATCAGATGCGGGTCGCGCTGCGACGATTGAGGGTGGTGTTGCGCATGGTTGAAAAACTCTGTGCGGATGAAGTGCTGAGCGCGTTAAGTCAGGAGGTCTCGACTCTTGCGGTTGCGTTGGGGCGGATACGTGAGTGGGATGTTTTTATTGCGGGCATTGCCAGACCGATCTGCGCGCATATGTCCGGTCATGCCGGTTTGGAGGCGTTGCTGGAGACCAGTGAGCGACAGCGGCAGAGTTGTTATGAGTCACTGCGAGGTAGAGCGGGCTCGTTGCAGCAATTGCTGTTGCGCTTTGCCATCTGGATGAACGGGGATTATTGGCAGCGTGCAGAGAAGGGCGCGCCGCGTACCCATGATTTTGCCACGCGACATTTGCATAAACTGGCCAAACGTTACGCACAGGCCGGTCTGCACCCCGATGCAGAGGATGCAGCGCGCCTGCACAAGATGCGAATATTGGCCAAGAAGTTGCGCTACAGCGCGGATTTCTTTGCCGGTTTATATGGTAAACACAAGGCGCAGGACTTTCTGGTCGCCCTAGGGGAGGTGCAAGAGTTGCTGGGGCGGACCAACGATGTGACAGTGGCGCATGGTTTGCTGGATGAAATGGCAAAGAAATCTGAACTGGCGGCACATTGGGAGGCAATTCTCCTGGCAAAAAGTTGGAATGATAATAATTTATCTTTAATAATCAAAATGTTATACAGGTCTATGCGGCACTTTAATAAGCAGCCGGTTTTCTGGGAAAAATAAACCTGTTTGTAGCGGAGTGTTTGGGTTGTTTCTGATGTCAATCAGGCGTACAGTCACGCCCCATTCATTCGCAGTGAAGAAAAATGAAGGATGTCGAATGAGTGCAGGACAATCTAAACAAAAGCTTTCCACGCTGGTGCTGGGCGCAATCGGTGTGGTTTACGGCGACATCGGCACCAGTCCGTTATACGCACTTAAGGAAACCTTCGCCGGCCATCATCCTCTGCCCGTGGTTGAAGCCAATATTCTGGGTGTTTTGTCGGTGATGTTCTGGACCATCATGTTACTGGTCTCACTCAAATACGTGATCGTCATCATGCAGGCTGACAATCGCGGGGAAGGCGGCTCGCTGGCCCTGCTGGCGCTGGTCAGTGAATTGACCGCAAAGCGTCCCAGAACTAAGTGGTTTATCACTGTGCTGGGTATTTTTGCCGCTGCGTTATTTTTTGGCGATAGCATGATTACCCCGGCGATTTCTGTGCTCTCGGCCGTTGAAGGCCTGGATGTGATCTCGCCGCAATTTAAAAGCCTCATTCAGCCCATCACCATCCTCGTATTGACCGGCTTGTTTTTCATCCAGAAACGCGGCACCGGTGTGGTCGGCCTGGCGTTCGGCCCCATCATGATTTTTTGGTTTTTATGCCTGGCCGGATTTGGCATTCTGTCTATTATCAACAGTCCTCAGGTATTGTGGGCGCTTAATCCGCTCTACGCCTACCGGTTTTTGGCGCTTGATCCCTGGGTGTCCTTTTTGGCCTTGGGATCGGTCGTCTTGGCGGTTACCGGTGGAGAAGCCTTATATACCGACATGGGCCATTTCGGGAAATATCCGATCCGCTTGACTTGGTTTTACTTCGTATTGCCCGCGCTGGTACTCAATTATTTCGGCCAGGGCGCACTGCTGCTCAACAATCCAGAGGCGATCGAGAATCCGTTTTATCTGTTAACCCCCGCCTGGGCGCTGATGCCTATGGTGTTACTGGCTACCGCTGCAACAGTGATTGCCTCGCAGGCGGTGATTTCAGGGGCATTTTCGGTCGCCAGTCAGTCGGTGCAAATGGGTTTTCTGCCGCGTATGGAGATCCGTCAGACCTCCGATAAGGCGCAGGGGCAGATCTATGTGCCCTTTACCAATTGGACGCTGTTTTTGTCGGTGATCTTTCTGGTATTGACGTTTCAGAGTTCCAGCAATCTGGCTGCGGCTTACGGAATCGCCGTGACCGGTACGATGATGATCGATACGCTGTTGATCGCCTTTGTGATCGTGGCCTGGCGCTGGTCGCCGATTTTAGTGTTTCTGTTGATTGGTTCATTTTTCATCGTTGATCTGGCGTATTTTTCGGCAAATGCCATGAAAATTCCTCAAGGCGGCTGGTTCCCGCTCGGTATCGCGGTGATCTCATTCACGGTGCTCACGACCTGGAAACGTGGACGAAAATTGTTGTTTGATGAAATTTCACGTCAATCCGTGCCGATACAGGTTATTCTGGACAGCGCGGACAGTGTTGCACGGGTGGATGGAACAGCGGTTTTTTTGACCAGCATCGGTGAGGGCGCACCTTCTTCCCTGCTGCATAATCTGAAACACAATCAGGTCTTGCATGAACGGAATATATTGTTGACCGTGATTGTTGAAGATAAACCGTATGTCACCAAGGGTAACCGTTTACTGGTGGATGAGATGGGCAAGAATTTTTTCCGAGTGAGAATTTTCTATGGCTTCATGGAACAGCCTGACTTACCAGCCGCGTTGGAATTGTGTGCGGGCTGGGGGATACCCTTCGATATGATGACTACCTCGTTCTTTATTTCCCGAGCCATGATTGTTTCAAGTCCCAAACCCGGCATGATGAAATGGCGCGAAAGACTATTTTTGGCCTTGTCCAAAAATGCCATGAACGCGGCCGATTTCTTCAAGATCCCGACCAATCGTGTGATTGAAATGGGGACGCGTATCGAAATATAATGCCAAGCTGCTATAACGGCTGATGCCCGCCTCGCGCTTATACGTTAATATCAACGTTTTGAAGCGGTTTCATTTACCTTAGGATGTGAAACCGCTATTTGTTATTTGTTTGTCTTGTTGGAGTTCAAATTTATGATTTCCCCTGTTCCTTTAAGAGAAGTTCCCCAGAGTAATATTTTTCGCAAAGGCGATGTGTTCGTGCTTTTCGGCGAGCTTTTCGGCCGGGGCTATGCAAATGGCTTAGTCAATGAGGCGCGCAACGCCGGAATGACCATCGTCGGTATCACCGTCGGTCGCCGTGACGAAAATAATGCCTTGCGTGCTTTGACTGAGGAGGAGTTGTCTGTTGCGGAAGCTAATCTGGGCGGACGCATTATCAATCTGCCGTTGATGGCAGGTTTTGATCTGGATGCGCCGCAAGGTACGCCTACGCCGACCGATATGCTGGGTGTGTTGACGCTCAAGAGTTGGCAGGAAGACAAACTGGACTGGACTCAGATCGAAAAATGCCGCGAGGCGGGTGTAAAACGCTTCAAAGATACGGTCGCTCAGGTGATGACGCAACTCGATTCCATGATACCGGACGGAAGCAATGCCTTCTTCGCGCACACTATGGCTGGCGGTATCCCCAAGGTGAAGGTGTTTCTGGCGATCGCTAATCGCGTCTACAAGGGGCGCGGTGAGCGTTTCCTGTCTACCCGTGCGCTGCTGGACAGCGATCTGGGTAAATTGATCATGATGAATTTCGACGAAGTCACCGCGAATTCATTCCAATATTTGATCGAAGGCAGCGCCGCGATTCGCGCGCGACTGGAAAAGTCCGGCGGTCAGGTGAGATACACCGCCTACGGTTATCACGGCACTGAGATCCTCATCGACGACCAGTACCAGTGGCAGACTTATACCAGCTATACCCAAGGTAAGGCGAAGATGCGACTGGAGTCGATAGCCGAGGCTGCGTGGGCGAATGGCATCAAGGCGACGGTGTACAACTGCCCTGAAATTCGTACCAACTCGTCGGATATTTTTGTCGGTGTCGAGTTGTCACTGTTCCCGCTGCTGCGCGCTCTGAAGAAGGAAAACGGCGGCGCGTGGGCCGATGAGCAGCGGGCCGCCTGTCACGCTCTGTTGCAGGCGGACTATTCTATTGACGCTCTGTTGCAGAAAATCGACGATTACAATGCCAACGGCGTGATGCTGCCATTCCGTGATTTTGCCGCCTGGCCGATGGATAATACGGCAGAACTGGCGGACTTAATGATAGGCACCTCGGATGAAATCACTCAGATGCATCTGGATCGTAAAGCGCTGGTGACGGATATTTTGAGCTCGCTGGTGCTCGAAGGTACCGGTCCTTTGATGTTCCATGAGACCTCTAATCCGTCAGCTCCGGTGTTGTGGCTCAATCACGATGTGATTGCTAAACAGCTCAACGCATTGCACCCGAAATAAAGCATTATCGGTTGGCGATATCTTCGATGACCTTTAAAAAGTCATCGCCATAGCGCGTCAACTTTCCCTGGCCGACACCGCTGATACGACCCATTTCGGTCAGGCTGCAGGGGCGTTGATCGTGCATTTCCAGCAGGGTGCTGTCGTGAAAAATGACATAAGGCGGCACACCTTGTTCACGAGCTAGCACCATGCGTTTGGCCTTGAGCGCCAGCCACAATCTGTCCTCATTGGCACCTGAAAACGGCTCACGCGATTTTCCTTCGCGTGTCTCGCGCGCCCGTTTGACCGGCTCAGCATCGCGGCGCAGGGATACTTTCTGTTCCCCTTTGAGTACGGGTCTGGCCGATTCGGTCAGTCGCAAACCGCCATAGGCTTCCATATCCGCCTCCAGAAATCCGCCCGCGACCAGTTGACGGAAGATGCTGCTCCATTGTTGTGCCGTGTGTTCCAAGCCGATGCCGAAGGTGGACAGTTGCTGGTGACCGAATTTGGTTGTGCGTTCGGTTTGTTTGCCCAGCAGTACATCGACTAGATGCCCGACACCGAAGCGTTGTCCGGTGCGATACACGCAGGACAAGGCCATCTGCGCCTCGCGTGAGGCGTCCCAGCTCTGCACCGGGGTCAGGCAATTGTCGCATTCATTACAGTTACCCGGATGCGCTTCGCCGAAGTAGCGCAGGATGGTCTGATGACGGCATTCGGTCGACTCACAAAAGCCCAGCAATGCATCTAGTTTTTGCAATTCCACTCGTTTACGCTCTTCAGGCGCCTCGCCTTGCATGAGCATCTGTCGCATCGAGACCACGTCACCCAAGCCATACGCCATCCAGGCATCGGCGGGTAGTCCGTCACGGCCTCCGCGCCCCGTTTCCTGATAGTAACCTTCCATACTCTTGGGTAAGTCGATGTGCGCAACGAAGCGCACGTTGGGCTTGTCGATGCCCATGCCAAAGGCGACGGTGGCGACCATGATCACGCCTTCTTCGCGCAAGAAGCGACTTTGATTGGCGGCGCGGGTGGCTGCATCCAAACCCGCGTGATAGGGCAGAGCGTCCCAGCCTTGCTCCCTTAGCTTTTGGGCGGTTTCATCCACGCGTTTACGTGATAGACAATACACGATGCCAGCATCCTGCGGGTGCTCCTTGCGGATAAAATCTTGCAGTTGATTGATGACACTGGATTTAATGGTGATGCGATAACGTATATTGGGGCGATCGAAGCTGGAGACGAACTGGCGTGCCTGTTCCAGCGATAACCGTTCCACGATTTCACGCCGGGTTGGTGCATCCGCCGTGGCGGTGAGTGCGATGCGCGGCACGGCGGGGAAGCGTTCCCGCAATATGGTCAGCTCGCGATATTCCGGCCGGAAGTCATGCCCCCATTGTGAGACGCAATGCGCCTCATCGATGGCGAATAGCGCCAGCCCCGTTTTTGATTGTATCTGCTCGAGTAAGCCTAAAAAGTTGGCATTCATTAAACGTTCAGGTGCGATGTAGAGCAAATCCAGTTCGCCGCGTAGCAGTTGTCCCTGTACTTCGCGCGCGGTTTCCGTCGTCAAACTGGAGTTGAGGTAGGCGGCGTTCACGCCCAACTGTCGGAGTGAATCGACCTGATCCTGCATCAATGCAATCAACGGTGAGATGACGATGCCGACGCCCGGTCGCATTAGTGCAGGGATCTGATAACAAAGCGATTTTCCGCCGCCTGTCGGCATCAGTACCAGCGCATCACCACCGCTGGCGATTTGTTCGACGATGGCTTGTTGTTCGCCCCGAAAATGTGCGTAACCGAAGACGTCCTGGAGAATGGCGCTCGATGTGACTGCAGTTGATTTCATTGAGGCGACTCTATCGGCGGCGAGTGATTTTGCATGGATGATGCCTGATGTATGCCTGCCAAGTATGCGTCTGAAAGTCGCCAGATAAGCTCGCTTGAGGGGTCTGTGTTCGCAGCGTAATGTGGACGAAAATCCGGGTGAGTATCTAACACATTGATTTGTTTGGTGCCGAAGATAGGAATCGAACCTACGACCTATTCGTTACGAGTGAATTGCTCTACCAACTGAGCTACTTCGGCGATCAGGGGGCGAATTATAGTTGACTTGGCATTATTCGCGCCAGCGATATTCATCGACCGGTAAGGGTTGCGGCTTGTTTTCGATTTCATTGAGCAATAGTTCGGCGCAAGCTAACGACATGGTGACACCGTAGCGGAAGTGGCCGCAGTTGGCATACAGGTTGGTCAGTTGCGGATGCCGTCCTATGGTCGGGATGTTGTCTGGCGAGGCCGGGCGCAGTCCTGCCCAATGTTGAACCGGGGTTTGATTACGCCAGGCGGGGAACAAGGCATAGGCGCGTTGCAACAAGTGGTTGTAGCCGGTGCTAGTGGTGGCTTTGTCGAAACCGACGTCCTCTAAGGTGCTGCCGACTAATACATGGCCGTCACGACGGGGGATCATATACAGGCTGTCCTGAAGCAGGATGTTGCTAAACGGCGGGCTGTCGAATTTGAACAACAATATCTGCCCGCGCATCGGTTTGACGTCCAGTTGCAGCGCATGCTCACCCAATAAAGTGCGGCTCCACGCGCCCGATGCGACGAGGTAGGCATCCGCCTGCAAGACTCCCTGGGATGTGTGCAGTGCGCTGATTTGACCGCCTTTAATATCAAAGCGTAGCGCCTCGTGTTGTTCGAGTATCTTGCCCCCTAACTTTTCCACGCTGCGGCGCAGTGCAGCCAGCAGACGCGGATTACGAACCTGGCCGATCTCGGGTAGCAACAGGCCTTCGCCCTGCATACCTGGCAACTGGTCATTTAAGGCGACGTGTCGAAACGCCACCTGATGTTCTGCACACCATTGTGTGGCCAACGCATCCTGAAAAGGGGGGATGAGCAACATGCCGCTACGTTGATATTCGGGATCGATCCCGGTGCTGGTATGAAGTTCGTTCATCGCCTGATCAAACATACCCATGCTGCGCTGTGTCAGACGAGTGACCGCTTCTTTGTAGTCCCATGAGCACAGCGGAGACATGATGCCGCCACCTGCCCAGGATGCCTCGCGGCCGGTTGTGCCGCGTTCGATCAGCGTGACCCGATAGCCGGCGAGTAACAAAGCGCGAGCGCTGGTCAGGCCGACTGCGCCGCCACCGATGATCAGCAGGTGATTATTCATCTTTAATTAATAATCAATGTCTGGCGATATTTATTGCGAGGGATTTTGGCAGCGGAAATACCACATTTTCGATGATACCCTGTAATTCACTCACCTTAGACGCACCCAGTTCGTTCAGGCGGGCGACCACGTCTTGTACCAGTAGTTCGGGAGCCGATGCGCCGGCAGTGATACCCACGTGTGATTTTCCGGAAAACCATGAAGCTTGCAATCCGCTCGCGTCATCCACCAGATAGGCAGGTATGCCGACATTTGCCGCGACTTCGCGAAGGCGGTTGGAGTTCGAACTGTTCGGTGAGCCAACCACGATCACCACGTCGCATTGCGCGACCAGCAGCTTGACCGCATCCTGGCGGTTTTGCGTGGCATAACAGATATCATCTTTCTTGGGGCCGGTGATGAACGGGAAGCGGTTTTTGAGCGCGGCGATAATGGTGCTGGCGTCATCGACCGACAGCGTGGTCTGCGTTACGTAAGCCAGATGTTGTTCATCGTTGACGACCAGATTCGCAACTTGCTCGGGGGATTCCACCAGATACATGCCGCCCTCGGTCTGTCCCATGGTTCCTTCCACTTCCGGGTGACCCTTGTGGCCGATCATGATGATTTCCTTGCCCTGTTGCCGTTGTCGCGACACCTCAAGATGCACCTTGGTAACCAGCGGGCAGGTGGCATCGAACACGGTCAGGCCTCGCGCCTCAGCATCACGGCGTATCGCTTGGGGTACGCCGTGCGCGCTGAAAATCAGGATGCTGCCGGGCGGTACATCGTTCAGATCTTCGATGAAGACGGCTCCTTTGTTGCGCAGGTTGTTCACCACGTATTTGTTGTGCACAACTTCGTGACGGACAAAGACGGGGGCGCCGTGCAGGCTTAGCGCTCGTTCGACAATTTCGATGGCGCGATCTACGCCGGCACAGAAGCCGCGCGGATTAGCTAACAGCAGGTCCATTTTTTTTCTCCATAAAACTCTCCCAGATCATCAGTCCTGCTCCGCAGGTGATGGCGGAATCGGCCAGATTGAAGGCCGGAAAATAATGCTCGTCCCAATGGAACAGCAGGAAGTCGATCACGTAACCGTAGGCGATACGGTCGATCAGGTTGCCGAGTGCGCCGCCCAGTATCAGGCTCAAGGCCAGCGCGAACAGCGTTTGCGTGGCGTGTTTTTTCAGCAGCCAAGTGATTGAAGCCGAGGCGACGATGGCGATACCGGAAAATAACCAGCGTTGCATACCGCCCGCATCGCTCAAAAAGCTGAACGCTGCACCCGGATTGTGCATCAGGGTCAGGCTAAAAGTGTTCAGCAAAACTAGATTTTCACCATATGAAAAATGATTTGCAATCAATAGTTTAGTTGTTTGATCGAGAGCGATGACCAGCGCGGCAAGACTTAACCAACCTTTAAGCATACTGTCTTGCCTCGCCATCGCCATACAGATTGCTTACGCAGCGGCCGCACAAGGTCGGATGGTCGATATTGCTGCCAACATCATCGCGGTAATGCCAGCAGCGTTCGCACTTCTCGTGCAGGCTGGCTGAGACGTCGATGCGTTGCTCATCCTTTGTGCCGACACGATGCACGTTGGCGCGCGAGGTGATGAAGATCAGGCGCAGGTCGTCGCCCAAGCGGCTCAGTATCTCAAATTCTTCTTCGGCGGCGAATACATCGACTTCGGCGGCTAGGGCTGAACCTATCAGTCCAGCCGAGCGTGCTTCTTCCAGTTGCTTGTTGACGCGTGCGCGCCAGCTGCAGATTACCAGCCAGGCGCTGATGCTCTCGCCTGACATTCGCGCATCGGGCAGCTCGTGCCATGCACCTTCAAAGATGCTGGTCGTGTCACCGCCATTCAGTACTGCTGCGGCCTCTTCACCGGTGAAACTCAAGATAGGCGAGATTAATCGGGTCAGCGCATGGGTGATGTGGTAGAGCGCATTTTGTGCGGAACGGCGCACCGTTGATTGAGAGCCTGCGGTGTAGAGGCGATCTTTCAGTACATCCAGATAGAAACTCCCCAAGTCTTCCGAGCAGAAACCCAGGATTTTTTGCACTGCCAGATGGAATTCGTACCGGTCGTAATCGGCGCGTACGCCGTCCTGTAATTTCTGCACCAGGGACAAGGCATATCGGTCGATTTCCAGCCATTCGGCGACCGGCATGCTATCGCGTGTTGCGTCAAAATCGGAGATGTTGGCGAGCAGGAATTTCAAGGTGTTGCGGATACGGCGATAACTCTCCACCACGCGCTTGAGGATTTCATCTGAAATCGTCAATTCGCCCGAATAATCGGTAGATGCGGTCCAAAGGCGAAGAATGTCCGCACCCAGTGTGTCAAAAATTTTCTGCGGGGCGATCACATTGCCTTTGGATTTTGACATCTTGTGACCGTTGCCATCGACCACGAAACCGTGCGTGAGCAGCGCGTTGTAAGGCGCGCGGCCATTGATCGCGCAACCAGTGAGCAAGGAGGACTGGAACCATCCGCGATGCTGGTCTGAGCCTTCCAAATACAGGTCGGCCGGGGAGCTCAGTTCGGTGCGGCGGTTCAACACCGATGCATGGGTGGTACCGGAGTCGAACCACACGTCCAGCGTGTGCGTCAGCTTCTTGTAGTGTTCTGCATCGTTGCCGATCAGATCGACCGAGTTGAGGCTGAACCAGGCTTCGATTCCTTCCGCTTCGACACGCATGGCGACTTTTTCCAGCAAAGCTGGCGTGTCAGGATGCAATTCGCCGGTTTCCTTGTGGACGAAGAATGGCATCGGCACGCCCCAGTTGCGCTGACGCGATACGCACCAGTCTGGACGATTCTTGATCATCGCTTCCAGACGCGCACGACCCCATGTCGGGAAGAATGCGGTTTCATCTACCGCCTTGTTGGCCAGTGCGCGCAGCGTTGCCTCGCTGCCGTGCGCCTGTTGCGTCATGCCGATAAACCACTGCGGTGTGGAGCGGAAAATAATCGGTGTCTTGTGGCGCCAGCAATGCGGGTAACTGTGTTGCACTTTTTTCAGGCAGAGCAGATGGCCGGAAGCTTCCAGTGCCTGCAACACGATGTCGTTGGCTTTCCAGACAAACACGCCTGCTAAGGCAATTTCGCCGATGGCGGGTACGGTAGCGAGGAACTTGCCGTCGTCGCCCACCGGATTGTCGGTAGGCAGGCCGTATTTCTGTCCGACGAAATAGTCGTCGAGACCGTGTGCTGGCGCGGTATGCACAAGTCCCGTACCGGAATCAGCTGTGACGTGATCGCCACAGATCAGCGGTACGCCGCGATCCTGGAAGGGGTGTTGCAGCGGCAGCATATCGAGTGCGCCGCCTTTGCAGGTGCCGACTGTCTCGCCTTCAACCTGGTAGCGCTCAAGCGCGGATTCCACCAATTCCGAGGCGAGCAGCAGATAGCCTTTGGGTGTCTTGACCAGACTGTATGCGAATTCGGGGTGTACGCTGACCGCCTGATTAGCCGGCAAGGTCCAAGGAGTAGTGGTCCAGATGACTGCAAAAGCGCTGGCGTCTGCCGGCAGGGAGATACCGAAAGCGCGGCTGAGCGCTGTCTTGTCGATGATCTCGAAAGCCACGTCGATGGCGCTGGAGGTCTTGTCTTCGTATTCAACTTCGGCTTCGGCCAGCGCTGACTGGCAATCCAGACACCAGTTCACCGGCTTGTAGCCCTGATACAGGTAGCCCTGCTGATGGATGGTGCCGATGGCACGCATGATGTCCGCTTCGGTCTGGTAATCCATGGTGAGATAAGGGTTGTCCCATTCGCCCAATACGCCCAGACGGATGAAGTCCTTCTTTTGGCGTTCGACTTGTTCGGCAGCATAAGCTCGGCACAGTTTGCGGAACTCGGCAGGAGGAATCGCCTTGCCGTGCTTTTTTTCAACCATCAGTTCGATAGGCAGACCGTGACAATCCCAGCCCGGCACGTAAGGCGCATCGAAACCGGAGAGCGTCTTGCTCTTGATGATGATGTCTTTGAGGATCTTGTTGACTGCATGACCAATATGGATGTCGCCGTTCGCGTAAGGCGGGCCGTCGTGCAAAATGAATTTCGGCAGGCCGGCTTTGGCTGCGCGTATCTTCTGATAGCGCTGTTGTTCCTGCCAGCGCGCCAGCATTTGCGGCTCGCGTTTGGCCATGTCACCGCGCATCGGAAAGGCGGTGTCGGGAAGATTTAAAGTCTTTTTGTAATCAGTCATGTTGTTCGAACCATTTTTTTGCATTGTCGACATCCGACGCGATTTGCCGCGTCAGTGTTGCTACATCGGGAAATTTCTGTTCATCGCGGCGCTTTTGCAGGAATTCCACACGCAAACGGCGGCCGTAAATATCTTGATTAAATTCAAATAAATGCACTTCGAGTATCGGCTTCGCACTGTGCTTCAAGGTCGGTCTTACTCCTAAGCTGGCTACGCCGCGCAACACGCCTAGTCCTTCAGCATGCGCTTCGACGACGAAAACGCCGGTCAGGGCAGGTCGGCTGTGCTTCAACTGGATATTCGCCGTCGGATAACCGAGTTTATGTCCCACGCCGTCGCCGTGCACCACGTGTCCGGTAATGCTGTAGGTGCGCCCGAGATATTCGTGTACGCGGCGCATCTGTCCTGCGGCGAGCGCTGCGCGTATCACGGTGCTGGAAATCCGCACGCCATCGTGCATCACACTGCGCACGGCATGAACTTCGAAACCGCGCTGATAACCGATTTTTTCCATCAGGGCGAAATCGCCGGCCCGTCCGCTGCCAAAACGAAAGTCATCGCCGATCAGTACGAACTTGGCATGCAGTTTTTCGTGCAGGGTAGCCATGAAGTCGGCGGCAGCCATCTGTGCGAACTGCGCGTTGAAGCGGCAGACATGAACGTGATCGATACCGAAGCTGGCAAACAGTTCCAGCTTTTCCCTCAGATTGTTCAACCGTGTCGGCGCGGTGTCGGGGGTAAAGAATTCGCGCGGATGTGGCTCAAAAATGACCACGGCCGTTTTTAAGTTGCGCGCTTGCGCCGCTGCTTTTAATTCATTCAGCAAGGCCTGATGACCCAGGTGCACGCCGTCGAAATTACCGATGGTAAGGGCGACAGGCTGAGTGTCGGGCGAATAGAGTCCACGTAGTATTTGCATATCCGGCGAATTATACCGTGAGATAGGGATTTGTCGCTTGACTGCGTAGCATAGCCTTTGCATGCACAGTGTTATTGTTCAGGTAAAATCGGCAGCTCCGACATCGATAGAAATCCGTCATGCGTCCCAAGCCGCCTAATTACCTTGCAGGCTATCCTGCCGGGCTTTCAGAACAGGTGCAACTGTTGATCTTTGACGGGAAGCTCGCCGAAAAATTGTTGCACAAATATCCGGTTGCGCATAATGTGCGTTCGGATCGCGCGCTCTATGATTATGTAATTGAGTTAAAAGAAGAATTTCTAAAAAATTGCGGTGCGTTAAGTCGCGTGGGGTATGACAGTACGCTGCATGTAATGAAGAATGCCTTAGGCTTACATACCCGTGTGACGCAGGTACAAGGGTCCAAACTGAAGAATCGACGTGAGATTCGGGTCGCGGCCGTGTTTCGGGATATGCCGCCTGAATTTTTGCGCATGATCGTGGTGCACGAGCTGGCGCATCTCAAAGAGATTGAGCACAACAAGGCTTTTTATCAGCTATGTCTGCACATGGAACCCGAATATCACCAGTTTGAGTTTGATCTGCGGGTCTATCTTACCTGTCTGGAGATCACAGGTCAGTCGCTCTGGCCATGTTCGTCGGCCTAGTGTCGGGCAGGAGGGAGGGCTAGTACGCCTTCGTTGATGGTGTCCTTGATCGCTGAGAGAGCCCTAAAACGGGTTATTGAACATTGAAGATTACATTTTGCGCGTGCGGGATGAAAAATAAAATTGGAAGCTGGCTTATTTTATTGTAGGTAGCTCATCAGGTTAAATGTAAGAATAATGCCTACAAAGCTAAAATCTCCAGACCTTACGGAGCTGGAGAAGTGAGCAGGATGAAGTTTGCGAGGGGTCAAACAGACATCCTAGAAGCTATTATCGGCTATTAAGTTCAAAACGTTAGCTATTAGCTTAAAATGAAATAGTTGTTAAACAAGTCATTTGTCTGCTACCGTTTTATTTCTACCAGCCTGTTTTGCCATGTATAAACACTTGTCGATGCGAATCAGTAGTTCGTTAAGCGTGCCTGCGCAATTTCCTGCAGCGCCGACACCGATACTGATCGTCAGTTTCAGGGTGGGGTGGATAGCGGTTAAATCGGTATTGGCCACATGGAGTCGCAGTCTCTCCGCACACAGAATGGCAGCGTCAATGTCAGTGTCAGGGCAAATCACCAGAAATTCTTCACCGCCAAAGCGGCAGACTAAATCTTGAATGCGTGCCGCTTGACGCAGGGAATTGGAGATCGATTTGAGTGCCAGATCGCCGACCGGATGACCAAATTGATCGTTGACCATTTTGAAGTGGTCGATATCCACCACGAGGCAGGCAAGGGGATGATTGTTGCGTCGGGTACGCGACCATTCCTGCTCCAATCGTTCCATCGCGGCGCGTCGATTCGGCAGGCCGGTGAGAGAGTCGGTCAGTGCCAATTGTAGCAAGTGCTGATTGGCTAGGGTTAAATCATTCGACAGGCGTTGTAGTTTTTCACGATCAGATGCCAGTTCCTCTTGCATCTGGATAGTGCGTTGTGCGGCGCGCAGGCGCGCCATAAAAATTTTCCCGATGACCGGTTTGACCAGATAGTCGTCAGCGCCGGCTTCAAAGGCTTCCACCAATTTATCCGGATTTTCCTGGCCGGTGAGTATGATCACATACATATTGCGAAAATCATCATTTTCACGCAGCTTTCGACACAGAGTGATGCCATTCATTTCTGGCATCATCCAATCGCTGATCAGTAACTGTGGCGGTTGTAGCTGGATCATTTCCAGTGCCTGTGCACCGTTGTGTGCCCGTTGCACGTGATGACCTGCGGTACGTAAAACGGCGTCGAGTAAAGCCAGAACGGTGCTGTCATCGTCAACGATCAGGACGCGTAGTGGGTATTTTTCATGTTTAACCGGCGAGTTGATGGCGGATTCATCGCTGACGTCTAATGATTGCACCAGTTCGGTGAACGAGGATACATTCAGCTTGCCGCCTATGTTTAAAAGGGAAGACCATTCCAGCCAATCTTGTACGCAGGTATCACCGATTGCGATGATATCGTCCCATTTGATGCCCATGAGCGTTGATTGTCGTCTGAGTTCGATCAGTCGTTTGCCGCGTGTATCAGGTTTTGCTAGGAATAACTCGGCCAGAGACTTGGAGAGGTGCAATACATGCAGTAAGCGCCATTCGCGCGACGCTTCAACGATGTTGCTCTTTTCCGGTTGGCCGCAATGGCGAACCAGTGTCTGAAAAATAGCCGGGAAATGCATGTCGGCTAGTATTGCTTCGCTTAACTCCGACTCATCGAAACCAAATTTTTCAAACTGCAGTTGTTGTATTTGTGCAACGGAATAGGCTTGGGCTGAAGCCAGAATTTCTCCATAGTCATCGGTGTAGACGCTAGCCAGTGCCAAATGTCCAATACGGCTAAACAGCCCCACGACAAATATTTCTTCAGCGGCGGCCAATCTTTCATGCTGAGTCAAGTGTTTGGCGGCTATGCCGGTTAGCAGGGAATGTGTCCAGTAATGGATGTAATCAAACTGTTTGCAAGGACCGTGAAGATAGTCAACGATCAAGGTGATACCCAGTGCCAGCTGTCGCAAACTCCGTATTCCCAACACCAAAACCGCATCGGAGATAGTGACGACAGGGCGGGTAGAGTTGGAGAGCAAGATATTCGCCGCTTTGATGATGCGGGCACTTAAGGCGGCATCAACGCCTATCAGCTGCGCGACCGCCTGATTCGATACGTCCTCTTGTTGAGTGAGTTTAATGACCTCCAGCGCGATACCTTTTGGCGTAGGGAGGCGTCCGCTGACTTTCAGTTGGATAAATTTTTGATTTTCAACTAGGCTCATATCACGTGACGATCGGTTGTGTACAAAAATACGGCGTTGGTCCGTACTGAAATAAAGCTGCTCACTACGTCTTGGATATGAGCGGTGACAGATGAGCCGGTTTTCAGTTGTCCTTGCGTATATTCGTAGCTTATCAGAATCATCGGCCAAATGCTGCTAAAGTGACAACCGCTTCGGGGTGGTTGTGTTTAGCCAACTCTGTTTGAGGTGGGTAGTGCAATTTTGCAGCCCGACACGGCTGAAATTCTGCTGGCAATTGGTAAAAGGCTCAGCCAGATACATAACAATATCGGCCGGTCCGGACACACCGATGCGACGCCCTATCGGGGAGGCGGCGGATATTCGAATTGGGCGCTTTCCCTGGACAGGGCTAACGCCTCGCGGCGCGTGTTGGCTTTGGGCGGGATGGATCATGAGAAAGTGCTGAGGGTGGTCGGTTTAGCGTCCTCGGTGTTGTTTAATCCGAGTGATCCGCTGGGTGCGCACATCGCCGCATCAGCATCATTATGAATGAATAGATTGGGCAGGCTGCTCATCATCCACCCCAGCAGGCTGTGTGGATTACATATTACTTCTTGATGCCAGCTCGTTCAGCGCCCACGACTTCTGCCTTTCAAAGGAAGACTCGCAGACGCTGATGATACTGTAAACACGGCAAATGAGCGCTGCGCTTAGTCTTCTTCGCTATCGTACATATCATCCGCTTCGGCAGCACGTTTTTCACTTGCTTCATTCTCGAGTTGCTTTAGTTTTTGTTTGGCCAGCTCCAGACGCCGGGCGGTGGATTCCGCATGCATAGCGATGGTGTTTTCACCAAACAGCACTTGTTTTAGAAAGCGGAAGCCGAACAGCATCAGTTCCGTGTCGCTGTGCAGCAACTTACCCATCTCTTCGGCGGGGAGGTCGTAGAGTTCAGAAAAGCCCTCGCTGATGACAAACTCACGGAAGCGATCCGGGTCGTAACACACCATGAAGAACAGTTGCAGGCTGCGTTTGGTAGGTTTGCCGATGCTGGGGCCAGACGATTTTTTCTTGAGGATGAGCTGGCGCCAGCCGCGAGCAAGTTCGTCATATTCTGCTACACCTTGTTCGGTGCGGTATTCATCGATGGTGAGTGATCGCGGTTCCTGATGGCCTAAGCAATGCTCTTCCTTGACCAGTGCGTAAGAGCTGGTGTCGGTGTATTCGTCCTGTTTGCGCATGGAGAGCAGGGCGACGGGATAGTAGCGGCAGGCGGTGGGGCGATCTTCATACACGCTGCAGCCTTCCGGTTTCATGAACTGGCAGGCTGTGCCATTTTCAACCGGGCGCAACTTGACTCCTGCGATACCGCCGGGTTCCAGTTCATAGGGAACGGTGTATTGCTTCAACAGTTCGCCCGAAGTGAGATCCAGGCGCTGTTTGAGACGGACGATATCGTAGGGGGTCAGCGAGATGTCGATATTGCTGCAACAGGCGTTCCAGCAAGAAATACCTTTTTTGCACTGGAACTGAATTTTTTTGTTGCCGTCACTCATCTCCGGAACGACCGGGCTGCCGGAAAAAGGGAGGTCGGCTGCCATATAAGTGTCTGTCATGTTTTTCTCTTTTGTTTGTTTTCAATAAAACGGGCACCGTAAGGTGCCCGTCTATATTACCGCAAGTTCACCAGATTCTAGTGAGGTGTTGCTGGTTTAAACAGCTTAGACTTATCGACTAGGTCGATATGTTTGCGCTTGAAGCAGTTCCATTTTTTGGTATGTCTGTCGTATACCGAGTTGACGAAGCAGTGCCAGTTTTCCTCATCGACAAAGTTCTTGTCGGTACGGTAGTAGAAGCCCGGATAACGGGATTCTTCACGGAACTGGATGTGCTTCATGTGTGCTTCGGCCGTGATGATGCGATGGTAGTTTTCCCATGCGCGTAACAGTTCGTGCAAGTCTTTCGCACGCATCTTTTTGGCGTCTTCTTTCAACATCTCCAACTTTTCTTCAGCAACAGCCAGCATCTTGTCATTTGTGTTGTAGTAAGTTCCTACACCTGCAACATACTCGTCCATGATTTTTTGCAGGCGGAACTGCAACATCTTCGGTGTGATGTAATGCGGATTCACATCGATGGCGGTGGTGTAGTCCTTGTGTTGCAGGAAGTTACGCACGGGTTGGTAGATCTCTTCAGCCAATGTTGCGGCATCCGTATCCAGTTCAACCTTCCAGTCCTTGTTGTCGAGTGCGTATTGCACCATCGCCTTGGAAGCCAAACGACCTTCGGTATGCGAACCGGAAGAGAACTTGTGGCCGGATGCGCCCACGCCGTCGCCGGCCGTGAACAGACCCTTAACCGTGGTCATCGAACGGTAGCCCCAGTTCCAACCCTTAGGTAGATGAGCCGGGATTTTGTCCTTCTCGGCATGCTCTTCGTCTGTCGGTGCGCCGACATCGGTAGGGCCCGATACCCAGATACCGCAGCAACCGGAGTGAGAACCTAACAGGTAAGGCTCAGTTGGCATCAGTTCAGACATCTTCTTTTCAGGTTCGATGTTTTCACCCACCCAGATACCGCATTGACCGATACACATATCGAGGAAGTCTTCCCATGCTTCAGCTTCCAGATGCTTTACTTCCTTCGGTGTCAGGGTTTCACGCAGTTTTGCTAGCGCTGTTACTGTGTCCATGTAGATCGGGCCGCGGCCTTCCTTCATTTCCTTCAGCATCAGGTGGTTACGCAGGCAAGATGCAGGAACTGCGGCCTGACCATATGGAGGGTAGTCGTTCAGCATTTCCTTGTTCTTGACCATGTAGTCTTCGCCGTAAGCATTGGTTGCTTTGGCTTTGAACAACAGGAACCATGCACCTACCGGACCGTAACCATCCTTGAAGCGGGCTGGTACAAAACGGTTTTCCATCATCGTCATTTCAGCGCCGGCTTCAGCAGCCATCGCGTAGGTAGAGCCTGCATTCCATACTGGATACCATGCACGACCTTGACCTTCCCCGACCGAACGCGGGCGGAACAGATTTACGCAACCACCTGCGGCCAGCATGATAGATTTTGCCTTGTAGATGTGGATGGTGTTGTCGCGTACCGAGAAACCAACGGCGCCGGCGATACGTGATGGGTCATTCTTGTCGTTGACCAGTTTAACGATGAAGATCCGTTCTTCAATACGTGCCAAACCTAGTACTTTTTTAGCCGCTTCAGCAACGATCCACTTGTAGGATTCGCCGTTAATCATAATCTGCCACTTGCCTGAACGTACTGGTTTGCCGCCATCTTTCAAAGTAGGCAGGCCTTCCTTGATGGAATCAGCACCGTCGTGACGCACACCCTCTGCATCGGTCTTCCAGATAGGCAGGCCCCATTCTTCAAACAGATGCACGGAATCATCGACGTTGCGGCCCAGATCGTACGCCAGATCGTCGCGGGTAATACCCATCAGATCGTTGGAAACCATGCGGGTGTAATCAGCTGGGTCCTGTTCTGGCCCGATATAGGTGTTAATTGCAGACAAGCCTTGCGCGACGGCGCCGGAGCGATCCATTGCAGCCTTGTCCACCAGTTTTATTTTGAGTTCTGTGCCGGTTTCCGCCTTGACAGCTTCAGCCCAGCGCATCATTTCGTAAGCTGCGCCGCAGCAAGCCATACCGCCGCCGATCAGCAGAATGTCGAGTTCTTCTTCAACGATTCGTGGATTACCAAAAGTTCCTTCAGACATTTCTATCACTCCTATCGTTAAGTGTTCGCTTATTTACAGCGGATCAGTTCTTCAGGGCGACCTGCGCGGTAGCCACCCATTACCTCTTTGGTGAACACGCCAGATGTGGTGAGTTCGGCCATCTTGGGCATAGGTTTGCCACCGTAAGGATCGATCGAGCCTTCTGAAGTGGTGCGGATAGGAAATTTGAAACGCTTCATATTGCCGTTGCGGAATTTGATGGTCCACATAATTGAATCGGAACCGCGCATCGGTTGTACCGAGCCGCCCAGCGGGACGATATCCGCGTAGTGGCGAACTTCGATCGCGCCTTGCGGGCAGATCTTGACGCAAGAATAGCATTCCCAGCATTGCTCAGGCTCCTGGTTGAACGCCTTCATCGCGTGTCCAGTTTCAGAACCATCTTTGTCCAGTTTCATCAGGTCGTGCGGGCAGATATACATGCAGGCGGTCTTGTCTTGCCCCTTACAACCGTCGCATTTTTCAGTACGTACATATGTTGGCATTCTCGTTACTCCTTGTGAAAAACAAACATGAAACAACTTTCCACTTTGTATCGTGGAAAACCCAAGATAATCAGCGAGCTGAGTGACCGCTGAGCTTTACCTCTACCTTTTCGTCCTCTGCCAGACCGGCATAGTAGGCACGCAATACTTCCAGCACTTCGGGGCGGCTAAACTCCGCCGGAACTTCAGCGTCTTCCGAGAGCATTTTGCGCAGTTTGGTGCCCGACAGCAGTAGACGGTCTGCGCCTTCGTGCGGGCAGGTGCGCGCCGAGGCCATGCCGCCGCACTTGTAGCACCAGAACGTCCAGTCGATCTTTAGCGGGAGTGTTTCGAGTGAGCCTGCGGGAATTTTGTCAAAGATGTGGTGAGCGTCAAAGGGACCGTAGTAGTTGCCGACGCCGGCGTGATCGCGACCGACGATCAGGTGTGAACAGCCGTAATTCTGTCGGAACAGTGCGTGCAGCAAGGCTTCACGCGGGCCGGCATAACGCATGTCGAGGGGATAACCCGCCTGCACCACGGTTTGCGGAACGAAATAGTTTTCGGTGAGGGTGGCGATTGCCTCGGTGCGTACATCAGCAGGGATGTCGCCAGGTTTCAAGTTGCCGAGTAAAGAGTGTATCAGTACGCCGTCACAGATTTCGATAGCGATCTTGGCCAGATATTCGTGAGAGCGATGCATAGGATTGCGCGTCTGAAACGCGGCGATCTTGCTCCATCCCATCGCTTCAAACAGGTCGCGCGTCTCTTGCGGCGACATGAAGAGTGAGCCGTATTTTTCCTCAAAGCCGCCTTGCGACAGGACTTTGACCGGGCCTGCGAGGTTGACATCGCCTTGTTCCATGACCATCTTGACGCCGGGATGTTCGGCATCGGTGGTGGCAAATACGGTCGCGCATTCATGTGCCTTGTCGATGGTGTATTTTTCGGTGACGCGCATCGTGGCTAAGGTGCTGCCGTCATCGGGATCGATTAGCGCGATGTCGCTACCGGTTTTGATGGATGAAGCGGTGAGGGTGTCGATCGAGAGGGTGATTGGGATGGGCCAGAACAATCCGTTGGTCATCTTCATGCCGGAGCAGACACCCTGCCAATCGGTGAAAGACATGAAGCCGTCAAGCGGTGTGAAACCACCGATGCCCAGCATCACCAAGTCCCCTTTTTCTCGCGAACTGACGGTAATTTTTGGCATTGATTTAGCGCGCTCTATCTCGTCTGCCCGTTCCATCCCTGTCAGCAACAAGGGTTTTAGAGTGCCGCCACCGTGCGGTTTAACCAATGCCATAATTTCCCCCTCAATCAAATATAAAGTTTGACTACCAGTAGTTCATGCTTGACTCAACCGCCTGAGAATCCTAAAGCTATTGCAGGTAAACTGCGATACCCCTAACGGGTTATAAGGTGATAGCTCATCACAGCTATGGCTAGAGTTGTGCGTTATTGCGCATACTCACGTCCCTTAAAATTGGTAAGCATTTTGTCCGGATCATAAGGGCGGCATTTTTTTAATTTTCGATTTATTTTAATTTTATTAAATAAAATCAATATATTGAAAAATTTAGTGCTAAATATTACAGCGCGTTCGCATCGCATTCATCGAACGTTCGTTTACCAGTGGAACTTTTATCAGCGGAACTTTGCATGAAAAATAATAATCCAGGCGACTCCTCCAGTACGATTTCACCCTTGCATGACCCGTTTGCCAAGTCGGACGCGAAGGTTGAAGTTAAAAATACCACCTGTTATATGTGCGCCTGCCGCTGCGGTATCCGCGTGCATCTGCGCGATGGCGAAGTGCGTTATATAGACGGAAATCCCGATCATCCGCTCAACAACGGGGTGATTTGTGCCAAGGGCTCTTCCGGTATCATGAAGCAGTATTCCCCTGCGCGTCTGACCAAACCCCTGCGCCGCAAGGAAGGTTCGGAGCGCGGTACTTGTGAATATGAAGAAATCAGTTGGGATGAAACGTTCAGTATTCTGGAGAAGCGTCTAGGTCATCTACGCGCCACCGATCCTAAGAAATTCGCTCTGTTTACCGGTCGTGACCAGATGCAGGCCTTAACCGGTATGTTCGCCCGTCAGTTCGGTACGCCCAACTACTCCGCGCACGGCGGATTCTGCTCGGTCAATATGGCGGCTGGCATGATTTACACTATAGGCGGTTCGTTCTGGGAATTCGGCGGCCCGGATCTGGAACGCTCCAAACTGTTCATCATGATCGGTACGGCGGAGGATCATCACTCCAACCCGATGAAGGTGTCGCTGGCTAAATTTAAACGCGAAGGCGGTCGTTTTATCACCATCAATCCGGTACGCACAGGCTATTCGGCCATCGCCGATGAGTGGGTTCCCATCCGCCCGGGTACCGACGGGGCATTACTGCTGGCGCTGATTCATGAACTGATCTCTCTGGGTCTGTACGACCGCGAGTTTTTGGTGCGTTACACTAATTCAGGCCAACTGGTGAATCTGGATGACAAACACGACGAGTTCGGTATGTTTGTCCGCACAGAAGTGCCCAAGGAAGAAGGTTGCTACGACCCGCAAAACAAATTGTGGTGGGATCGCAATACGGATAAGCCGGTGGTGACCCACACCGAAGGGGCTGACCCTTATTTGTTGGGTGAGTTCACGCTGTCGGATGGCGTCAAGGTGAAACCCGCCTTCCAGTTGTTGCAGGACCGGGTTAAGGAATACACCCCGGAATGGGCTGAACAGATCACCGGTATTCCTGCCGAGACCATACGCCGTCTGGCGCATGAAATGGGGATTACCGCACGCGATCAGAAGATTGAATTGCCGATTGCCTGGACCGATTCCTGGGGTAAGGAGCACGATACCGTCACGGGTAATCCGGTGTCCTTCCATGCGATGCGCGGTCTGGCTGCACACTCCAACGGTTTTCAGACCATACGCGCGCTGTCGATTTTGATGACGCTGCTGGGTACGATCGACAGGCCGGGCGGTTTTCGTCATAAAGCGCCGTTCCCTCGTCCGATTCCACCTTGCGCGCGTACGCCGAATACGCCGCTGGCGATCAAGCCCAATACGCCGCTGGATGGGATGCCGCTGGGTTGGCCGTCCGATCCGGATGATCTGTTTGTCAACCCGGACGGTTCGCCTGTGCGTATCGACAAAGCCTTCTCCTGGGAGTATCCGCTGTCGGTACACGGGATGATGCACAACGTGATCACCAACGCCTGGCGCGGCGATCCGTACAAGATCGATACCCTGTTGCTGTTTATGGCTAACATGGCGTGGAACTCGACCATGAACACCTCGGAAGTGCGCATGATGCTCACCGATAAGGAAGAGTCCGGCGAGTACAAGATCCCGTTTATCGTAGTGTGCGATGCTTTCCATTCGGAAACCACCGCTTTTGCCGATTTGATTTTGCCGGATACTACCTATCTGGAACGTCACGACGTGATGTCCATGTTGGATCGCCCTATCTCGGAATTCGACGGTCCGGTCGATTCAGTGCGTATTCCTGTGTTGCCGGTGACAGGTGATTGCAAGCCGTTCCAGGAAGTGCTGATCGAACTGGGTACCAGATTAAAGTTTCCGGCCTTCGTGACCAAGGAAGGGTTACGCAAGTACCGCAACTATCCTGACTTTATCGTCAATTGGGAAACTGAACCGGGTTCAGGGATCGGCTTCCTGTCTGGTTGGCGCGGCAAGGGCGGTGAGAAGTCTATGATCGGTGAACCGAATCCGAATCAGTGGGAAATGTATGCCAAGAATAACTGCGTGCATCACCATGTGTTGCCGCGTTCTTATCAATACATGCGCAACTGGAATCAAGGTTATCTGGAATGGTCGCGCAGCAATCGCATCACGCGCTATGCTGAGCCTATCCTGATTCACCTGTATTCCGAGGTGTTGCAAAAGTTCCGTCTTGCTGCGCAAGGTCGTGGCATCACGCGTCAACCGCCGGCCCATCTGGCTAAACGCATTGAGACTTTCTTCGACCCGCTGCCGTTCTACTATGAGCCGCTTGAAGTGCAGGCCACCGATAAACTGAAATATCCGCTGACCGCGCTGACCCAGCGTCCGATGGCGATGTACCACTCTTGGGATTCGCAGAATGCCTGGTTGCGTCAGATACACGCGCACAACTTCATGTATGTGAATGCGCTGACTGCAAAGAACGCGGGTATCGGCGACGGCGAGTGGATGTGGGCTGAATCGCAGTGGGGCAAGGTGAGGTGTCTGGCACGTTACAGCGAGGCGGTCGAACCCGGCACGATCTGGACCTGGAATGCGATCGGCAAGGCGGCCGGGGCATGGAATCTCGCGCCCGATGCCAACGAGTCGCAAAAGGGCTTTTTGCTCAATCATTTGATCACCGAGGAGTTGGCGGCGGATGTGCACGGCAAGCGTTTCTCCAATTCCGATCCGATTACCGGGCAAGCCGCCTGGTACGATGTACGCGTGCGCATCTACAAGGCCGAAGAGGGCGAACCTGAACAGTCTTCGCCGCAATTTGAACCCATGAAAAAATATCCCGGTATGAAAGAACATCCGAGCTGGCTGACCTATTTTGGCGGCAAGATGAGAGGGGGCGCAAAATGACCCAATTAGCACTCGTTATCGATTTAAATGTCTGTGTGGGTTGTCATGCCTGCGTGACCAGTTGCAAAGAGTGGAATACTTCAGGTTCTGCCGGTCCCTTGTGTGATGAACGTCCTTACGGCGCCGACCCGACCGGGACCTTCTTCAACCGCGTACAAACCTTTGAAATCGGTCACTTCCCCAACAGCGAGACGCTGCATTTTCCCAAGTCCTGTCTGCATTGCGAAGATCCGCCTTGTGTGCCGGTGTGCCCGACTGGTGCTTCGTATAAGCGCAAGGAAGACGGTATCGTGCTGGTCGATTACGACAAGTGTATAGGCTGCAAATATTGCACCTGGGCATGTCCGTATGGCGCGCGCGAGTTCGATGAGAAAGAAAAGGTGATGAAAAAATGTACGCTCTGCGTCGATCGCATCTACGATATGTCGCTGGCCGAAGTCGATCGTAAGCCATCTTGCGTGAAGGCGTGCCCGACCAGTGCGCGTCTGTTCGGCGACATACACGATCCTGAATCGGTGGTCTCGAAAGCGATCCGCGAAGACGGCGGCTATGCGCTGATGCCTGAATGGGGTACGCACCCGTCGAATCACTATCTGCCGCGTCGCAAGACTCATCTCAAGATACACAAGGATGAGCTCGAACGCGCGGACAATCCGCTTAAAGTGGACGGTCACCTGCCAAAACCTGGTTTGGGTGAGTCTTCTATGGACGATGTTTCTGCCTGGTAACTGTAAATTATGAAACCTGCATTCTCTGTTATTTTTCTGACTACACTGATAGGCGCGGGGCAAGGTCTGTTCCTCGCGCTGTTCACCCATCAATCTTATTCACTGTTCGGTTTGTTGCCCATGCAGTCAGACGCCTTCTACGGCTACGGCAGCGTGCTGGCTTTGCTGTTCCTGATCGGCGGGCTGATCGCTTCCGTGTTCCATCTGGGACGTCCGGAACGCGCCTGGCGCTCGGCGACGCAATGGCGCACTTCCTGGCTGTCGCGTGAAGTCATCGCCTTGCCGGCCTTTATGGGGACCACCTTTATGTATGCGGGAGTTCACTTGGCCGGCATGCGCCCTGAAGTGATTACATTACCCAGCGGGTTGGTGATTGATATCTCGGTGCTGATCGGTACAGTCGGCACGCTATTGGCTTTTGTGTTGTTTGTCTGCACCGGGATGATCTACGCGTGTCTGCGTTTTTTGCGCGAATGGCATTCACCCCTGACGGTGATCAATTACATCCTGATGGGTGGCGCGTCGGGTTTCACGCTGGCCGCTTTTTACGCTGCCTTGGCAGCACCCACTCAGGCTGGCTTCTTCGGCGGATGGGCGATCATCATCACGGTGCTGGCGCTGGCCGGCCGGATTGCCTCTCTGGTGCGTAATGCGCGTTTGCGTCCTACTTCGACGCTGCAAACGGCGATCGGCGTGAAGCATCCCTATATTACCCAGCGCACGCAGGGCTCCATGGGTGGATCGTTCAATACCCGTGAATTCTTCCACGGCAAGACTGACGCATTTTTGAAGCAGATTAAGCCGACCTTTTTGTTTCTGGCGTTTTTGCTGCCGCTGGCGTTGTTGTCGTTCAGTCAGAACAGCGCAGGATTGCTGGGGTTGACTTTCGTAGTGCAATTGGCAGGGCTGATGGTAGAACGCTGGTTCTTTTTTGCACAGGCCAATCATCCGCAAAACCTTTATTACCAGACCATAGGCTAAGCAAGTGAATACTCCGCAGAACATACTGTTATCACGTTTATTGCCATTTTTACAATGGTGGCCCAGGGTCAATAAAGAAAGCACACGTGCTGATCTGATCGCAGGCCTGACGGGTGCTTTGATCGTTCTGCCGCAAGGGGTGGCGTTTGCCACTATCGCAGGTATGCCGCCGGAGTATGGTTTGTATGCGGCGATGTTGCCGGCGATTATTGCCGCGCTGTTTGGCTCGAGTTGGCATCTGGTGTCGGGGCCTACCACGGCGATTTCCATTGCGGTGTTCGCCGCGATCAGTCCTTTGGCTGAACCCGGGTCGCACGCGTTTATCGAAATGGTGTTGACGCTGACCTTTTTGACTGGCTTATTTCAGTTGATTCTGGGGTTGGCGCGCATGGGCGTGTTGGTTAATTTTATATCGCATACCGTGGTCATTGGCTTTACCGCAGGGGCTGCGATGTTGATTGCCGCGAGTCAGGTTAAAAACTTTTTTGGGATCAATATAGTACGTGGAGCGCCGTTTCATGTGGTCATTGAGCAGTTCGTGTTGCAGTTCGGACAAATCAATCTTTACGTGCTGACGGTGGGTGCCATTACGCTGATTATCGGTATATTGGCCAAGAAATATATTCCCAAATTGCCCTACATGATTGTGGCGATGATCATAGGCAGTATCGTTGCCTATCTGATCAACAGCAGATATGGTGTTGATGTGACCCATATCAAGACGGTGGGTGCCTTGCCTGCGAATTTGCCGCCAATGTCGTTCCCGGATTTTTCTTATGAGACTTTGCAAAAAGTTGTATTTCCGGCGCTGGTCGTTACCATGTTGTCGTTGACCGAGGCGGTATCTATTTCACGCGCCATTGCGATTAAGTCTGAGCAGCGTATCAACGGCAATCAAGAATTTATTGGTCAGGGCTTATCCAATCTGGTCGGCAGTTTCTTTTCCAGCTACGCTTCGTGCGGTTCGTTCAACCGCAGTGGGGTAAATTATGCAGCGGGCGCGCAAACGCCATTGGCCACAGTCTTCGCTTCAATCTTCCTGTTACTGGTGCTGCTGCTGGTCGCCCCCTTGGCGTCTTATCTCCCGACAGCAGCTATGGCCGGAATTTTGTTTCTGGTAGCCTGGGGGTTGATTGATTTTCATCATATCATTTCCATTGGAAAGACTAGTCGAGCTGAAACCGTCATCTTATGGGTAACACTGATCGGTACGTTGATTGACCTTGAAAAAGGGATTTTTTTCGGTATTTTGCTGTCTCTGGCCATTTACTTGTTCAGAGTTTCTCGTCCGTCGCTTGATACCGTTGTTCCTGCCAGGGAAGAGGGGGCTTATCATTTTGTGAGCGCCGAAGGGCATGTTGAATGCCCGCAAATGCGCATCGTGCGTGTCAACGGAGCCATTTTCTTCGGCGCGGTCGATCATGTGCAAAATAGTTTGCTGAGTATAGACGAATCGAATCCGAAGTTAAAAACCGTATTGATCGTGGCTAGCGGTATTAATTTTGTCGATGTGGCCGGTGCTGAAATGCTGGCTCAGGAAGCGCGTCGCCGCCGAAAAATGGGCGGTGGATTGTATTTCTATCGCTGCAAGGACTCTATCTATAATTTCTTGCGTCAGTCTGACAAGCTTGACGATATCGGTGTGGGCGGTTTTTTCCCCGTGATGTCGAACTGGATTAATCCGGTTTACTCCACACTAGATCCTGAAATCTGTAAAAATTGTACGGCACGCATCTTTTCTGAGTGTCACCGCGCACTTCCAGATGGTGAGCCACGGATACCGGGTTAACGTAGGAATTGCTTTAGATGATAGGACGGTCTGTCTGTCTGAGTCATACAGAGTATGTAATAGGTTGGGGCTGCCACAGATGTTTGCATATAATTATATTTGATATTATGCGGTGGGACAGTCAACGGAATAACCCTAATGGGCTATACCGTTTACCCTTCGTGGGTATGGACGCTTGCAGGGCAGTTATCTTCTAATGCACACTGATTTGTGCGGTCTGAAGGATTGCATCGTGATGTTAATAATAACCAACAGGAGTCGGAAACAATGAATTTTGATAAAGAGTTTGATGCGAGCGGTTTGAATTGCCCTTTGCCTATTTTGAAGACCAAAAAGGCATTGAACGACATGACGACAGGTCAGGTTTTGAAGGTGATTGCAACGGATTGCGGCGCGGTTAAAGATATGCAGGCTTTCGCTGATCAAACCGGTAATACCTTGCTCTCCAATACGGAAGTTGGCGGTAAGTACGTTTTCTTCATGCAGAAGAAATAATTTCTGTCTGAGTCGCAGCAGCGTTAATAATACAATTTAAAGGGAAATTATGGCCACTAAGAAAATGGCGATTATCGCCACCAAAGGCACGCTGGATATGGCTTATCCGCCGTTTATTCTGGCATCCACCGCTGCTGCGTTAGGTTACGATGTACAAATCTTCTTCACTTTTTACGGTTTGCAATTGCTGCGCAAGGATTTATCCAATGTGATGATTAGTCCCTTGGCGAATCCTGCGATGCCTATGCCTATCCCGATGCCGGTGATGGTGCAGATGTTGCCCGGTATGGAATCCATGGCGACTATGATGATGAAGCAGAAGCTCAAAAAGCACGGCGTTGCTTCGCTGACTGAATTGCGCGATCTGTGTCTGGAAGCGGATGTTAAATTTGTCGCCTGTCAGATGACAGTGGATTTGTTTGAATTCGACAAGAGCGAATTCATCAAAGATGTAGAATACGCGGGTGCCGCAGCCTTCTTCGGTTTTGCAGGTGAAACCGATATTTGTTTGTTCGTTTAGTACCGCAGTCGCAATACCATTCGTTTTAGTACCGCAGTCGTAATACCATAAATCAGATTCAACACAATAAATAATCAGGGAGAACCGCATGAAGTTGAAGAAAATTGTCGTATCGATGTTCGCCGCAGGCGTTATGGCGTCACCCTTGGCTCATGCCACGAACGGTGACACGATGATGGCTGTCGGATCAGAAAACACCGCATTGGGTGGCACTGGTGTGGCACACTATGTTGGCGCGGAAAGCACATTCGCGAATCCTGCCATGCTGGCAAAATCACAAGGTACGCAAGTGACTGGTGGTGTGGTGATGTTCAAACCGGATGTGACTAATACTGGCATGAGCGGCGGTACCGTTACGGCAACCAGCGCTGCGAATATCAGCTATATTCCTGATGTTTCCTACTCAAGCCGTATTGATGAAAACCTGACTTATGGCGTTGCTATGGCAGGGATTGCCGGCATGGGTGTTAACTATACCGGAGCAGGTACTCCATTTGTTTCTGCAAAGACCGCGTTGAGTATCCTCAAGATTATCCCGACCATTGCTTACAACAAGGACAACTACGGCCTGGGTTTCTCGCCGGTATTGCAGTACGGTTCTTTGGCCATCACTTACGATAACACTGCATATGGCGGTGCACCGCATAACCTTGCTGCAAATGCGAATACGCATACCGGATACGGCTTTTCTATTGGTGGTTATTACAACACTACTCCTGACCTGACATTGGCAGCGGCATATAACTCAAAAATTCAGATGAGTTATGGTAATCAAATTTCTACCGCTGGCTTAGGTTTTGGTCAAGGCGTAATGCCTGGCACCAGAGCATTTTCAGATCGTATGGATCAGCCTGCTGAAATCAAGGCTGGCGTATCCTATGTCGCAAACAGCAATGTCACGCTGACGGCGGACTATCGCTTGATTCAGTGGGGTAGCGCTACAGGTTACAAGGACTTTGGCTGGAAGGATCAGACTGTGGTCGCAATCGGCGCTAAATATTCTTCCGAGAATTACTGGTTGGGCGCGGGTTACAACAATTCCAAGAATCCAATTGGTGTATTCGCCAATGGTACTTTGACACCGTCAGGAAACAACGGTGGTATCGTGAACATGTTCAATAACATGATGTTCCCTGGTATTGTAAACAGCTCCTATACACTGGGAGGTGGTTATATTCTGAACAAGAACTTTGATCTGTCTGGTTCATTTACTTATGCGCCTAAGGTGACTGCACGAGTCGATATCAGTGATGCAATGGGCATGGCCCCTGGATCTTTGTTCAACACTACTGTTCACTCACAGCAAGCTTATTCTGTCTCACTGCGTTACAAGTTCTGATTGAGTCGGTTGTTTTCAATCGCAAAGCTTGAACAGTGCTTCAGGTGTTTGATCACAATAAAAAACCCGCTTCGGCGGGTTTTTTATTGTTCCCAGTTTCGCAGAGTATAGTGGTCCCCGATTTTCAGACAATAGTTTAAGCTGTGCGCTGTCATAGGGAATATGCAAAATGAGTGAATCAAAACAGCGGCAGTTTCACACTCCAGAACTCAAGGCAAAGGTCGGTCTTGAGGCGATTCGAGGAGTGAAGACAGTTAACGAGATCGGTCTGGAGTACGGCGTTCATCCGGCACAGGTAAGTTTGTGGAAGAAGGAAATTCAGGAGCAGGCTAAGACCTTGTTTGAGGGGAAGCGCGGCCCGAAGCCGTTGGCCGCCCATAAGGAACCTGAGCTGTTGTACAGCGAAATTGGTAAGTTGAAGATGGAGTTGGACTGGCTCAAAAAAAAGTCTGGGATGAGCCTTCCGTGATGCGGCAAACTTGGATTA
>CAISHO010000109.1 GCA_903885165.1 uncultured Nitrosomonadales bacterium | reverse complement strand
TTATTGGATGAACTCGATACTTTTTTCAGCGGTGAATTACCGCTCTACTATCAGGACGACAAGCAACTGGGCGACGCTGAACTGCTGGGCAATCGCGCAACCGAAGCCAAACAGTTACTCACTGAGGTGCGCACGCGCTGGGAATGGCTGCAGAAGAATCTTGATAAACCTAGTTCTGAGTTGGAAGACGTGAGTCCCGAGTCAAACCCAACTCACAACTTACGTCTTGCTTCTCATGGCTCGACTGTTTTCGAATCCTTGCAGAACCACACGCTGCGCGCCTCATGGAAGCTGGAACTGCGCGAGAAGTTGCGCCACATTTTCAGCGGCAGCACCTATCAACCGATTCTGGAAGCCTGCACCGCGACTCATCAACGCGTGCTGAAAAGCCGGGTGTTTGTCGCCCTCCACATGCACGCGGGCGACGGCAACGTACACACGAATATTCCTGTTAATTCAGACAATTACGAGATGTTGCAACAAGCTTATGCAGCGGTGGATCGCATCATGTATCTGGCCAAAGACCTGGGCGGCGTGATTTCCGGCGAACACGGCATCGGCATCACCAAGTTCGACTATCTGGATGAAAAGGAAATCGCCCCGTTCATCGCCTATAAGCAAAGAGTCGACCCGGAAGGCCGTTTCAACAAGGGCAAACTGTTGCCCGGCAGCAATTTGGAGCGAGCTTACACGCCCAGTTTTAATCTAATGGAGCTGGAGAGTCTGATCCTGGAGAAGAGCGAACTGGGCGGAATTGCCGATTCGATCAAGGACTGCCTGCGTTGCGGAAAATGCAAACCGGTCTGCACCACCCATGTACCGCGCGCCAATCTCCTGTATTCGCCTCGCAACAAGATACTGGCCACCTCCTTGCTGATTGAAGCGTTCCTGTATGAAGAACAAACACGACGCGGCATTTCCATCCAGCATTTCGACGAATTCAACGATGTCGCCGATCACTGCACCGTCTGCCATAAATGCTTGAACCCGTGTCCGGTGAACATTGATTTCGGCGACGTTTCGATGGCGATGCGTAATTTCCTGCGCAAACAGGGCAAGAAAAAATTCAACCCGATTGCCGCCACCTCGATGCTGTTTTTAAATACCACGGATCCGCTCACCATCGGCCTGATGCGCAAAGTGATGATAGAGTGGTCGTACAAGGCACAGCGCATGGGACACGCCATCGGCAAACAGCTAGGACTCTTCAAGAAGCAGGTATCTCATCCGCCCTCCTCTGTCGGCAAACCGACCATACAGTCGCGCGTGATTCATTTCATCAATAAACCGATGCCGGGCAACCTCCCCAAAAAGACCTCGCGCGCGCTGCTCGACATCGAAGACAACAGCGTGATTCCGATTATCCGAAATCCACGCCGCGTCAGCGAAGAGTCCGAGGCCGTGTTCTACTTCCCGGGTTGCGGTTCCGAGCGATTGTTCGGCCAGGTAGGACTGGCCACGCAAGCGATGCTGTACGAAACCGGCGCGATTACCGTATTGCCGCCCGGCTATCTGTGCTGCGGTTATCCGCAAAATGCATCCGGCCAGGGCGATAAAGCCAGCCAGATCACCACCGACAATCGCGTACTGTTCCATCGCGTCGCTAACACTTTGAATTATCTAAATATTAAGACAGTGATCGTATCCTGTGGCACCTGCATGGATCAATTGCAAAAATACCAGTTCGACAAGATTTTCCCCGGTTGCCGACTGCTGGATATCCACGAATATCTGTTGGAGAAAAACGTCAAACTGGCCGGCGTAGAAGGCACACGTTACATGTACCATGAACCTTGCCACTCGCCGATGAAAACGCATCAATCGAAAACGGTGGTGAATGAGCTGATGGGAATGAATGTCCCTATCAACGAGCGCTGCTGCGGAGAATCCGGCACCTTTGGTGTGGCCCAGCCGCACATCGCCACCCAAGTCCGCTTCCGCAAGGAAGAGGAGATGAGAAAAGGCGCAGGGGGATTGCGCGCGGATGGCTTTACCGGCGAAATCAAGATCCTCACCTCGTGCCCTGCCTGTCAACAGGGTCTATCGCGCTACAACGAGGACAGCGGCACTACCGCTGATTACATCGTGGTGGAAATGGCCAAACATCTGCTGGGTGAAAACTGGCTACCGGATTTCGTTGCAAAAGCCAACAACGGCGGAATCGAGCGAGTACTTTTATAGGTTTAAGATGGGCAGAAAGCTGGTACGATAACAAACTCTAAACTTCGAACTTCGAACGCTGAATACATGCTCACGCTGCCACTTGACCCCACCAGCTCGCTTGCCCGCCCGGCCTTCAGGGATGAGGCAAGTTGCGCTCACTGGTTAGGCCAACTGCAACTGACTAATTTGCAACTGGCGCACAATCAATTGCTAATACAGCTCAACGAGTTCAACAGCTACCCGATGCGGGGGTTGGAACGTTTTAATACGCTGGAAGTGCTGCGCGAGACACTCTGCCATGTTCAGGATGACTTCTCGAAAAAACTGATTGCGAAGCCCTTGCCGCTGAATGAAAACGAACTGCTTATTTTTCAGACTATCGTACAACTATGGCAATCGCTGGTGTTGGGTTATCGGCGTTGCCTGCAAGCCTACATAGACGGCGAACGCGCCTTATCCAAATACGGTGCCATACTTTGCCAGCGTTGCCTGATCTTCAGCGGAAAAGAAATTCTCGAACACCTGCGCACGGGTTACGAATTTGCACCAAAGCTCTGGCTCCAGTTACATGAACTGTACGCTTACGCCGAACTCAATTCCTTACATGAAGTTGATGTGGTCGATCAAAACGCCCCGCAAACTCAAAGCAGTTGCGTCAACAGCTATGTCAAAACACTGCTTGCCTGTTATGCCCATCCGGCTCAGCTGACCCGCTGGCAATTACAACACTTAGATCGCTGGCTCACACTGTGGAGTAATACCGTCACCATCGTGCCCACCTACCAGATTGGCGACGATGAAGCCCATACGCTCGCCGTAGACCTGTCCAGCACGATGGGTTTACAACCGATCGATGAGCTGTACCATCACGACACCATGCGTTATCTGGTGATGGCGCCACTGGAAAAACTATTACGTGTAAAAACTACCTTGCTTCAACAAGGAGAGACTCCGCAACAACTGGATTTAGGCGACCATTACGACAGCCAGGCTTGCATAGAGTTGCTCAATTTCTTGCATCAGAGCTGGTGTGAAAACATGCGCAAGAACCGGGACGCAAGAAAACCCATCGCCCGAAATGCCGATCTTTGTTATAAACCTGAGGGGATTTACGCGCATTTATCTAGGAAACCTTTTAAGCCGCGCGAAGGCTATATGCAAGTTCGCGCCGCCGTTGCGCTGTCCAGTAGTGAACTACAGGAAGCGCACAACAAAGAGCTGGTTGAAATGGGTTACCCGCTGGAAAACTGGCAAATGGAAAATGAAAGCGTCATGGGCGCGCGCCTGAGCCGGGTAGACAAGATAGGTGGGCGATTTAATTACAGGCAATTAATCGGACTGCGCCCGAGCGATGCGCAATCCTTCATCCTGGGCACGACAGCCTGGGCGAATGTCTCACAAACCGGCCGTTTGCAAATAGGGATTAAATATCTGCCGGGACGCCCCGCAGCGGTCAGTGTAAGAACCTCAGACTTGAGCCCGAATTCGCCTGAGATAAACGCACCTGCGTTTCTATTACCCGACTTGCCTATGCTTAAAATTCGCGCCAGCCTGGTCATTCCGCGTGACTGGTTTCAGGCTGACCGTCTGATAGAACTATTCTACTTGGATGGAAAAAAATGCTATATCCGACTCGATTTCAGCATCGAACGCGGACCGGATTATGAACGCGTAAGCTTCACGCCGGTGTAAACACACAACTTATTGATTATCAATATTTTTTATACGATATGTCCGGCTTACTGAGCAACAGTGAAGGGTAAACTCTAGCCTCAAGCCTCAAGTCGACTAGCCGGAAAAACCAGCGCGAAAGTGCTGCCCCGCCCATCTTCACTGAGTATGTCCAGTTTGGCTTGATGGCGCTGCGCGATGCAATTGACGATCGCCAATCCCAGCCCCGTGCCACCCGTTTCGCGTGAACGGCTGCGATCTACCCGATAGAAACGTTCAGTCAGCCTAGGTATATGCTGCGCTTCGATGCCGATACCGCTGTCCTGCACCGAGAACACCGCATGCCCGTCCCGCTCAGTCCAACACAACCTAATCGTGCCGCCTTCCGGCGTGTAACGCACGGCATTGCTCACCAAGTTGCCGAACGCACTACGCAACTCATCGTAATTACCCGACATCAGTGCCGGGCCTGACATATCCAGACTGTGTTGATGCCGGCCTGCGCTCAACATCTTACCATCCTGATAAACCGCTTGGAGCAGTTCAGCCATATCGATTGACTCAGCACGCAACGGACTCTGCTCATTTTCGAGGCGTGAGAGCGTCAACAGATCAGCGACCAGGCTGTCCATACGTTTTGTTTGATCCGCCATCAGGTCGAGCGCACGGCGTATCTTGTCATGAGACAGATCCGGCATATCCTGTAAGTTCTCGACAAACCCATTCACTACCGTCAGCGGCGTACGCAATTCATGCGACACATTCGCCACGAAATCACGGCGTATCGTCTCGACCCGCTCCCACTGGGTGACATCGCGACTGATCAGCAAGTGCTTGTCGACACCATAAGCGACCAGTTTGACCGACAAAATCATATCATCGTGACGCGCCGGCTTCATCACCAACGGCTCGGTGTAATTGGCCGCATGCAAATAATCGATAAACTCTGGCTGGCGCACCAGATAGGTGATGTCCTGCATGATGTCGCGTTTGGCATTGATGCCAAAATGATGTTCGGCGAGCGGATTGCACCACTCGATGCGATTCCCGCCATTAAGACTCACCACGCCCTCGGGGAAAGCAGCAGTGGCTTGCTCGATATTCAACAATTCGGTCGCCAGATCCTGCTTGGTCTGTTTATGCCGTTTGACCATCTTATACAACCGCGAATACACCTCACCCCAAATCCCTTCTGCCTCAGGAATCGTTTCTATTTTTGGCGTTTTGAGCCATTCAGTCAAGCTGTACAATTGGCGCGCGTGACCCACCATCGTCACCAGCAACACCAGCAACACGAATAACAACGCAGCAACCGCCGAGAAGATGCTCCACAACAGCAGCGCCATCAGTGCGCTGAAAATGACAGGCATCGTGATTCGAATCCAGAATTCCTGCAAAATTCATCCCCCCGATCAAAACGTAAAAATATTCAAATAGTGTTCTACAACTATAAATTTATAGAGAAACGATAACCGCTACCGCGCACCGTCTGTATCAAATTATCTAACCCTGAGGCCTCCAGCGAGGCTCGCAGACGACGGATATGCACATCCACCGTGCGTTCCTCGACAAACACCTGGGTACCCCAAACCTGATCTAACAATTGCGTGCGACTATACACCCGCTCGACATGGGTCATAAAGAAATGCAGCAAACGAAATTCCGTCGGACCCAGTTCAATAGACATCCCCTTCGCCGTCACGCGATGAGAAGTCGGAGACAGCTCCAGACCACCGATGGAGACCGTATCATCCGACAAAGTCGGCAACTGACGACGCATCACCGCACGGATGCGCGCCATCAGTTCACGCGGCGAAAACGGCTTGGTGATGTAATCATCTGCACCGGATTCCAAGCCCAGCACCTTATCGCGTTCGTCCCCGCGTGCGGTCAGCATGATAATCGGAATATCTTTGGTGCGCGCCTCGCTGCGCAACTGACGGGCCAGCACCACTCCGCTGGTTCCGGGCAACATCCAGTCCAGCAAAATCATATCCGGCGCATGATCACGTATCTGTTCCCAGGCTTGCTCTGCATCGTCCGCCCTCAAGGCTTCAAAGCCGGCCTGAGTCACATTGAATACCAGCAGCTCCTGTATCGCAGGCTCATCTTCCACAATCAAAATTTTCGCGCTCATCATCACTCCTTCGGTTGAGGATGCCAGAGTATGAACAATTTGTGACAGTAGTATGACAAGAATCAGGTTTTCGCGTGATTGGAAGGATGCGGATGATCCGCCACATGCCCGGTATGACTCGCCGCCAGGTGATGCAAGTGCGCGTGTTCCGGTTCCTGCGGCAACGCCCCCGCCACTATGTTCGGCAGAAGGGATCCGGCAACCATGCCGATTGCACTGGCGATGAGTCCTGCAAACTGTGCCGGAAAGAAGGGATCATCGGGGCCGAAAATCAGTATCGCGATCCACACCGACAGGCCGCAGAAGATCGCCGACAACGCGCCTTGCGTGGTGGAACGCTTCCAGAACACCCCGGCTAACAAGGGGATAAAGGCCGCGACCAGCGTGATCTGATAGGCATTTTCGACCATCTTAAAGATACTGGCCTTCGAGTTCATCGCGTAAAACGTAACCAGCACCGTGAACACTACCGTCACTGCGCGCATCATATGCAGCAACTGACGGTCGCTTACCCTGTGACCTACCATGGGTTTGAGGATGTTTTCACTAAAGGTCACCGACGGCGCCAGCAGGGTCGCCGATGCACAACTCTTGATGGCCGAGAGCAGCGCACCGAAGAACATCACCTGAGCGAACAGCGGCGCATGGTTCATCACCAGCGTGGGCAGAATCAACTGCGGATCGGTGTCGATCAGACCTGCCACCATCGCGGGGTCGATCATCGTCGCCGAATAGGCCAGGAACATCGGCACGAAGGCAAACACGAAATACAAAGAGCCGCCCAGCACCGCACCCCAGATGGCGATCTTGACAGTTTTGGAGGACTGCACACGCTGAAACACGTCCTGCTGCGGGATCGAGCCGAACATCATGGTCATCCAGGCGGCAGTAAAACCAATGATTTCCTTCAAATCCGGTTTCGGCCAGAAATCAAATTTTCCCGCCTGTATCGCATGATCGACCACCACACCTACACCGCCCACCTGACCGCTGATCTCGTGACCGATAAACAGCATGCCGACCACGATGATGATCATCTGCAAAAAGTCAGTCACCGCCACCGCCCACATCCCGCCGAAAAATGTGTAGATCAAAATTGTGCTGGAACCTATCCACATCCCGGCCAGACGGCTGATTTCCCCGCCCGACACCACGTTGAACACCAATCCTAGCGCGGTGATCTGCGCGCCCACCCAGCCCAGATAGGATACGACTATCGCCAGCGTAGTCAGCACTTCAACCTTACGGCCAAACTTTTTCTTGTAAAAATCACCGATGGTCAGTAGATTCATCTTGTACAAGGGCGCAGCGAAAAACAAACCCACTAAAATCAGACACATGGAAGCACCAAACGGATCCGCCACCACGCCGTGTAGCCCTTCCTTGAGGAAAGTCGCGGGGATGCCCAATACCGTTTCCGAACCGAACCAGGTGGCAAACACCGTCGCGGTCACCATATAAAATGGCAAACCGCGTCCTGCGATGGCGAAGTCTTTGGTGTTATGCACGCGCGTCGCGGCATATAGGCCGATGCCGACGGAGACGATCCAGTATGCGATGACAAACCAGAGCAACATGATGGTAAGTGGAAAGTTGTTAGTTGGAAGTGGTGCGGATTTTAACCTGAATCTTTCAGCCGCTTGCAAAGCAGATCACTATTTTTCCATGCAGCTTATGCGTGCCGCCATTGGCACTTATGCCTTCAAATATTTTTTAGCACGCCAGATGCTGACCGTTGCTCCGGTCTGCAATCGAGACAAACCAGCCCGTGGTAAACGCAAGAATATGACGTTCTTTACGGAATGCGAGGTTGATAAACCGGAAAACCGAGGAAAACCGGGAAAACCGGGCGAGAAAACCGGGCGGAAAACCGGGGACAGACCACGGTTTTCCAAGTCCTATTCTTTTTAAAAACCGTGGTCTGTCCCCTATTCTTTACTGTGGTCTGTCCCCTATTCTTCCTTTACACATGTCCCCTATTCTTTACAATCCGCCAACTGCGTTTTTTAGGTTTATAGCATCACCCCCTCGAAATGGGGAGTAGGACCAACGAAAAAGGCCACCTTGTTGATGGCCTTTTTCTATTCATTACCCCGCCATTAAGCGAGGCACGAACTGACTACAGACTTTCTGCGTGACCAGCCAGATACTCAGCGACACCTTCTGTGGACGCCTTCATACCCGCTTTTCCCTTGCTCCAACCTGCCGGGCAAACTTCACCGTGCTCTTCGAAGAATTGCAGCGCGTCAACCATACGCAGCATTTCATCGATATCACGACCCAGTGGCAACATATTAACCACCTGATGCATCACCACGCCGGTCTTGTCGATCAGGAACGAACCGCGCAACGCAACGCCCGCACCTTCAAGTTCAACATCGTAAGCCTTGCAGATTTCATGCTTGATGTCAGCGACCAGAGGGTAACCTACCTGGCCGATACCACCCTTATTAACTGGCGTATTTTTCCAAGCCAGATGGGTGAATTGTGAATCGATAGAAACGCCAATAACCTCAACCCCACGGCTCTTGAAGTCTGCAAGACGGTGATCAAAAGCGATCAGCTCGGATGGACAAACAAATGTAAAATCAAGAGGATAGAAAAACACCACCGCAGCCTTACCTGCGATATAGCTCTTCAGATTGAACGATTCGTTCATTTCGTTATTGCCCATGACGGCAACTGCGGTAAAGTCGGGTGCTGCCTTGCCTACGAGAACTGCCATGTTTTATCTCCTAATGGTTATTGATGTGTTTTATTGTGCAGCCAAAATGTATTGCATGGCGCAATTTAGGTCATTCGACCCGTCGCGTCAACCTCATTCACCATGCGTTTTAGAAAATCTCATTGCAGGCCGCGCGCATTCCGTAGTATTTTAGTAGGAATAGCGCTTTTTGTGCAACCACAATTCACCATACTCGTTAATATTTTCCGAGATTGGACTTGCAGATATATTAGATCATGCTAATGTATCTAGCTTATTTATTCAAAGGAGTAGACATGTTTGCAAACACCATCAAAGAAATTGACGCCATTGAACTCAATCAGTGGATCGGTGACAGCGAACACAAACTGCGCGTGCTGGATGTACGCCAGATGCAGGAAATCGCCACCGGCACCGTACCCCGTGCTGAAGCGCTGCCGCTGCACATTCTGCCGATGAAGTTCAGCGAACTCTCTACCGATGAAAAACTGGTCATCGTATGCCGCAGCGGTGCACGTTCGGCACAAGCTTGCCTGTTCCTGCAACAGCAAGGATACTCAAATGTATACAACCTGCGCGGCGGCATGATGGGTTGGATGCAAAGCGGTCTGCCGGCACACCCGCTAAGCTGAGCCGATCAAATCGACTGAATCAACGATGCTCTAAGTACCGCTTTCCGCGATAGGCTCTCTACTGTCGAACTGAATGCGGTGCAATTGGGCATACACACCGCCTTTTGCCAGCAATTCCCGGTGCGTACCCATCTCGGCGATTTCACCCTTTTGCAGCACGACGATACGGTCAGCTTTCTCGATGGTGGACAGGCGATGAGCAATCACTAAAGTGGTGCGGCCTTGCATCAGCGTTTCCAGCGCCGCCTGCACATGGCGTTCAGACTCGGAATCCAGCGCAGAAGTCGCCTCATCTAGGATCAGCACCGGCGCATCCTTGAGAATGGCTCGTGCAATGGCGATACGCTGACGCTGCCCACCGGATAGTTTAACGCCCCGCTCGCCCACCAGCGTATTGAGCCCTTCCGGCCACTCACGGATAAACTCCATCGCGTGAGCCGCCGTGGCAGCGGCGATGATTTCATCATCGGATACTACCCTCATCTGTCCGTAAGCAATATTGGCCGACAAGGTGTCATTGAACAACACCACTTCCTGACTGACCAGAGCAATATTGGCGCGCAAACTGGCGAGTGTCAGATCGTTTAGGTCATGTCCATCCAACGTAATCCGACCACTGGAAGGTAGATAGAAACGCGGCACAAGATTGGCAAGCGTACTTTTGCCACTGCCCGACGCCCCCACCAACGCCACCGACTGTCCTGCGGGGATATCGAGACAAATATCGCGCAAGGCCATGCGTGTAGCACTCGCATCTTCATCGCCTTGATAGGCAAAGTTCAGTTGCTCAAAACACAACTGTCCGGTAACGCGGTCGACAACGATGGTACCGGCATCTTGTTCACTTTGCGTGTCAATCAACTCAAATACGCTCTCTGCCGCCGCCAGCCCCCGCTGCATATGCTCGCTGACACTGGTGAGGCGCTTTATCGGCGCAGTCAGCATCAACATGGCAGCGACAAAGGACAAGAAACCGCCTACTGAAGTCGCATCAGCTTTAGCCTGCGCCGTGGCGAGATAAACAATGACAGCCAACGCGACCGCTGCGACCAACTGCACCAGTGGAACATTGGCGGCAGCGGCTGAGGCCTGCTTCATGGCATGGCGACGCATCCAATTGGTTTCGTTGGTAAAACGTGTTTCCTCATAATGCTGTCCGCCAAACAGCTTGACCACTTTGTGCGCACCGACACTTTCCTCGATAACCTGAGTCACATTGCCCATCGCGCGTTGTGAGTCTCGACTGGAGTTGCGCAAACGACGATTGATCGTATAGATCACGATAGCCACAACAGGGGCTACGACAAACGATAACAGCGTCAGTTTCCAGTTGAGATAAAACAGCCAGCCCAACAAACCCGCGATGATGATGGAATCGCGGATAGTCACTGTCACCACGTTGGTGGCTGCGGCGGTCACTTGAGTGACATCGAAAGTGAGTTTGGAAATCAAATTCCCGGTTGCATGGTTATCGTAATAGTGCGTCGGCAAGGTCAATAATTTACGAAACATCGCGCCACGTAAATCCATCACAATTTTATTGCCTACCCAACTGATCGCGTAACTGGCAACAAATCCTGAGATCCCGCGCACAAGAAAAATCAGGATGATAATAAGCGGTGCCCAACGAATGACAAAGTCATCCTTCTGTACAAAAGTCCCGTCTAGCAGTGGTTTGAGCAGCGCGGGCAATAGCGGCTCGGTCGCGGCAGAAATGGCCGTGCCCGCAATGGACGCTGCAAACACACGCCAATAAGGTTTAACTGAGGACAGCAGGCGTAAATAGAGCTGAGTATTGGATAAATTCATAGGGCTCACTTTATCAGAAAAGAGAGCCTTCCGGCGTATCTGAGTGCCAAACCAACGCTAGAGATCGATACCCGGTTGCGCGCGGACACCTGCGCGGAAGGCATGCTTAATGTCGGCAATGTCACTGACCGTGTCGGCCAGTTCGAGCAAACAGGAAGGTGCTGCGCGCCCAGTCACCACCACGTGTTGCATAGAGGGGCGCGCGGCCAGATCGGCACACACCTGCGTTTCATCCAGATAACCATAGTTGAGCAGATAGGTCAACTCATCGAGCACAACCAGATGCAGCGAGGCGTCCTTCAACAAATCTTGCGCGACTTCCCATCCGCGTTTTGCGCTTGCGATATCCGCCTCGCGATTCTGCGTATCCCAGGTAAAGCCATCCCCCAGCACATGCCATTGCACGCCGGGTTGCTGACCTAAGAACAGCTCTTCACCGGTATCCCTGCGGCTCTTGAGAAATTGCGCCACACCGATCTGATGTCCGTAGCCCAAGCTACGCGCCACCATACCGAATGCAGAACTAGATTTACCCTTGCCATTGCCGGTTAAGACCAGCAACAAGCCCTTGTCCTGATCGGCTTGAGCGATTGCTGCATCGACCACGGCCTTTTTACGGGCCATCCGGCTACGGTGCTGTTCATCAGGCATGTGTAATTTTCCCTGCGCGCTGCGCGACCAAGGCATAAAGCAAAACCGCTGGAATCAGATACACCAAAGCACTGGTCAAATACGGGACAAAATCCTGCACGATGCTGACGGAATAATGAGCGAAGCCCATATCCGCATAGTAGCCTGAAAACAGGTAAAACGAATAATTTGAAATGATGAATGCAATACTAACAGCGCCGAAGGCAATCCCTGAGAACAAAGCCAGACTTTGCAGACTGTCCTGATGACGGGTTGCATAGTGACGACCCGCCACCCACAGCGCCGCATAGGTCGGGATCAAGAATCCGTAGGCCGGTGAAATACACCAGTCGCTCACCCCCGCATAATTCACAGCGAAGTAATCAGTCCCGCCTGCCACCAGCAGCAAGAGCGGGAATGCAGCGGTGGGCAACAAAAATCCGGCCAGCAGGAAGACCGCCAGCGAAGCATCGGGTAGATGCGTCATAGAATCGAAATGGTGAGTGCGGGTGGATGCCATTAGGGCGACCAGTGCGACGAAAACTGCAATTTTTTGGAACCGGATGTTATTCATGACATCTCCTGAAGGTGAGTAGCCGCGCAATCATACCAAACTGCGCAG
>CAISHO010000108.1 GCA_903885165.1 uncultured Nitrosomonadales bacterium | reverse complement strand
GCGATACGGTCGACATTGAATATTCCCCTTCGCGTCAGGGCGGGGTTAATTTTCAATGTACCGTTTCAGGTGTACTGGTGATGTCGGGTACCTTGAGTCGTCATGCAGACTAAAACAGATTGGGTCAGTCGGCCTGAACGGAGTAGAACGTGGGTGATCCGCCTGATGGCCTGGATCGCGCTCACCACGGGTCGCTCGTTTGCGCGGCTGTTCTTGTATCCGATCAGCCTTTATTTTTTGCTGTCAGCCGGTGAGGCTAGTGCGGCATCCCGGCAGTATCTGCAAAAAGTGTTCGGACATTCGCCGACCTGGAGTCAGCGATTTCGCCATATTTACTGTTTTGCGGCCACTATTTTGGATCGCGTGTTCTTGCTCAACGGGCGCTTCGATCAGTTTGAGGTGCACGTTCATGTCGATGATGCGGTGCAGGCCTTGATTGGCAAGGGGCGGGGCTGCATCCTGCTCGGTGCGCATCTGGGCAGTTTTGAAATCGCGCGCGCCTATGCTCACGAGCGTCAGGGGCCGGCCGCCACCATGGTGATGTATGAGGAAAATGCCAAAAAACTCAACGAGGTGCTCAATGCGATCAATCCCGATCTGGAACAGCGCGTGATCGGGTTGGGTAAGGTAGATTCCATGCTGCGCGTCGAACAATCCTTGCAGCGCGGTGAATTTATCGGCATCCTCGCAGACCGTGGTTTGGGCGATGGCGGCCGCAGCATGGTGTGCGATTTTTTAGGTGCACCTGCGAAGTTTTACACCGGTCCTTTGCGCATGGCCTATCTGTTGAAAGTGCCTGTCCTGTTGATGGTGGGGCTTTATCAGGGCGGCAACCGTTACGATCTGCATATCGAACAACTGGTCGATATGAATGAGTTGGAAGGTCAGCACAGAGGTGAGGTGCTGGCGCAGACGATGGCGCGTTATGTGGCTGGCATAGAACGACATTGCTGCAACGCTCCCTACAACTGGTTTAACTTTTACGATTTTTGGAAATGATGCTGCGAATTATCCTTATTATTTTGATGTGTATGCCGGCACTGAGTCGGGCGGAGTCTGCCTGGAATGTGCGGCAGTTGATGCGAGAAATGTCGCAGGTTTCTGAATCAAAAGGAAAATTTGTCGAGCGTAAATATATGGCTGTCCTGAATCGTCCGCTGGAGTCCTCCGGCACCTTGCTGTTTCGTTCACCCGATTATGTAGAAAAGCACACGCTGAAACCGAAAATAGAAAGCGTCGTGCTCGATCATGGCGTGCTGACGGTGGAGAGTCCGGCGCGTAACTTCAAGCGCACGGTGGTGGTGCAGGAATATCCAGCAGTGTGGGCGTTGGTGGAGAGCATACGCGCGACGCTGGCTGGCGATCTGCCGTCTCTGACCCGTTTTTACAAGATAGAACTGGAGGGAGAGTCAGCGCACTGGAAAATGAGATTGCTGCCGCTGGACGCTAAAACCAGCGCAGCGGTGCGCGAGATTCTTATCAGCGGACGAGGCCATCGGGTCGATAGTTTTGAGACTGTCGAGCCCAACGGCGATCATGCGTTGATGCAAGTGACCGAAGACACTCCGTGAGCCGCTCCCGCGTCATCTTCATCTGGCTGTTATTTGTCGGCGTCTGCGTGACGCTGATCGCTCGGGCGACATTTAATGCCGATATGTCGGCTTTTTTGCCGCGCACGCCGACCGTCAACCAGCAGATTATGGTGGAGCAACTGAAGGACGGCGCGGTATCGCGCCTGATTCTGGTCGGACTCGACGGGGCGTCGCCGTCAGAGTTGGCGCAAATCAGTAAAAGCATGGCGGTTCAGTTGCGAAAGTTGCCCGAACTGGCTTCCGTGAATAATGGCGAGCGCAACGGCGTTGAAAGCGACTTTCAATTGTTGTGGAAAAACCGCTATTTGCTGAGCGATAACGTCACTGCGCAGCATTTTACAGCGGAGGGGCTGCACGACAGTTTGCTGATGTATCTGGATCTACTGGGCACGCCGATGGGCAGCATGGCGCAGCGCGTATTGCCTGAAGATCCGGGCGGGGAACTGATCCATCTGCTCGAGCAATTGTCCGGTGCGACGCCACCGGCCATGCAGGACGATGTGTGGTTCTCGCGCGACGGCAAACGCGCCATTCTGTTGGTGCAGACTCAGGGTTCGGGTGCGGATATCGACGCGCAGGAGAGGGCGATGCAGCATATTCAGCACGTCTTCGATGCAGTGAAACTACCCGGTGCCAGGTTGCAAATGACCGGACCCGGCGTGTTCTCGGTTCAGTCGCGCGCCAGCATACGCGATGACGCATATCGTCTTTCGCTGATCGCCATGCTGCTGGTGATGAGCCTGTTGCTGCTGCTCTATCGCTCGATTTACGTCCTGGCGCTGGGACTGATTCCGGTGGTGACGGGTGCGCTGGCTGGCGTTGCGGCGGTGAGTCTGGGCTTCGGATCGGTGCACGGCATCACGCTCGGTTTCGGCATTACGCTGATCGGGGAGGGGGTGGACTACGCGATTTATCTGTTCACCCAGATAGAAAAAAATGCCACACCGCAAACGACGCTGCAACGCATCTGGCCGACGCTGCGTTTAGGCTTGCTGACTTCGATCTGCGGATTCAGTGCCATGCTGTTTTCCGGTTTTACCGGGCTGGCGCAACTGGGTTTGTTTTCCATCGCCGGTTTGCTGGCAGCAGCGATCACCACGCGCCATGTGTTGCCGTCCTTGTTGCCAGCAGGATTTTCTGTCCCCGGTTTGACTCATTTAAGCCGTCGATTGAACGGGTTGGTGAATCAGGCGCCGCGTGCCCGCATGATACTGTTGGTGCTGGTCGTGCTCGCCACGATACTACT
>CAISHO010000107.1 GCA_903885165.1 uncultured Nitrosomonadales bacterium | reverse complement strand
GACCAGGCGTCGGCACAGCCCGGCGACAAAAACACGGCATCGCATCCCGCCGCCGCCGCTGAACGCAACATCGAACCTAGATTACCGGGGTCCTGTATATCTTCCAGCAGCAAGGCAAAATTTGCATCGGATGATTTAACGTGAAACTCGCGCAGCGACGAATCGTACCCCTCGCCCTTTGGGAGAGGGGGAACGGGTGTGAGGGAACGGGCATGGCGAGTTTCATTATCAGGGGTGGCATTATTGCCATGCCCGTTAGGCGCAGGAATCTCGATCAGCGCTAGAATACCGGTGGTGGTTTTCAGCTCAGAGAGTTCCGCAAGCAGCTTATCGTCGAATTGTGTGACCGGCACATCGTTCAGACAGGAGACCAGATCAACACACTCGGCATTGGCCGAAGTACCCAACAACACATGCAGCGGACGAAATCCAGCATCCAAGTAAGCGGATAACAGATGAGCGCCGTCGAGCAGGGTTTGACCGGCCTTGTTGCGCTGACGGGCAGAACCCGCCAGTTTGACGAGTTCCTTAAAGAACGGATTTTCGCGCGACTGAATCAGCTTCATTTAACAAAAAGCTCGCGCAGCAACGCACTGTACCCTTCTACCGCTCGCGGGAGAAGGGGGACGGGGATGAGGGAAACGATCATATCGCTAACGATTCATCATTCAAACTGGACTGAGCCGTGATCGTTTCAGCAGCAGAAATCCTCTGCGCGATATGCGCCAACGCCTCATCGACCTGATCGATCAGAATCAGGCATAAATCCCCGGGTTCAAGACGCGATAAAGCCAGATCTATAGCGGGAAATTCGCCGTTGATCTCATCCATCCGCTTGGCACGTTTGGCATTCACCAATCCCTCACGGAGCAGACTCAACACTTCTCCATCCGCACGGCCGCGCTGACACTGATCCTGATACAGAATCACCTCATCGAACACATCACCCAGCATCTCGGTTTGCAAGCGGATATCTTCATCGCGCCTGTCCCCCGCCCCGCTAATCACCAGCAGGCGTTTCTTGGCCGTCATGCTTTCAATGGCCGGAATCAGGGCAAGTATCGCATCCGGGTTGTGTCCGTAATCGGCGATGACCGTCGCACCGCGATAATCGAAGCAGTTAAAACGTCCCGGCGCCGTCGCGGCATCGTTGACAAAACTAGCCAGGCCACGGCAAATGGTAGCCCAGTCCACATTCAATGCCCACACAGCGGCAATCGCCGCCATCGCGTTTTCCACCTGAAAACCAATAGACCCGTTACGTGTAATAGGAATATCTTTTAAATCAACATGTTGCTCAACTTTATTTTCAGAGGCAACGATCTGATCATCTAACACATACACCACGCGACGACCTTGTGCGCGGTGCGCGGCCATCACAGGATGATGGCGCTCTTTAGCAAAGAAGGTCACTGAACCCGGGCAAATATCCGCCATCGCAGCCGACATCGGATCGGCCGCATTGAGTACCGCCACGCCGTCGGGCGCGACATTCTGCACCACGACCCGTTTGACCACGCTCAAGTCTTCCACCGTACTGATGAAATTTAGCCCCAGATGATCGCCCATGCCGATATTGGTGACCACCGCCACATTGCAACGGTCGAAAGCTAAACCTTCGCGCAACACACCGCCACGCGCCGTCTCAAATACGGCAGCATCCACATCCGGGTGCAACAACACATTGCGCGCACTCTTAGGACCGCTGCAATCGCCGGTGTCGATGCGACGCCCTTCGATATACACGCCGTCCGAATTGGTCATACCGACCCGCAAGCCCTGACAGCCCAGAATATGGGCGATCAGACGCACCGTCGTGGTTTTGCCATTGGTACCCGCCACTGCGACCAGCGGAATCCGTCCGTCATCGCCTTTAGCGAACATCATCGAGACGATGGCCTCACCGACCGCACGCCCCTTACCGAACGAAGGCTGCAAGTGCATACGCAAACCGGGTGCGGCATTCACTTCAACGATACCACCACCTTGCTCTTCCATCGGACGTAACACCGAATCGCAAACGATATCCACACCGCAAATATCCAACCCCACCATTTGCGCCGCCGCGACCGCACTGGCCGCCATATCCGGATGCACATCCTCAGTCACATCGGTAGCCGTGCCGCCCGTGCTCAGATTGGCATTGTTGCGCATCACCACGCACTTACCCTTGTCGGGTATCGAGTCCACCGTATAGCCTTGCGCATCCAGACGCGCCAGTGCAATCCCGTCCAGACGTATCTTGGTCAGCGAGGTCGCATGTCCTTCGCCGCGTCGGGGATCACTGTTCACGATCTCGACTAATTCGCGCACACTGTGCAAGCCGTCACCGATCACCAGCGGCGGTTCGCGACGTGCGGCGGCAACCAGTTGATTGCCCACCACCAGCATACGGAAATCGCTGCCGGGAATAAAACGCTCGACCAGTACTTCGTCGCTGATTTGTTTCGCACTCTCGTACGCCGCCACCAACTGCTCACGAGTTGAAATATTGACCGTCACGCCTTTGCCCTGATTTCCATCGACCGGTTTGACGACCACAGGCGCGGCTATCTCACCCATCGCAGCCCAGGCATCTTCAATATCCGAGACAGGACGACCCTGCGGCACAGGCACACCCGCCGCTTCGAGCAGCATCTTGGTCAATTCCTTGTCCTGCGCAATGGCCTCGGCAATGGCGCTACTGCGATCCGTTTCAGCGGCCTGAATACGGCGCTGACGACTACCCCAGCCAAATTGCACCAGACTGCCCGCCGTCAGACGACGATAAGGCAGACCACGCCTGACACCCGCTTCAACGATCGCACCGGTACTAGGACCCAGTCTCACGTCCTCATCCAGTTCGCGCAATTCAGCCAAGGCTGCGGCAAGATCAAAAACCGTATCGTCCGCTGCGGCGCTGCACAGGGCGCGCGCCAGTTTGAAAGCCAGTCGACCGACTTCTTCTTCGCTGTACTCAAACACCACCTGAAAAATACCGGACTCCAGCGTGGCCGTTGTGCGACTGAAAGTCACCGGGCAACCGGCCTGCGCTTGCAAACCTAAAGCCGACACCTCGAGGATGTGCGCCAGCGTCACCGCTTCATTGTGTCCGGGCAATTGCAGTAAGCCGACTTCAGGGAAACGGGCACGCAATCGCGCCTCGAAACCGTCCAAATTCGCGATATTGCACTCGGCCTCAGAGCAAGACACGATGGCTTCAATGGCGGTATGCCGACTCCACAGATTAGGACCGCGCAGGGCGCGTATACGTGACACTTCCATCAGGAAGACTTCCTTGTATTATTGGGCAAAGCCCGCTCAACTTCAAACGTCGCAATGCCGGCACGAACGATATCGGTAGAAACACCCAGCGCCCATGCCGCAGCGACCGCTGCCAACACATTCTCCAGTTGCCAATTAAACGCGTCCCCCTGAACGGGTGCGAGTTTCAACAGCACCATTTCCTGATCACCCTGTTTCAACACGAGGTGGCCGTCTTTCATCAGCACAGCACGACCGCCTTGTTCGAGATGATCGGCGATGGCATTCAACTGACCATCCACAGTAAAGAATATGACTTCACCGTCACAATATTTCGCCATCGGCACTACCAGCGGATCGGAGGCATTGAGCACCGCTACCCCGCCGGACAACACCACGTCAACCTGAGTGCGCAACACATTGCACACCTGCTCTTCATTCTCGATGTAATATTTGCCGAAGTGACGATCAGGATTAATATTGGTCACAATACCGACCTGACAGCGGTCATATCCCAGACCTTCCGACAAGATCGTTTCAAAACTATTTTCGATCACCGCCGCCTCGACGGAACGGTTCAGCAACACTTTTTGTGCCGAGCCCCAGGTCGCGCAGTTGCGTTTATCTACGAGGCGACGATCAAAATAAAGTCCTTCGCTGCATGCCAGTCCCACGTATAAACCAGCCAGCTTCAGTAGGCGAGCGATGATGCGGGCAACCTGAGTCTTGCCGCGCGTCCCCGTAATGCCGACCACAGGAATTCGTCCGCTCTCCTCCTGAGAAAATAAACTGTCGACGATCGCGCGTCCAACCGGACGAGGCTCGCCGGATGCGGGTTTAAGATGCATCAACAGGCCCGGCCCCGCATTGATCTCAACGATCGCGGCACCTTGTCCGGCTAACGGTTTCGAAATATCTTCCGCCATCAGATCGATCCCGGCGATATCCAGCCCGACGATACGCGCAGCCAGTGCCACGGTCGCGGCCACCTCCGGATGAACCAGATCAGTCACATCGCACGCCACGTTACCATTGCGCTGGATTAACACCCGAGTACCGGAAGAAGGCACTGAATCTGCCGTGTAACCTTGTCTTGCCAATTCAAACTGAACCGAGGGCGTGGCATCCACATCCACCACATCCAGCGGGAACACTTCGGCTTCGCCGCGACGCGGATCGATATTGATCTGTTCATCAATCAACTTCCGGATCGTTAATATGCCATCCGCCATCAGAAACACCGCTTCCCCACGGGCTGCGGCAACCAGCTTGCCGCCCACCACCAGTAAGCGGTGTTCGTTTCCGCGCACAAAGCGCTCCACGATAACTTCACTCCCCTGAGCATCGGCCAATGCAAAAGCAGCTTCGACTTCTTCACGCGTCATCAATTCGGAGGATACGCCGCGTCCGTGATTACCGTCAGTGGGTTTAACCACCACCGGCAAACCGATGTCTTCGGCCGCATCCCATGCGTCAGCCGCATCAGATACCACGCGCCCTTCAGGAACAGGGACGCCGCAGGCCTGCAACAGGGTTTTGGTTAAATCCTTATCTCTTGAAATACTCTCGGCGATCGCGCTGGTCTGATCCGTCTCCGCCGTCCAGATACGGTGCTGACTCGCGCCATAACCCAGTTGCACCAGATTGCCATCAGTCAGGCGTATAGACGGGATACCGCGATCGGTTGCCGCATCGACGATACAGGCTGTGCTGGGCCCCAGACACAGTTTATCCGCCATTTCGTGCAGTCGGGCGACCGTACCGGCCACATCGAAAGCCCTATCTTCCATCGCCGCCAGAATCAGCTCGCGCGCTGCAGCTAAAGCCGCGCGACTCACCTGTTCGTTGCGTGAACGCACCACCACCTTATAGACCCCGCGCACCGGCGTGCTGCGCGCCTTGCCGAAACCGCTCTGCATCCCCGCCAGATTTTGCAGCTCGATGGTGACATGTTCGAGGATATGCCCCGGCCAGGTCCCTTCGCGCAAACGCTGCAAAAATCCACCGCGCTCGCCGATACCGCAGCGGTGCTCGATCAAGGTCGGCAACCAGGCGGTGAGCCTCTCATAAAATCCGGGAATTGTGTTGGAAGGCGAATCTTCCAGCGCTCCGATATCAAGCCAAACTTCAAGCACGGGACGGTATGTCCAGATATTCGGGCCACGCAAAGGCAATATTTTTAGAAACTCCATCAGTCCATCCTGGTGAATTTAAGGGTCAAGCACGGCGTAAGTAACGCAGACCACCCCATTTTGGTTTACCTGAAACATCCTTTAACAAGAACATCGCGCTGCGATTCACTGCCACTCTCACACTCCGGGGGAGAGCAGAAGAGAGGGAACGCTCAAGGGGTCAGCGACATTCATCTTCAGGCATGGCTCTGACACCATGAGCGTTTAGTGTACCAGAGGGCGCGGCAAAACTGTTTGTCGTAACGCGCTAATGTAGTAATATTGCCACAGTGAACTATAAATCCCCCTCCCCTATCGCAGCAGCAACCCCGGACGCATGGTGCAGCCTCGTTCAGTCACGACTGAATCAGGACGAGCATATTGAATCCTGGCTTGAAATCAATCTGGATGCGCAGCTGCATTTTTCCAAAAGTTTGCTGCTCATCACCGACGCGCGACTGCTGGCCTTTAACGATCAACTGATTACGGAACACCCTTACCGCAAGGGTATATCCATCGAGCGCCACGACCACGGCGGCGTGGGTCATCTCGAACTATTTGAAGGCGATGTCCGTTTAAGTCACTGGTTTTACACCCTGGCCCACAATGTACAGGCAACCCGCTTCGTCAAACAGTTTGAACAACAACTTACCAGTTTTGTGACCGGAAATCCGGTTATCGCCGAGGCACCCGCCCTGTGCCCGGATTGTCTGACACCGCTGACCGATCACGGAGATTGCCCGTTGTGCAGCGACACAATCAATGCGCCTCCGTCGACCTGGACACTGTTTCGCTTATGGCGCTTTGCCAAACCCTACCAGTGGCAATTGCTATCCGGCTTTTTGCTGATGTTAGCTTCGACTGCCGCCACGCTGGTGCCGCCCTATCTGACCATGCCGCTGATGGACAAGGTGCTGATCCCCTACCAGAACGGCGCACCGATTGATTTCGTCACCGTCACCTGGCTGCTAGCCGGTCTGTTAGGCTCGGCTTTGCTGGCCTGGGGACTAGGCTGGGCCAAGACCTACATCCTGGCGCTGGTCAGCGAGCGACTGGGTGCGGATTTACGCACCATCACCTATGAACACTTGCTGCGCCTGTCGCTGGAATATTTCGGCGGCAAACGCACGGGCGATTTGATGTCGCGCATCGGTTCGGAATCTGACCGCATCTGTGTGTTCCTGTCTTTGCATCTGCTCGATTTCGCAACCGATGTACTGATGATCGTCATGACCGCGATCATCCTGTTCTCGATCAACCCGTGGCTGGCCTTGGTCACCTTGTTGCCGTTGCCTTTTATCGCCTGGATGATACACAACGTGCGCGACCGCCTGCGCACCGGCTTTGAAAAGATAGATCGGGTCTGGTCTCAGGTGAGCAATGTACTGGCGGATACCATACCCGGCATCCGCGTGGTCAAGGCGTTCGCGCAGGAAGGGCGAGAAGCAGAACGCTTCCGCATCGCCAATCACCACAACCTGCAAGTCAACGACAAGATCAACAAGATCTGGTCGCTGTTCACCCCCAGCGTATCGCTGCTGACCGAAATCGGCCTTCTGGTGGTATGGGCATTCGGTATCTGGCAAGTCTCCAGAAACGAAATCACCGTCGGTATTTTGACCGCCTTCTTGGCCTACATCAGCCGATTCTATTCGCGACTGGATTCGATGAGCCGCATCGTATCGGTCACACAAAAAGCTGCCGCCGGTGCCAAGCGCATCTTCGACATCCTGGATCACGTCTCCAGCGTACCCGAACCGACCCACCCGGTTCATCTGGACAAGATTGAGGGGCGCATCGAACTGAAGGACGCAGGATTCCGCTACGGCAATCGCGCGGTAATCAAGGGCTTGAATCTCAACATAGAACCGGGCGAGATGATCGGACTGGTCGGTCACAGCGGATCGGGTAAAAGCACCCTGGTCAATCTGATGTGCCGCTTCTATGATGTCTCGGAAGGGGCTATCAGCATAGACGGCGTGAACATCCGCTCGCTGCCCGTCTCGGAATATCGCCGCCATATCGGACTGGTATTGCAGGACCCTTTCCTGTTCTTCGGTAGCATTGCCGAAAATATCGCTTACGGAAAACCGGATGCGACCCGCGCCGAAATCGTCTCTGCCGCCCGTGCCGCCAACGCCCATGAATTCATACTGCGCCTGCCGCACGGCTACGATTCTCAGGTAGGTGAACGCGGACACGGCCTGTCAGGTGGCGAGCGCCAGCGCATCTCAATTGCCCGCGCCCTGCTGATCGACCCGCGCATCCTGATTCTGGATGAAGCCACCGCTTCGGTCGATACCGAAACCGAGAAGGAAATTCAGAAGGCGCTGGACAATCTGGTACACGGTCGCACCACCATCGCCATCGCCCATCGCCTCTCGACACTGCACAAAGCTAATCGTCTGGTGGTGCTGGACAAAGGTGAAATCGTCGAAATCGGCAATCACGACGAACTGATGGCGAGCGAAGGCGCTTATTACCGACTGTATCAGGCGCAGGCGCGCAACGTGGACACAGATCTAACGGATGCGGGCAACACTATTCAGCCGGAAATTAAGACAACCCTATGATTAATTTCAAATTAATAAGAAATCAGGCCGGCAGACTCGTTTTTACCGAAAACGATACATCGGTTGAACATGTCGTCCCGGTACGCGCTTTTCCGATTGCAGCCCCCGGCGAATGTATCTCGCTAACGGACGGTGAAGGTCACGAACTGGCATGGATAGAAAAACTGTCCGACCTGCCCGCCGATATTCGCGCACTGATAGCAGAAGAACTGGCCTGCCGCGAATTCACGCCGGAAATTAGCCGCATCGTGGCGGTATCGAGCTTCGCCACCCCCAGCACATGGCGTGTACAAACCGACCGGGGCGAAGCCGAATTACTGCTCAAAGCCGAGGATCATATCCGCCGCTTAACCCACACTGCACTGCTCATCACAGACAGTCACGGCGTATCCTTTTTGATCCGCGACGTTGAACAACTCGACGCCCACAGTCGAAAATTACTGGACAGATTCCTGTAAAACTCCAACAGTGTGTTTCTGCGCAATCCCGTCCAGCGCAACATGCATCGCGGCTAAGATCAGTTTATCAGATGCCACTTCATCAAATGACGTGAGGACTCGAATTATTCTTCGCTGTTGCTCAACGCAGCCTATATTGGTGACCGACGGCTATAGGACAAGCAATTTTTCAATCACCTATATCCTCAGTCGATACACAGCAGCCCGTCAAGGTGTGGTATTTGAGTGAGTACTGTACTGCTGGCAGCAGGCACTCAATACTAATGGATATTTGTGATATTGAACGACTCTTGATAACCCTCAAGAGCCTGCCTATCCTCTGCATTCGCTTCCCGTTTGCGTACGTTCGTAACACGCAGCTTTCGAGACACCGGACTATGATGATCTTATGAAAAGGGCTGTTTTCACTTTTGACAAATCGTGGCTATCATGAACCGGGACTTCGATTATATTGAAAATAATCACTCTGTGAAGGCGTACACAAAAAATTCCAGATCGTATTCTTTCCTAACGGCGGGAAGCGCTGAGACGACGCTCGATCTCCCGGTTGGCATCGGTTAAATTTTCCCGGACAAACTCGATATGACTTCCAGCTGCACGCGCGGCGGCTTCAGGGTCATGATTGCGAATAGCCTGCCAGATCGCATGGTGTTGTGAACGTAGCTGATCCCAGCGCAGCGGACGCTCGTGCAGATGCGCCAGGTTGTTAGCTACGTGGCCGTGGATCAGTTTCATCAAGCTGGCTGTCATATGTCCGATCAACACGTTGTGGGCCGCATCCGCGATCGCCTGGTGAAAGGCGACGTCCGCATCAATGCAGGCACTCACATCATCGCTGACATAGACCGAATCGAGCGCGGCATAAAGTCCGTCCAGCCGCTGGATGTCGATATCGGTTGCCCGTTCAGCAGCAAAATAGGCAGCCTGTCCCTCCAGCATCTGCCGAAATTCCAGCAGATCATTGTGCAGCATCGGGTGACCGCTCAGCAGTTCGTGCCAGGGATCGACGAATTGCGCATCCAGACGGTTGGTCACAAAAGTTCCGCCACCGTGACGAGAGTCGAGCAACCCCTTAGATACCAGTTTTTGTATCGCTTCACGCAACGACGGACGCGACACGCCCAACTCGACGGCGAATTCGCGCTCCGATGGCAGGCGGTCTCCCGATTTCAACGATCCTTCCAGAATGCGCTTCTCCAGTTCAACAGCGACAGCATCTGAAATTCGGGTAACGGTAGGACGATTCTTTAGCATGAAAACCTCTGTGGTAAGACCACTTGAATAGTATTTTGCCAGTGTATAAATGTCAATCAGCTTCAGCTCCGCCTACATCGCATCATCCCTCTATTAAAGCAGTTGACAAAACCATATATCTCATTTTATAGTGCACAACAATTTTGGTAATACCACTTTACCAAATAATAAAAAATATAAGATTAAAAATAATCAGGGGACGAAATCATGGGGCAGGAAAGTGCACGAGACAGGGCGTATCCGCCCAAACCTGGCGATGTATATCTGTATTCAACCTGTTTAATAGACCAATTTTCACCCGAAGCGGGGCTGGACACGCTCAATCTGCTGGAACGGGAAGGCATCCGGGTTCACTTCCCCGATGGTCAGACCTGTTGCGGACAACCCGCTTACAACAGCGGGTACCCTGACGAGGCGCGCGCCGTAGCCTTGCAGCAACTAAGCCTGTTTTCCCAACCCTGGCCCGTGATCGTGCCGTCCGGCTCCTGCGCCGCGATGATGCACCATCACTACCCGAAACTGTTCGCCAGCGACCAGGCTTTGCTTGCCCGCGCGACAGAACTGGCGGCGCGCGTCTTTGAACTGACCGAATTTCTGGTTCACGTAATCAATTTTAAACAACCTGACCGGGGCTCTGCCTGCACCGTCGCACTGCACACCTCCTGCCATGCACGACGCGAAATGGGTTCCCATGAAACCAGCGCAGCACTCTTGAGCACCCTGGACAACGTCGATGTCGTAGTACAGGATCGAATCGAGGAATGTTGCGGTTTTGGCGGAACCTTTGCCATCCGTTACCCGGAAATTTCGGAGGCCATCGTCAGTGACAAGGTCGCCAGTCTGAGAGCTACCGGTGCCGAGCGCGTAGTCAGCGCCGACTGCGGCTGTTTGTTCAATATCACCGGGCGCGCGGCAAAGCAGGATGAGCTCGCTGGCATCGCACCCCCGACCCTGCCAGGCGAGCATATCGCCAGCTTTCTCTGGAAACGCACCTCAGGCATCCCGTCATGAGCGCCCGCGAACGCATACTGGGACGCCTGCGCACTCCCGGAACTGCACCGGAAATGCCGGATGTTGCCGGCTGGTATCGCGCCCGCCAGCGCAACGAGACCACGCCAGAGAGGATCACGCGTCTGCGCGCCGTGCTCGAATCCGTCCACGCCGAAGTGCATGAGACGACCGACTGGCCAGCTTTGCTGCTACAAATCGCAACCTCAAAGGGATTAAACAATCTGCTGATCGGCGACAACACGCCTCATGGCGAGCATCTTGCATCACTGGCGGCAGATAAGCTGACACTGATCCGTTACAGCGAACCGATAGACGGCTGGCGCAATCGCCTGTTCGACGAGGTAGATGCCTCGTTGACACTGGCACGCAGTGCGATCGCCGAAACCGGCACCCTGATTCTGTGGCCGGATGCGTCCGAACCCCGCACCATGTCGCTGGTACCGCCGATTCATTTCGCCCTGCTCGATGTCAACAAAATACACGCGGATTTCGACGCCGCGATGCGCACCGAAAACTGGCAGGCTGGCATGCCTACCAACGCCCTGTTGATTTCCGGCCCCTCGAAGACCGCAGATATTCAACAGACGCTGGCTTATGGTGCACACGGCCCGCGTGAACTGGTGGTACTGCTATGCCACACGGGAGTACTGTCATGAGTCAGATCATCCACTTCGATCCGGATCAGGACTTCAAGGCGCGCAGCCGCACCGCCGTCAACGACCCTGCACAACGCGCCAACTTTCGCGGCGCTATGGACTTTCTTCAGGCAAAGCGGCGCGGACAATTTGGCGATCAGGATGAACTGGCGGGACTGCGTGCGATCGGCGCTGCCATCCGCCAAAACAGCCTGGCTAAATTACCAGAACTGCTGGAACTGCTGGAAAAAAATCTGACCGCCAACGGTATCCAGGTGCACTGGGCGGAAACCGCTGCTGATGCCAATGCCATTGCGCTCGGTATCGCCCGTCGCGTCGGCGCGCGCAACATCGCCAAAGGCAAATCGATGGTCAGCGAAGAAATCGGTTTTAATCACGCCATGGCGGATGCGGGCATCGATGCCTTCGAAACCGACATGGGCGAATACATCGTCGAACTGGCAGGCGAAAAACCTTCGCACATCATCATGCCGGCCATCCACAAGACCAAACAGCAGATCGCCGCCCTGTTTGCCGAAAAAATTCCCGGCGTGGCTTACACCGAAGATGTCGATGCACTGATCCGGATCGGCCGTCAGGTGTTGCGCGGCAAATTTGCCGGAGCCGATGTCGGCCTGTCCGGCGTAAATTTCGCCGTTGCCGAAACCGGCACGCTCTGTCTGGTCGAAAACGAAGGCAATGGGCGCATGTGCACCACGGTCCCTGACGTACACATCGCGGTGACCGGCATCGAAAAAGTCGTCGAAAAACTCGAACATGTACCGCCGCTCTACAGCCTGCTGACGCGCTCCGCGACCGGTCAGTCGATCACGACTTACTTCAATATGATCAGCCGCCCGCGTCAGGAAGGTGAAAAAGACGGCCCCCGCGAAGTGCACCTGATCCTGATCGACAACGGGCGCAGCCAGGCTCATGCAGACGAACAACTGCGCGCCACCTTGCAATGCATCCGCTGCGGCGCGTGCATGAACCATTGCCCGGTCTATGCGCGCATCGGCGGCCACGCCTACGGCACGACCTATCCCGGTCCAATAGGCGCCATCGTCTCTCCGCACATGTTGGGGCTCAACGCGACTTATCCGCTCGCCTTCGCCTCCACGCTGTGCGGCGCCTGCGTCGAAGTGTGCCCGGTAAAGATCCCCATCACAGATATCCTGATCCGTTTGCGCAATGAGGCGCAGGCCGGTGAGGAACAGGCCTCGCTGCGCGGCAGTGGCGCCGGACGGAGTGCGCTGGCTACCGCAATATGGAAGGGATGGTCGCTGATTTACAGTCGTCTTGGCATCTATCGTCTGACCTCATGGTTTATCAGCCGTGGCCACAAGCTGTCACCGGTCAGTCAAGGTGCATGGACTAAATGCCGCACCGCGCTCAAACCGGCGCCCAAACGGCTGCGCGACCTGATCAGAGAAAGACGCTCATGAGTGCCGTCATCCAAGCGCTGGCGCGCATTTTCCCGCCTCACCAACTGATCACCGATGACTTACGGCGACTCGCCTACGGCACAGATGCGAGCTTTTACCGCATGACGCCGGAAGTGGTTGTGTTCATCGAGTCCGAGCAGGAACTGCAAGCGCTACTGGCAGCGGCCAGCAACTGTCATCGCCCCGTCACCTTTCGCGCCGCCGGCACCAGTCTGTCAGGACAAGGTGTAACCGACAGCGTACTGGCTATCATCGGCAACGGATTCGCCCATTGCGATATTGCAGCGGATGCGCTGACGGTACGGGTAGGCCCCGGCATGATAGGCGGCGAAGTCAATGCGCGCCTAGCCCCGTTCGGTCGCAAGATAGGCCCTGATCCCG
>CAISHO010000106.1 GCA_903885165.1 uncultured Nitrosomonadales bacterium | reverse complement strand
CCCGATTGTCGGATGCGATGCAGCGGGTAGGAAAGTGCAATCCCCGTCAGCAGCCAGGCATAGTCAAAATCGGGCAGCGCCGACTGCTGTTGCAGCAGCCAGACGCCCAGCGTAAAGAAGAGGGTGAAGATAACCATCTGCACAGCGTAGCGCAGGCTGAACTCGCTGTGGTGTGAAAAAGTTTACACCCCCACTTCCCACTACCCGTCTCCCAGCAACCTTTCCAACCCGCTGGCGCGTTCGGACTGATGTTCGATCGCCTGATGCAGTAAGCCGGATTGCCCCTCGATCAGCGTGAAATGCTCGCGGGCGCGGGTGATCCCGGTGTAGACCAGTTCTCGGGTTAACAGCCTGGCACCGCCCTGCGGCAACACCAGAGCGGTGTGGAAAAATTCCGAGCCTTGGCATTTGTGTACGGTCATGGCAAAGGCGGTTTCCACATGCGCTAAGCGGCTCACCCCCACTGAGCGCAGTTTGTCACCATCCAGAAAGTAGACGCGCAGTGCGCCCAGTTGTCCCGGCAGCGTCACGCCCACATCTCCGTTGAATACGCCCAGTTCTGCGTCGTTGCGGGTGACCATCACCGGGCGACCGCTAAACCACTCGCCTTTGGGTTTTAACAGACCCGCTGCGGCTAATGCCTGCTGGACCGTCGTGTTTAAGTTTTGCGTTCCCCAGTCACCTTCGTGTACCGCGCACAAGATGCGGAAACGATCGAAGGCTACCAGCACGCGCTTAACCCAGTCGTCATGCTGATCGGCGGACTTAGCGTTTATCAGACGCAGATAGTCGGCGTAGCAGGCTGTCGCGTCGCTTCTGCCATGCACGGCCAGATTCAGCACCGTGTTCACCGTGGCGTGGGAAGTGGTATGCAAAATCCCGCTGGTGTCACCGCTTATCAGTCTCTGTGCCAGTTCGCCATCGCCTTCATTGACCGCCATCGCCAGTTGACCGATCAGACCACCGAAGCGGCGGCTTCTGCGCAGCATGACGGTTTGCTGTGCCAGCGGCGTTGATGCGCTACTGTCGGCCATAAATTCGGCGGGCAGGGTAATGTCAGTTAATGATGCTATATAACGCTTTGTTTCTAAATTATAATTTCCAAACGTTGCGCTGCGGCAAAGATCGCCCAGCACCGCCCCGGCTTCCACCGAGGCCAACTGATCCTTGTCGCCCAATAGGATCACCTTCGCGCCGGCTGGCATCGCCTGCAACAGCGCCGACATCATTTCCAGATGGATCATGGACGCCTCGTCCACGATGAGAATATCGATATCGAGCGGGTGGCTGGCATTGAAGCGCATCATCCTCGTGTCGGGGCGTGCGCCCAAGAGCGAGTGCAGGGTTCTGGCCGCGCCCATGCGCCGGGTAAAACTGTCCAGATTGAGCTCGTCGCCCAGTCTTAAATCCAGTTCCTGCAAGGAGCTGTCGATAGACTGACGCAAGCGGGCGGCGGCTTTTCCGGTTGGCGCGGCGAGCGCCACACGCAATCGTTCAGGATTCTTGTCGATGGCGAACAGCAGGGCTAGCAATCGCGCTGCGGTATAGGTTTTGCCGGTACCGGGGCCGCCGGTGATGACGGTCAGGCTGGCGCGTAAAGCCACTGCGCAAGCGATTTTTTGCCAGTTGACTTCGTCTGTTACGTCTGTGTCGAACAGGCGACCCAACCAGCGTTGTGCCAGCGCTTCATCGACCGGATGTGCCGCCTTTGTGCGTTGCAATATGTCGTTCGCGACCTGCTCCTCGTGCAGATAGTAGCGGCGCAGATACAGCAAAGGCTCTTCCTCGCTGCCGCTCAACACCAGCGGTTGTCCGGTATCGGCTTGTGAGTGTTCCGGTTGCGGCGAAATCTGGCGCACCAGCGGGCTGGCACGCAACGCGCTCAACCAATCTGGTAAATTATTGGGCAGCGTAGTCCACAGCGACTCCAGTTCATCCTGATTTTCAATAGGCCATGCAAGTATTTGATTTGGTTGATTTATTGATTTTAGTGGCAAGCAGGTGTGTCCGCGCCCCTCCATCTGCGCTAGCAAGGCGGTGCAGACCAGTAGTGCAGGCGTGGCGTTCGGATCGAGTTCGAATATAAAATCTGCCATCGCACTGTCCAGACGGCGCAGCCAGCCCTGATCGGCCCACGTGTGTAATATGGTCATCGGATCAGCCAAGGTTTCCTGAATGTGCTTTGGGGTCAATGTACTCATGCCGCATCTCCTGTCATCGTATCGAGCGCCGCCAGCAACTGGGCTGTGGCGGGGAGTAGACAGACGCCGTTTTGCGGCCCGTTCACGCCGCGCAGGAACAGATAGACAGCCCCCCCTAAGTGCTGCTCGGGATCGTAGTTGTCGCCAAGTCTAACTCTCAGCAGTCGGTGCAAGGCCAACATGTAGATCGCCGCCTGCACGTCATAGCGGTGTTTCGCCATGGCCGCTGCCTGTGCGTCTTCGCTATAGGCAGCATCGTCATCACCCAGATGATTGGACTTGTAATCCAGTATCCAGTACTTGCCCTGATGTTCAAACACCAGATCGACAAAACCCATCAGCATGCCGTGCAGCTGTCGTTCGGCCAATCGAGGGCGATCGACGCCGGGTAACAAATGCGCTCTGCACAGTCGGTCGATATGCGCCGCTGCTATGTTTTCGGCGGGTAACCAGAATTCCATTTCAGGCAGTATGCGGGTCAGCTCCCTGAGCGAGACATTCGGGCCGGGTAAGCGAGTTTGTACCACCGTGCTCAACCAGTTGATGACCTGATCGGCGTGTTCACCGTGTCCGGCATTTTCGCAGCGGCGTCGCAGTCGCTCGGTGAGCTGCTCGTTGCCGGGTAACGTAAAATTTTCTGCGGCCAGCCATTCCAGTTGTTCGTGTAAGAAATTACCTGCCGCCATTCCTCTGGCGAAACCATGCCAGCCCATCGGTTTGCGCCGGGAATGGACTGGCTGGTCATCCGGTTCATCATCGGCGGGGCGCGTCATTTGTATGGGCGACAACGCGCCTGACTCGGTTTTCAAATCGCGCGTTAAGCGCGAGAAACTGGAGATACCCCAGTTGCGTTCAAAACTCGCCTGATAGTCGTGGCTATTTTGTAACGAGATATCTGATGCTGCGGCGATAAGGGTCGTGCACGCAGTGTCGGGTTCTGCCGCTTGCAATACGATATCCGGGCAATCAGTTGCAAATTGTTGTAAAGGGGTTAGCCAGTCAGCTGCGTTGATCGCATCCGTTCCTCCCAGCACATAACCGGCTGCGCTCTTATGCGAGACGCACTTTTCGCCTCTACCGACTTTATTGGTAGAAAAACCGACCCATAGGCTGTGGCGCGCGCGCGTCAGCGCAACATACAAAAGCCGCAAATCTTCCTTCAGACGGTCGCGGTCAGCTTCGGCCAGTTCCTCGTCGGTGAATTGCAAACGCAGGCGGCGTTCCCCTGTCTCGTCGGCAAGGTTGACGAAACGGGTCAGTTTGCGATCCCTCTCCCTGAAACTGCTGGCGTAGGGCAGACACACCAGCGGATATTCCAGCCCCTTGCTCTTGTGGATGGTGATGACCTTGACCAGATCCGCATCGCTCTCCAGTCTCACCACCTGTTCATCGTTCTGACTGCCGACTTCTGCGATTTCGATCTGCAGCCAGCGGATCAGCGCCAGTTCCCCGTCCAGTGCACTGCTCGCGGATTGCAGCAACTCCGCCAGATGCAGGTAGTTGGTCAGTTTGCGTTCGCCAGTATTGGTATTGAGCCATTTCGCGGCCAGTTCCAATTGGTGTAGTGTCTGGCGCAGCATCGCCAACACGCCCTGCGACTGCCACACGCAGCGCAACTGGCGCAGTTGTTCGCAGCGCGCATCGAAGGCTTCGTCGTCGTTGGCAAGTTTGCCCAGTTCATCCAGACTCAAACCTATGGTTGTCGTTGCCAGCGCGGCTCTGACCAGTCTGACTTCCTGCGGGTTGGCGACCGCGCGCAGCCAGTGCACCAGATCGTGCGCTTCCATGCTGTCGAATACCGAGTCCTTATCGGACAGATAAACGGAAGCTACAGAGCGCTTCGCCAGTGCACGCCGAACCGCAGTCGCTTCCTTGCCGGTGCGCACCAGAATGGCGATATCGGCAGGGCGCAGGGGCTTGAATCCACCATCGGCAAAACCTGCGGACGGGTCATTGAGCCAAGTGACGATCTGCTCCGCACAGCGCGCGGCGAACAGTTTTCGGGTGCTCTCGGTATTGCGCAAAGTCAGATCGTGCACCAGCGTCATGGCGGGCACCGCACCTTTTGCATCGACCAGTCGTTCACAGCGTCCGCGCACGCCTGAGATTTCGAACGGCAGCGGGTTGTCATTAGGCATGCGGTACATGAAGGCACCCGCGCTGCGCTGTTTTTCCGCATGGCTGAACCAGTGATTCACCACGCCGACCAGCGCTGTCGTTGAACGGTAATTAGTCTCCAGCACATAGTGGCGTCCGTCTGTTGCGCGGCGGGCGCGCATATAGCTGTTGATATCCGCGCCGCGAAAGCCGTAGATCGACTGTTTCGGGTCGCCGATCAATAGCATGGCGCTCTCTCTATCGTTGGCGTCGGTCTGGTAGATCCGGTCGAAAATCTGATATTGCAGCGGCGAGGTGTCCTGAAATTCATCGATCAGGATGACCGGATATTGGGTCTTTATGCGTTGCCGCAATGTTTCGCCGTTCGGGCCATGCAAGGCGGCATTGAGACGGTTCAGCATATCCGAAAAGCCGAAGCTGGCGGTTCTGCGCTTTAATTCCACCAGTCGCTCTGCCACACGGGCGGCGGCGTGCAGGCGTACCGCTACCTTTACGTCCGGCAATTGCGCGATCGCCGCTTTCAGCACGGCAAATTCGGCAAATTCAGGTGGTAGCGTTAGTCCCGGAGCATCGGTTTTGCGCGCCGTCAGTAATCCTTCCGGGGTAAAGCGCTCCCATCCTGTTTTTAAATCCGGGATTTCATCCTGACCGGCAGACCAGGCTTTGAGCGTGTCCAGCCAGTTGCCGTAATTTTTAGGACTGAGTCGTCGGCCCTCCCAGCCGTTGTTCTTATTGGAAGTTTGATTGTCCAGCCAAATCCGCATGGCGTCGGCTTTCACATCCCAGCCTGATTTGAGCTTCACCAGCGTTGCTGCGCGTTCGGCGCTGGCATGGTTTAATACCGTCAACAGGGTGTCGCTGCCCGAAATTTTAGGGATGTCCTGATTGATCAGTTCGCGCATATCGGCTATCAGCGCATCCAGATTGCGCCAGATTTTCAGCACCTGCGACAAGGCTTCCGCGCCTAAGGGATAGCACGACAGCCGCCAGTAATCCTGTATTGCTTCAATTCGCATGGCTTGTTCATCGGCGACCAGTTCCTCGTCGAACAGATTGCCGCTGTCGAATGCGTGTTCTTTGAGCATGCGCTGACACCAAGCATCGATGGTGTGCACCGAGGCGTCGTCCATGCCTTCTGCGGCGGTGGATAACGCCCATGCAGCCCGGTTGCGCAGCGCCTCATCTTCGTATGAATTAATTAGTATATTCAGATACTTATTGTTTTCATCGACTTCTATCTCGCCCCTGAAGCATTGTGCCGCAAGGAGTAGTTGCGCGCGGATGCGATCGGACAGCTCGCGGGTGGCGGCACGCGTGAAGGTCATCACCAGAATTTCTGACGGGCGCAGCGGGCGCAAAAATCCGTGCTCGCCGCCGTGACCCAGCACAAGACGCAGATACAGCGCGGCGATGGTGTAGGTCTTGCCCGTTCCGGCACTGGCTTCGATCAGTCGACTGCCCCACAGGTCAAAGCTTTCGGGTTGCAAAATGGCGCTCATGCGGCATCTCCTTCATTCGCATGGAAGTCGGCGTTTACGTGCTCATTCATCCATTCGAGCAACGGGCCGTAGACCTCGCGCGCCAGTTGTTCGAAGCGGCCCGACTCGGTGAGCGCCTCAAAATCCGGATAGATTCTGGCCATACAGGGTTCGTTCACTTCGCCACGCGTCATGTATCCGCCTTCATATAGGGCTGCGGGATTTTTGTCATTTAAATGCGCGATGGCGGTTTTGGGCGGCAGGGGCAGGGGGGTATTCATGCCATCCAGCCATAAGTTGAGCAGCATACTCAGTGTCTCTGTAGCCTTTACTTGCGGCATGGGGGTAATGGTGACGGTGCCGTCGCGTCCGACCAGAATGCCGGTTGCCATGACGCCGCTGGCGGCAACTGCCAGAGAGCGCACCCACGAGCCTAACATCTTGTCAGGGCGGGCATCTGCTTCTTCCTTGTTTTCAAGCAGATTGCCGGGATCCAGTTCCAGCCAAGCCAGTTGATCGGCGTGTTCGACCCCGCCACGGCGTAAATGGTCTATCCAGTCTTCGAGGATGACTACGCCCTGTTGTACCCGTATCGACTGACGCTCAGCCGGGTTCGGATAACGTGATTGTGCCTCATGCCAGGCGGTGAGCATCTTGTGCAAGGTATCCCGCAACGACTTTTGTTCGATGTCGCCCAAACCCTTGAAGGGCAGGGCACCCGATTTGCGCAGCTGCGTCAAAAACCGCTGGATTCCGGCCGATTCGGAAGCGGGATCTGCGGTGGCGGTGGCCAGCAACGTCTGTATCAGCCCGTATTCCTGCAAACCGTCCACCGAAAAACACTCCACATCCTCGTTTTCTGCTAGTTCATCGGCAAAGCTGACCAGCAGACGTTTGCGGAAAAATGCCTTGACGGGTTTGCGCAGAAAATGAGTCAGCTGGTTGATGGTGAGCGGCACATCTGGCACGAAGGCGACCAAAGGGGAAGATGCTTCGGCTTCGCCCGACGGGGATTGATGCATGTCCCGCCATTCGCGGGCGTGGGTGGTGAGCGGGCTGTCCGCTTCGAAATAGCGACGGCTAAACGGTTGCAGAGGATGCGATGTGGTGCGTTCAGTCACGACTTCAGGTGTCCATCCGGCGCTAAGGTAATCGCGCAACTGGGAGACCAGCACCGAAGGCGGTTGTTCGCTGTTGTCGCGCACGCTGTGGCCGCACCAGCTGACATAAAATACGCGGCGCGCGGAGAGCAGGGATTCGAGCATTAGCTGTCTGTCATCATCGCGGCGCGAACGGTCTCCCGGGCGGCTGGTGCCGGGCAAGCCCATCAGATCGAAATCGCTGCGCATGGCGCGTCGCGGGTAGTCTCCATCGTTCATGCCCAGCAGGCAGACTACCTCAAACGGAATGGCACGCATCGGCATCAGCGTGCAGAAAGTCACGCCTCCCGCCCTGAATTGTTGATTAAGGCTAGGCGTCTTGAGCGCTTCCATCCAGGCCGCACCGGCCACCTTGAGCGGCACGGCATCAATAAATCCGGCCTGCTCGCACGCGCTGTGCCATGCCTGTAGCCCGTCGTGCAAGGCGTCCAGCGCCTGTTGATCCGTCTCGCTCTCTGCTTTTGCGATCTCGGAGAGCAGGGTACGGAAGCGGGCTATCCAGTTTTCAGGTGTGGCGGGCGTACTGGCGATGTTCGACCAGTTCACCAGCGACTGCAACAGATGGGCGAGGGATCCTGCTAGTTCCGCCTCCAGTCCGCCGACTTCGGCATAGGGTTCGATCTCGCAGTCCTGCGTACTTGGCACCTGACCGCAGGCGTAGCCCATCAGCATGCGGCGCAGACCGAACCACGCGCTGTTTTGCTCGCCGCAGGCCGCCAGTCCCAGATCGCTGCGATGCTGCTCATTGAGCCCCCAGCGGATTCCGGCACCCGCCATCCAGAAGGTTAAGCGCGGCAACGCTTCCTGATCTATGCCGAAGCGGGCGGCGATGGCGGGTAATTCCAGCAAATCCACCAGTTCGCTCATGGTGCAGCGCTGACTGGGCAGACTCAGCAACCAGTCTATCGCGCCGATCAGCGGGTTGCTGGCCTTCGCGCT
>CAISHO010000105.1 GCA_903885165.1 uncultured Nitrosomonadales bacterium | reverse complement strand
CGTAGGCCCAGTATAGTAGCTACGGATCATAAATGAAAAACCCTGTTTTGGTCGAATGAATTCTCCCCGGGCAACGCAAAATTATCAGAACTCACTCACTCCCCCTTTGCGGGCAGTCGCACCCGAGGGAAAATAAAATTGCAACCAATTGAATAATAAGAATTATATTTTCAAATTCGCTTTTTTAGATGATTTTGTTTATATAAATCCTGTTTCCAATTAAAATAGGCAGCTGAATTCTCGCTCATTAAACTATAAAGAAGGTCGTTATGCATCCCATGCTCAACATCGCGGTGAAGGCCGCACGTCGTGCCGGTAATCTGATTCATCGCAGTACCGACAAGATCGATCACCTGACGATCACCAAAAAATCTCATGCGGATTTTGTCAGCGAAGTGGATCGCGCCGCCGAGCAAACCATCATTCAAACCCTGCTGGACGCCTATCCGGATCATGCGATTCTGGCCGAGGAAAGTGGCGCGCAAGGTGAGTCTGATTTTGTCTGGATTATCGACCCATTGGATGGCACGACCAACTTTTTGCATGGTTTCCCGCAATTTGCAGTATCCATCGCTTTGCAGCACAAAGGCATCATCACTCAGGCGGTGATCTATGATCCGACCCGTAACGAGCTGTTCACCGCCACACGCGGACGCGGCGCCTTCCTCAACGACAAGCGCATCCGCGTTTCCAAGCGCATCCATCTGGCAGACAGCCTGATCGGCACCGGATTTCCCTACACCAACTTCGATCACATGGATGCCTATATCGGTATTTTCAAGGATTTGATGCAACAGACTTCCGGATTGCGTCGTCCGGGTTCTGCCGCGCTGGATTTAGCCTGGATGGCAGCGGGACGTTACGACGGATTCTTTGAAACCGGCTTGAAAGCCTGGGACATCGCCGCCGGTACGCTTTTGGTGACGGAAGCGGGCGGCATGGTCAGCGACCTGCACGGTTCGGACACCTTCATGACGACCGGGCACATCTGCACAGGCAACGGGGAGATTCATCCGAAATTGCTGCAAATCATCGCACCACATCTGACACCTGCACTCAAGGGTCAGGCTTAACACCACTAGACTCCCGGCCGGTGTAAACCTGCCGGGAATATCTACTAACAGCTTGCAAATTCCATCAGCGCCGCTCCACCTTCCATAGCAGAATCAGTCCGAGCAACAAAAACACCCCCGTCATCGCCGTTGCACTAAACAAGGGTTGCCATGAATTGAGCGCCCCTAAACTTGCGAGCAGACGACCTGAGAAGTGGAACACCATCCCCAAAACAATTCCCATAAAAATCAATATACTAACACCACCCGCACGACGTTGATAGGAAGCAAAAGGCAGTGCCAGCACCATCATGACCAGCAATGCGAACGGGTAAACCAGTTTATTCCACATGGCAATTTCATAACGCGCACTCTGCTGCTTGTTTTCTTTCAGGTGACTAGCGTAGGTATATAAATCATAGGCGGACATTTGTTCCGGCACCACCAGCATCACGCTCAGAATTTCCGGCGTTAAGGCAGACTGCCATTCCTGGCTCTGCACGGTTGACCTGCCGACGCCCCCTTTACTAAAACGCGTCTCCGACACTTCTCCCAACTGCCACTTTCCGGGCTCCAAGAAATTAGCATGTTTAGCACTGATGATCGTTTTCAAATGGAACGTTTCATCGAAATTGTAAATTTCAATATCTAACAAACTGGTGTCCGGCATGACACTTTTCACATTCACAAAATTACCGCCGTCTTTCACCCAAACCCCGGAACGAAAAGCCTGTAAAGACATCTGTGAATTCATCGCCTTGAGCCGCAATTTCTGCGCCATACGCTCGGAGGGCGGTGCCAGCACTTCCCCGCAAATAAAACTGGCAATGATCATCGGCAGGGCAATTTTACCCAACGCGCCCAGCATTTGCCCGGTTGACGCACCGGAAGCGCGAAAAATCGTCAATTCCGAACGGGCAGCCATTTGTACCAGCGCAAAGATCGTGCCTACCAAAACCGCTACAGGAAACAATTCATACAGATGACCGGGAATCGTCAACACCACAAACAGCACGACAAAACCCAGACTGTACTGACCGTAACCCATCACGCTAAGTTCGTGAATAAAATCCAGAAAAGCAAACAGCATAATCAGTGTAGCGAATACTAAGCCGATGCTACTGTAAATTTCACGTGCCAAATAACGAGTTAATATTTTCATTTTCCGAATACCCTGCGCAGCGATAACAGCGTCACACGCCGGTAGAAGAACAATACGGTAATCAACAACATCAGCGCATGTATCCCCCACAAACCGATACCTGGAGCAATTTTCCCCTGCCCTACCCAGGCATTGGTCACACTGATCATATTGCTGTACAACATATAGAGCACGATGGCCGTGATCAGGTTGAGCGAACGTCCGACGCGGGGGTTCACAAAACTCAACGGTATCGCGAGCAGCGACAGAATCGCCGCGCTGATCGGCAGCCCTAACCGCCATTCGAGCTCAGATAGATTCCAGGTTGTAGGATTTCTCCATAACTCCGGCGTCGTCAAGGCACGTAGATTGGGCAACGCCTGCTTGACGGCCACGCTGTCCATGCGCATTGCATAACGGTCGAACTCGACGATGCGATAATCCTGCTGACCCGCCGTTCCCTCATAGCGCGTGCCATTGAGCAATACCAGAAAACGATCCCCGTTGGGTAGCGTTTCCTGAAAGCCGTGACGGGCGACCATGGTACCCAACCGCGAATTCTGCACCGATCTGACAAAAACATTCTCGATACGGCTGGTTTTAACATCCAGCGTCTCTACGAAATAAACCCGATCAGCCTGATTCGACTCACGAAACATACCAGGCGTCACCGCAGCGACATCATCGCGACTCTCCAGACGACTCTTAAATTCATCGGACTTATGCAGTGCCCAGGGAGACAACACCAGGCTCAGCAACGCGATGACCATCACCACCGGCGTGGCATACCACAGCACGGGCCGTATCCAGCGCGTCAAGCCGATACCGGCGCAAAACCACACCACCATTTCACTGTCTCGATAACAACGCGACAAGGTCAATAAAATCGAGATGAATAAACTCATGGAAAGTAGCACCGGCAAATAGGTCAGTGCGCTAAAACCTAACAAAGCCATCACGCCATCCACCGCCAGCTTGCCGCTGACCGCATCCCCCAGAAAACGAATCAGCTGGGTAATCACCACGATGCCGAAAAGCACAGCAAAAATCAGCGTGCCATTGCCGGCCATTTCGCGCACAAGCACGCGCCGGAACAACTTTGCGTTAAACAACTTTGACTTTATACGGTCAGTTTGCGGATAATCAGACATCAGTGGTTAAATTATGATTGAGGGAGCAACACGTGGAATTTAGCATAAAACAAACTAGTCCGGAGAAAGCCCGTAGCGCCTGCGTCGTTTTAGGTGTCTATGAAGGTGGTATTCTGACGCCCTCTGCACAAGTTTTCGACAAGAGTGCAGCCCATCAATTGAGCAAACTGATTACGCGCGGCGACTTGACCGGAAAAACCGGCAGCACTGTGATGCTCCATAATTTATCGAAAATTGAGTCCGAACGCGTATTGCTGGTGGGCTTGGGCAAACAGGATGAATTGAATGCCAAACAATTTTTGGATATCGTGCGTGCCACCTTCGCCGCACTGCATAAGACCATCTGCAAGGACGCCACCCTATTCCTGACTGATCTGACCGTACAGGATCGCGATGAAACATGGAAAATTAACCAGATCGTGCTGCTGGCCGCCGAATCGATCTACCGCACAGATAGTCTCAAGAGCAAACCGGCTGACAAACCAGCCTTACGCAAGATTGTACTGGGCTGCACCAAAAAACCCGGCAATAGTGCACAAACCGCCGTGATTCAAGCCAGTGCAATCGCGCACGGCATGAAGCTGGCCAAGGACTTGGGCAATCTGCCCGGCAATATCTGCACGCCGACCTATTTGGCCGAGCAGGCTCAAAAAATGGCTGAGTCGCACAAGCTCCGCGCCACCATCCTGGAAGAAAAGGACATGGAAAAACTGGGCATGCACTCTCTGCTGTCCGTCACCCGAGGGAGTCGCCAGCCCGCCAAATTGATCACGCTGGAATATCGCGGCGGGGAAAAGAAACAAAAACCGGTGGTCTTGGTCGGCAAGGGATTGACCTTCGACTCAGGCGGCATCTCGCTCAAGCCGGGCGGCGAAATGGATGAAATGAAATACGACATGTGCGGGGCGGCTAGTGTGCTGGGCACCATGTTGGCCATCGCCGAGATGAAACTGCCAATCAACGTCGTCGCCGTGATCCCCAGCAGCGAAAACATGCCGGATGGCGCTGCCAGCAAGCCGGGCGATATCGTCACCAGCATGGCCGGACTGACCATAGAGATACTCAACACGGATGCTGAAGGCCGTTTGATACTGTGCGATGCCCTGACCTATGCCGCGCGTTTTGAACCGGACACCGTAGTGGATATCGCCACCCTCACCGGTGCCTGCGTCATCGCCTTAGGCGGCGTGGCCAGCGGATTATTCAGCAATCAGGAGCAACTAGCCCGCGACTTACTGGCGGCAGGCGATTACGCCAACGACAAAGCCTGGCAGTTGCCGCTGTGGGAAGAGTACCAATCCCAACTGGACAGCAACTTCGCTGACCTGCAAAACATCGGCGGACGCGCGGCGGGCAGCGTGACGGCTGCCTGTTTCCTGTCGCGCTTCACTAAAGACTATCGCTGGGCGCATCTGGATATCGCAGGCACTGCGTGGAAGTCAGGCAAGGACAAGGGTTCGACCGGACGCCCCGTTCCTTTGCTTGCGCAATATTTGATCAACCGTTGCGCTAAATAAATTGCAATGACCAAGGTCGATTTCTATACCGGCTCAACCGACAAGCTGCGCACCGCCTGTCAGTTGAGTCACAAAGCCATGCAAAACGGATTGCAGACGGTCATCAGCCTGCCCGATGCCGCGAGTATGGACGCGCTGGACAAGTTGCTGTGGCATTACCCTGACACGGCGTTTATCCCGCACAGCACTACGGACGTGACTGCACCGGTATTTTTGAGCTATAACAACGAACAATTTCCGCACCACGATTTACTGATCAGTTTGCACAACGAGTGCCTGCCTTTTTTCAGCCGCTTTGAACGCGCCATTGAAATCATCGGCACGGATGAAACAGACAGTCGATCGGGGCGGGAGCGCTACAAATTTTATCGTGATCGCGGCTACGAACTTCGCCACTTTGATTTATCCAAGGTTAATTAACCATGAATACACAACTGACTGATTTAAATCCAAAAACCGGCTCACTCAACATCAACGTGCTCGATGACCTACCCCTGCTGACCGAAGTCGCCACTGAAAATCCGCACGAAAAGCCACAAGTTGAGGAGGCACTTCCCCGCACCTTCAGTCGTGAAGAAATGCAACAGGTCTTGCAAAAACTCGAGGCGCACATGGAGACAGTGTTCATCAGCAAACTGAACACTCAACTCGAACAACTGCAAAGACTGGCCATTGATCTGGCGGTCAGCGAGTTCAAGGCTGAGTTGCCGCATCTGCTGCGCGACGCGCTGAATGATGTCAATCCGGAAAAAGCCGGGTAAAACTCAAGACGCAAGTTTTAAACTAGGGCATGACGCCCGTATTTCCTAGCGGACACGTGCCCGCTGTATAATCTCACCCTTCATAAAAGCTCGAACCCCGCTGTTCGCTACATCGCCATGGAATTGACCAAAAGTTTTGACCCCAAAGACATCGAATCTCGCTGGTATCCCAAATGGGAAGAGGCAGGATTCTTCAAGGCCGGCTTAAACCCGGCTGCGACAGAATCGTTCTGCATACAACTACCACCGCCCAATGTCACCGGCACCTTGCACATGGGCCACGGCTTCAACCAGACACTGATGGACACGCTGACACGCTACCATCGCATGAAAGGCGACAACACGCTATGGCAACCGGGCACCGATCACGCAGGGATCGCCACGCAGATCGTCGTTGAACGCCAACTGGACGGACAGGGAATTTCGCGCCACGATCTGGGCCGCGAAGCTTTTATCGAAAAAGTATGGGAATGGAAGAAATTTTCGGGCGACACTATCACCCGTCAGATGCGCCGCCTGGGCACCTCACCTGACTGGGAGCGCGAACGCTTCACCATGGATGAAGGCTTGTCCCAATCGGTCACAGAAACTTTCGTGCGTCTATTCAACGAAGGCTTGATCTATCGCGGCAAGCGCCTAGTGAACTGGGACCCGAAACTGCACACTGCCGTCTCCGATCTGGAAGTTGTACAGGAAGAAGAAGACGGTTTCATGTACCACATTCACTACCCGCTATCGGAAGTGGATACGCTGCACGGATTGACGCACCTGACCGTCGCCACCACCCGTCCTGAAACGTTGCTGGGCGATGTCGCCGTCATGGTACATCCTGAAGATGAGCGCTACGCGCACCTGATCGGCAAGCATGTCGCGCTGCCGCTTTGCGCACGCACCATCCCCATCATTGCAGATGACTACGTCGATCGCGAATTCGGCACCGGCGTGGTGAAAGTCACCCCTGCGCACGACTTCAACGACTATGCGGTCGGACAACGCCACGGCTTTGAACCGATTTGCATCCTCACGCTGGATGCGAAGATCAACGATCAGGCCCCCGAAAAATATCGCGGCCTTGATCGCTTCGAGGCGCGCAAGCTGATCTGCACCCATCTGGAAATGGCCGGGCTGTTTGAGAAAGCCGAGAAGCATAAACTTAAGGTGCCCAGAGGCGATCGTACCGGCGCGGTGATCGAACCTATGCTCACCGACCAGTGGTTTGTAGCGATGAGTAAGGCCGGCCCTGAAGGCAAAAGCATTACCGAACAGGCGCTGGAATGTGTTGCATCAGGGGAAATCAAATTCCATCCTGAAAACTGGGTGAACACTTACAACCAATGGCTCAACAACATCCAGGACTGGTGTATCTCGCGTCAATTGTGGTGGGGCCATCAGATTCCCGCCTGGTACGGCGTGAGCGGTGAAATATTTGTCGCACGCACTGAGGCAGAGGCACGCGTACTAGCTGACAAGGCGGGCTATGCCGGACAACTCAATCGCGACAACGACGTACTGGATACCTGGTTCTCTTCGGCGCTGTGGCCGTTCTCCACGCTGGATTGGGTCGAAGGTAAATCATTCGAAGAACAAAACGAGTTCGTTAAACAGTATTTGCCGTCCTCCGTGCTGGTCACCGGTTTCGACATCATCTTCTTCTGGGTCGCACGCATGGTGATGATGACTAAACACATCACCGGCAAGATTCCTTTCAAGGACGTATATGTACACGGCCTGATCCGCGATGCGGAAGGACAGAAAATGTCCAAGTCCAAGGGTAATGTGCTCGATCCTATTGATTTAATTGATGGAATTACGCTCAACGAACTGATCAAAAAGCGCACCACGGGTCTCATGAACCCCAAACAAGCCGAACAGATCGAGAAGCGCACCAAGAAGGAGTTCCCGACCGGCATTCCCGCCTTTGGCACCGATGCGTTGCGCTTCACCTTCTCGTCGCTCGCGTCCCCTGGCCGCGACATCAAGTTCGATATGCAGCGCTGCGAAGGCTATCGCAATTTCTGCAACAAACTGTGGAACGCCACCCGCTTCGTACTGATGAACTGCGATGGACAGGACGTCGGTATCGACGAGTCGCTGCCGCTGGAATACTCGGCCGCCGATTTATGGATGATCAGCCTGCTGCAACAAGCCGAAACCGAGATGGCACAGCATTTCGCCGACTATCGTTTCGACATGGCCGCACGCACCATTTATGAACTGGTTTGGAATACCTACTGTGACTGGTATGTGGAACTGACCAAGGTGCAGATTGCTTCGGGCAATCCCGCCGTACAGCGAGCTACGCGCCGCACACTGGTTCGTACACTGGAAACCATGTTGCGCATGGCTCACCCCATCATCCCGTTCATCACCGAAGAGCTGTGGCAAGCGGTCGCTCCACTGGCTGGTAAATCTCCCCCTACTCCCCCTTTAGCAAAGGGGGGCGCCGAGGGGATTTCTATCATGCTGCAAGCCTACCCGCTGGCAGATAACGCAAAGATTAATCCGGCGTCAATCGCGCAAATTGCCTTACTGCAGGAGATCGTCAATGCCTGCCGCAGCCTGCGCAGCGAAATGAACTTGTCTCCCGCAGCCCGCGTGCCGTTGATTGCGGCAGGTGATGCTGCCACGCTCGCCGTGCTCTCGCCCTACATCAGCAGCCTGGCAAAACTGAGTGAAGTTGAAATCGTGACGGACTTACCAGACGGAGATGCGGCCGTGGCCATCGTTGGCAACTTTAAGCTAATGTTAAAAGTCGAGATCGATGTTGCCGTGGAACGCGAAAGGTTGGATAAGGAAATTGCGCGTCTGGCCAATGAAGTCGCCAAAACGGAAGCCAAACTGGGCAACGAGAGCTTTGTTGCTAGAGCCCCCGCCGCTGTCGTCGAGCAGGAAAAGAAGCGGATGAGCGATTTTGGTGCGACGCTGATACAACTACAGGCTCAGCGCGTCAAACTGGGATAAACCTGCGTCCCGCCTTGGCGGGAGTAAAAGCAATTAACGACGGCGAATCAGGAAACTGTATTCGCCGTTTTTTTGTTCCGAGAATAGCAACTCATTGCCGGTCTGGTTGCAAAAAACCTCAAAGTCACGGGTTGAACCGGCATCTGTTGCAACGATTTTTAGCACCTGACCGCTACTCATTTCGGACAGTGATTTTTTACAACGCAGGATAGGCAAGGGGCAAGCCATCTTGCGCGCATCCAGCTCAACATCAAACTGCATCACGCTAACGGCAATCCGGCATGCGCCCACGCCGTGATACCGCCTTGCAGGTTATACACATCAGCAAAGCCATTACCGGCGGCAAACGCGGCGGCCTGTGCCGAACGCCCGCCCATCTGGCAATAAAACACCGTCGTGGCAGCCTTATCCAAATCATGCATGCGCAACGGCAGCAGATGCAACGGTAGCGCTTCGCCCTGCGGGATTTTGCCCCGTGCCATTTCGGCATCGGTACGCACATCAATTAACTTTATCTGATTCTTTTGCTGCATCGCCACCAGATCGGCAACGGTAATATTCTTGAAACCTGACACGTGATTATTCCTTAAGAGCTTAATTTTCAAGCGGGCAGACATTCTGAGCACTTTTCCACCTAAAGTCCAGTATAGGATTGAGGAGCGAGGATTGAGTGAAACCCGCTGCACCGCCTTTAACTCATTCCTCAATCCTCATTCCCGAATCTGATAATATATCGCCCATGAAAAAATTAATCCTGGTTCTACTGCTGGGCTTCCCCACCTACGCGATCAGCGACGGCTTGCCTGACCTGGGCGACATATCCCAGACGGTGCTCAATCCGATACAGGAACGTCAAATCGGCCAGCAGAGTATGGTGCAGATTCGTGCCGGAAAACAGTATCTGGACGACCCGGAAATCAACGATTATCTCAACCAAATTGGCGGCAAACTGGTCGAGTACTGCAATGAGCCTTCGCTAGAATTTGAATTTTTCGCCGTAAATGACTATAACGTCAACGCCTTTGCCATGCCGGGCGGCTTTATCGGTGTCAATGCCGGTCTGTTGCTCATCACGGAAAGTGAATCAGAGTTAGCCTCCGTACTGGCACATGAAATCGCCCACGTTACGCAGCACCACATGGCACGCATGGTATCGGCGCAACAAGGTGACTCCATCGCCTCGATGGCCGCCATTGCGATTGCGATACTTGCGGCACGCAGCAACGCACAAGCATCGCAGGCTACCATCGCGGGTGTTCAGGCACGCGCCATGCAGAAGCAGCTCGACTTTACCCGTGAGCATGAACAGGAAGCTGATCGCATCGGCTTTGAAACCTTGCAAAAAGCCGGTTTCAATACCCATGCCATGCCGGAATTTTTGCAGCGCATGCAGCGCGCGACACGCCTGATCGACGGTAACGCACCCAATTACCTGCGCACCCATCCCGTGACCAGCGACCGGGTCGCAGATATTGAGAATCGCGTCAATAAACAACCTTACCAACTCCTGCCCGATAGCCTGGATTTTCAGCTGGTGCGTACTAAACTGATCGGTGCACAGAAAACCACCAGTGACGCCATCAGTTACTTTACCGATGCCCTGACCACGCACAAGCACGGCAACCCGATTGCTCAGCAATATGGACTGGTGACGGCGCTGTTGCGCAATCAGGAGATTGAACGGGCGCGTGTTGAATTAGCTGTATTGCAAAAAGAGTCTAAACTCAACCAGACAGCGCAGAATGACCCGATGCTGGAAACGCTGACTGGCAAGGTGAAGCATGCAGCAAAGGACAGCGATACGCTTAGCTTTTATCAAACGGCGGTACAAAGATTCCCGCAGTATCGCGCCCTGATTTACGACTATGTCGATCTGTTAGTGCAAAGCAATCAGGCTGAAATCGCCGTAAAGCTGCTCACAGAGCAGGTCTCTCATCACCCGACCGATACCCGGCTGTACGATCTTCAGGCGCGCTGCTACAACCAGTTACATAAGCCATTCGAGCAACATCAGGCGCAAGCCTACAGTTTTGCCTGGCAAGGCAACCTGCGCGCGGCGATGCAGCAACTGGAACTGGCAAAACGTGCAGGGGGAGACTTTTACCAACTATCTACGATCGAGACCGACTTGCGAGAACTGCGCGAAATGCTGACCGCACAGGTAAAAAACAAATAGAAAAACAAATAGGGTCAGACTCCATTTAATTAAATGGAGTCTGACCCTATTTTTATGCCAAAGCCACAACTACTGTGATCACACCATTCCGGCCAGTTTTGCGCTTGCCAGTCGATTCAAGCTTACTCCCTGCTCAGCGGCAAGCAATGCGAGTTGGCGGTGCAACACGGGCGGGATACGAACACGAAACTCACCGCTAGAGCGTTTTTCAGCCAGCGGATCAGGAATAGGCTCACTATTAGCGCGAAGATCGGCAATAACCTCTGAAATCACCTGACGTACACCGGCGAGCGCGGCTTCTGGTGTTTCAGCCAACCAGCTCAATGATG
>CAISHO010000104.1 GCA_903885165.1 uncultured Nitrosomonadales bacterium | reverse complement strand
CTCTGTTTTAGTCTGCATGACGACTCAAGGTACCCGACATCACCAGTACACCTGAAACGGTACATTGAAAATTAACCCCGCCCTGACGCGAAGGGGAATATTCAATGTCGACCGTATCGCCGGGGCGGACCGGATGCTGAAATTTGGCCATAGCCACCTGATCGAATTGCTGGCCGACAGCCTTTTCTAGCGCGCTAGAAACCGCTGCCAGCAGCAGTGCGCCAGGTATGATCGGATTCCCCGCGAAGTGACCTTCCCCCGTCGGGTGATCGGCAGCAAACGAAACAGAAAGTTTATTCATCGGCATTCCGCCATCAATTGAGCCAGTGCCTGTGCGGTCAGTTTTCCCGTGGCATTGCGCGGCAATTTATCTAAAAAATACAATGGTCTAGGCAAAAATACCGCATCCAATTTAAGACGCAAGATACTCAGAATGTCGTCTTTTTTCAAATTGGGTGCCACGACAAAGGCCAGCAGGTGACGTGCCCTGTCCTGGCTCTCATCCGGAAACATGAACACACCGTCCATCACACCGGGAATCTCGTTCAAATAGAAATTAAGACTAGCCAGCGAAGTGCGTTTTCCCGCCATATTGACCATATCCGCCGTCCGTCCATGCAACAGAAACTGGCGTTCCGGCATCACTTCGATCACATCGCCCAGCCGCGCCTCAATCTCTATGTGGCCGCCGCTCACGAAATTGGCCGACTCATCCTGTCGCAAGCTGACATCGGGCATCAACTGCCATGCCATTCCCTGCACGGGACGCCGACTGGCCACCATCCCGGCTTCCGTACAGCCGTAAATCTCATACACAGGCGCGGCAAAACACGCTTCCGCCTTGATCGCCAGTTGAGGTGACAAAGGCGCAGTGGAGCTGAGCACAAACTCGACTTCCGGCATCGACGGCATTTCGGCTAGCAAATAGTGCAGATGCAAAGGCGTGGTAATCAAACAGCGCGGTTTGGGCAGCGCGGCTAACTGCTCGCAGATATCCAGCGGATAGTAGGGACGCCCGGCGACCAGAATCAAGCCGTTTTGCATCGCCATCAGCATGCACGACTCCATGCCGTACATATGTTGCGCGGGCACTGTGCCCAACACCGCCATCCCCTGTTCGACACCGAGTCGGCTCGCCGCAGATGCAGCGCCCCGGCACAAGCTCCCCCAGGTTTTCAGGTGGGCGACCGGCAGTCCGGTAGAGCCGGAGGTAAACACCAGCGCGGCAGATTGATCGGCCTGAATCAGCGGAACATCGTGCAGCACGCCATCGGTTTGCGGCAAATTCGGATAGCGCACGATCTCCATCTCATCGAACTGCGAGTCCTCATCGGTCAGGCAATACAGTTCGGGGTAGGACTGTTGCAGCTTAGCCACGAAGCTGTTCGTGTAGTTAGGCGGCAGCAGACTGATTTGCCGGCGTAGCAAGGCCGCCGCAAAACCCACGGCGAAACGGTAGCGGTCGGCGCAAAGGTTGAGCACATGCGACCTGTCGGGCAGCGTGGCCGCCAGATTGCGGACATCGCAAAGATACTGCGCGACACTGACAGCTTGCCCCTTGCAATAAGCAAAGACGCACGTCTGCCCGCGATGAGAAATGAGCGGAATCATCAACGCATTACTTCCGGTTTCGTCTTGGGCGACACGGTGACGAGATGGTAGATTTCAATCACCTTCGCAACGGAAATACGCGGATGATCCGGGTAGCGCAGCCTGCGATAGCCGTATTCACCGGCGAACATCAGCAGCACCAGAGGTAAGTCCAGAACATTGATAAAAAACGACCATGTCACGACGCTTGAGAATAAATAAAGAAAAATAGAAACAGATACTTGCATCACAAAAAACCAGCACCATGCAATCGTGATCCGCCGGGTATAACGCACAATTTCCTCGGGCAGT
>CAISHO010000103.1 GCA_903885165.1 uncultured Nitrosomonadales bacterium | reverse complement strand
TTTGCTTTCTGGCTTCAATGGGTACACCAGTGGGTACACGGGAAATTTGCTAGTGGTATTTCAGGCAATAAAATACCGCCCAACTATTTTCAGTTCAAGCGGTATCGGGCCTATCTATAAAATTAAGCTATCGTCGCTTCAAGTCCCTCATTACCTGATCCAGCCACGGCACTTCCTTATACCGTGACAGCTTGGCAACCTTCGTTTCAGCCGCTTCTAATTCCTGCTTGGCTATCGCCAGTGCTTTAGCAAGGTTGTTGATACCGACCGAAAAGTGACCCAGATATAGGCGTTATGCCGACCGAAAATTGACCCAGGTGTTTTACTACCCCTGCCTAATTTTAAGGCAGGAGATAAAAGGTGATCACTATGGAAATGATAGGTAAGATTCGGCGGATGTTTTTTCGCGACAAGAAGTCGCTTCATGAAATTGCAAAGCGCACGAGTTTGTCGCGCAACACGATACGCAAGTGGATCAGAAACACCGAGGAGGTGGCGGAGCCTGCCTACCAGCGGAGTAAGAAGCCCGGCAAACTGACCGCCTTTCATGAGTCGCTGGAGCAGGCGCTCAAGGCGGATTCCCTCAGACACAAACGAAACAGACGGACAGCCAAAGACCTGTATGCTCAAATCAAGCTTGATGGCTATCAGGGCGGCTATACCGGCGTAACTGATTTCATCCGTGCGTGGCGCGAACGTGAAGGCAAACAGCCCCGCGCGTTTGTACCGCTGAAGTTTGAACTGGGCGAGGCATTCCAGTTTGACTGGAGCGAAGAAGGTCTGGTCATTGGCGGCATTTACCGGCGCATGCAAGTCTCTCACCTCAAATTGTGCGCCAGTCGCGCCTTCTGGCTGGTTGCCTACCCGAGTCAGGGACACGAAATGCTCTTCGATGCGCACACCCGCTCCTTTACGGCACTGGGCGGCATTCCCCGGCGCGGCATTTACGACAACATGAAGACGGCGGTTGATCGCGTCAACAAAGGCAAAGGTCGTGTCGTCAACGCGCGCTTTGCGGTGATGTGCGCGCACTACCTGTTTGATGCCGACTTCTGCAATGTGGCTTCCGGTTGGGAGAAAGGCGTGGTCGAGAAGAACGTGCAGGACAGTCGCCGCCGTATCTGGCTGGATGCGCAGAATTTACGCTTTGGTTCCTTCGATGAACTTAATGTCTGGCTGGGTGAACGCTGTCGGTCGTTGTGGGGTGAGTTACAGCATCCTGAGTTCAAGGGACTTAGCGTAGCCGAGATGCTGGAACAGGAACAGGCGTTGATGATGCCCATGCCTACCCCCTTTGACGGCTATGTAACCGATCAGGTCAAGGTATCTGGCACCTGTCTGGTCAGCGTGCAATGTAACCGTTACTCGGTGCCCTGCGAATGGGCGGGAAAGCAGGTCAATTATAGAATCTATCCAACCCAAATCTGCGTAGTGGCCGGTGGCAGCATCGTCGCCACACACGAGCGTCTGACCGAACGGGGTAACGTTCGCTATGACTGGCAGCACTACATTTCCTTGGTGGAGCGTAAACCCGGCGCACTCAGGAACGGCGCGCCCTTTGCTGATATGCCGACACCTCTGCTGCAATTGCGTAAGGGATTAATGCGCGATACGGGTGGTGACAAGATCATGGCACAGGTATTGGCTGTCATTCCGCGCGCAGGACTTGCCGCTGTGCTGGTGGCGGTGGAACTGGTACTCGAATCCGGCGTCATCAGTGCCGAACACGTTATCAACGTGGTGGCTCGTCTCAAAGAAGGGCCGACTCCAGCCTGCGTGGAAACCAGTTTGCAGCTCAATGAAGCACCGCTCGCCGACACCAGTCGCTACGACACGCTGCGAGATACGGACGACGCTGACATCAACATGACCGAGGTGAGTCATGCTTGATATTACGACAGAACTTAAAGCATTGAAACTGCACGGTATGGCTGACGCTTGGGCAGATTTGATGGATCAGAGTCCGAGTTCAGCAGAGAATTCAAAACTCTTGCTCGAGCATATGCTGCGTGCAGAGCAGACGGAACGCGCCATGCGATCGGTGCGCAATCAGTTGATCGCGGCCAAGTTTCCGGTGCATCGGGATTTGGCGAGGTTCGACTTTAACGCATCCAAAGTTGATAAGAAGCTGGTCGAACAACTGGCAACGCTCGAGTTTACTGACAAGGCGCAAAACGCAGTATTGATTGGCGGTCCTGGCACGGGCAAGACGCATTTGGCGACCGCCATCGCTGTTTCCGGCATCGCCTCGAAGGGCAAACGGGTGCGTTTTTACTCTACGGTTGATCTGGTCAATGTACTGGAACGCGAGAAGCAGGATGGCAAATCAGGACGCATTGCTCATACGTTGATGAAGATGGATCTCGTGATTCTCGATGAGTTGGGCTATTTGCCATTCAGTCAGGCAGGAGGCGCTTTGCTGTTCCATCTGCTCTCGAAACTGTATGAACACACCAGCGTGATCATCACCACCAACTTGAGTTTCTCGGAATGGTCTAGTGTTTTTATTGATGCCAAGATGACCACGGCACTGCTGGATCGGCTAACGCATCATTGCCATATCGTGGAGACGGGCAATGAATCGTACCGGTTCCAGCACAGCAGTCTGACCGCGAAGTCGCGTATCAAATCACGAGAACAGAAACGCCGGGGTGCTGAAGACACTCCAGTAGAAGAACCGTTCTGATGAAGTATTAAGGCAAGTGGGGATTCGCATCGGCCTACACGCTTCGCGAATCCCTCATTTCGTTACGTTACAAAAAATGGAAAAAGTGAACTTCAAAAACCAGTTATTGGTACACTTATCCACAGTTGCTGTTCCAAAATACGGCAACCGGTCCTGGGTCAATATTCAATCGGCACACTGGGTCAGTATTCGGTCGGTATCAACAA
>CAISHO010000102.1 GCA_903885165.1 uncultured Nitrosomonadales bacterium | reverse complement strand
CGCTTCCTGATCTATGCCGAAGCGGGCGGCGATGGCGGGTAATTCCAGCAAATCCACCAGTTCGCTCATGGTGCAGCGCTGACTGGGCAGACTCAGCAACCAGTCTATCGCGCCGATCAGCGGGTTGCTGGCCTTCGCGCTCATGTCGGCAATATCGTAGGGGATATATCGCGCATCGTTCTGCTTGTACAGGCCGAATACCGCACGGATGAAAGGCGCCATCTGCTCGATGTCGGGCACCATCACGATGATGTCGCGCGGATTGAGCTTCGCATCGGGTTTCGCCAATAAGTCGAGCAATTGATCGTGCAGGATTTCCAACTCGCGCACGCGGCTGTGCGCACTGTGAAACACGATGGATCTATCTTCATCGTCTATCGGCGGTGCTTCGTGCTCTTCTAAAGGCGTGAGGTCGCGGATGCGGTTCTGCACCTGTTTGAGCAAAGGCGTCTGCTCGTCATCAATGGTCTCGTCAAACAAGTCGATGCGCGCCAGATCGAACTGCTGACGGCTGCGCTCGGCATCGTCGAACACATCGAGCTGGCGCACGAAGTCACGTCCCTGACGACCCCAGGCGGCAAGCAAAGGATGTGCATGAGCGTGCATGTCTTCCAGCGGCATGTTGACCAGTTCAACGTCCTTGCGCAAAGGCTGGCGTCGACGCTGGGATTGCAGCAGTTCGCGACCATCCATAATGTCGCCCCAGTAGTATTGGCACGGATTGGGAATCGCCAGAATGATCTGGCTGTAGGGAGCTAACGCGGCTAGCGCCTGCACAGTCGTCCAGGGAATCTGGCTCATGCCGAAAACGATCACGCGCTGGGCGATTTTGCCCTCCGGTGCGGAAGCGGTGAGTTTCGCCAGTACGCGCTGATGCAAACGGGGGCGGATGCTCTGCCTTTGCTGCTCGTCCAGCATATTTATCACTGCGCGCCACAACACCGGTTGCCAGCGCTGCTCATCGGGCAGATCGGCCAACTTCCCGTCCGCCATGATCAGTTGGTTGCCTCCTGCTTCCCAGGACTCCAGCCAGTCGGCGCGGTAGTTCTGGTACTGGTCGAACAGATCGGCTAAGCGGGCGGCCAGTTGCAGCATCCGCTCCGGTTCGTCTGCTTTCAGAAATCCTACGATTGGCGCAAATTCGGCGAGCTCTGTCAGTTCGGGCAATATCTTCATCAAGCGCCAGATCATCGGCACTTTGTCCAGCGGAGATTCGACAGGTACTGCATCGCGTCCCAGTATCTGCCGGTAAGTGCGCCACAAGAAACGGGAGGGCAGATCGACCCGGGTGGCGGCGCAGACACCTGCCCTGCGGGCTAACTCCATCTTGACCCATTCGGCCATGCCGTTGCTCTGCACCAGAATAATTTCTTCATCTAGTGCGGGCAGGGGGTGGCGCTGTATCCATTCGATCACGATCTCGGCCAGATTCTCCGAGCGATTGCTGTGAAAGGCGATGAATCCGGGTTGCAGAGCTTGAGATGAGGGCATGATGGCTAGTGTGAGATGGCTTCGTTGATCAAGGTGTTGCGTGGTTTGTCGTAGCTAGTTTCATTGACATTGCTTTTGCCGGGGGCAGCCCGGCGGCTGGTTACTTTCTTTTGCGTCGCCAAAAGAAAGTAACCAAAGAAAAGGCGACCCCGGTTTGCCGCGCCATCCTGTCTGATAGCAGACAGGATGCGTACCCTTGCTGTCCCATAAGCAGCGGGGCTGCGGAACTCGCACGATTCGCTGCGCGACCACGTGCTCAAATGCCGCAAGGGTATTTCCACGGAATATAAGGCGATAAATCGCCTATTCCTGAATGAACAGTCCTCGCCCAACTTCACCGCTGTTTGCGGGGCAGCTTCGGCGGCGCGCAGGGGCTGCTGGTGGTTCGGAACGTGTGTATTTTCGTTCATGTAAGAGATTAGAATTTATCCCGCCACAACCTCAAAGCGGTGAAGACAGCCTGTCCCGAGGTGTCTGTCAGCCCCCGTTGTTGCAATACCTTGATGATGTCCGCATCGTTATAACGCAGGAAAGGGTTGGTGGCTTTTTCCATTTGCATGGTCGAAGGTACGGTGGAGAGGTTGGCAGCCCTAAGTTCGCGCGTGTCGCTGATGCGCTGCTGAACAGCCGGGTTGTCCGGATCGCAGATTGCGGCAAAGCGCAGATTGGAGGCGGTGTATTCGTGAGCGCAATACATAAGAGTCGCATCCGGCAGTTCTGATAATTTTTTCAAAGAATCATATAGTTGCGCAACAGTGCCTTCAAAGCTCTTGCCGCAGCCCGCACCGAACAGTACGTCACCGCAGAACAGAATGCCAGAACCTGCTGAGGCGTAATAGGCGATATGGTCGTCCAGATGCCCCGGCACTGCGATGATGTCGAAGGATAGACCGAACGCGTCCAGCTTCAGTTGTTCGCCGCCTTGCAGATCATGGCTGATGTGCGGATTGCCCGGATGGCAGCGCCCGTACACGGGGACGTTGTATACTGCGCGCAATTTTGCAATTCCGCCGATATGATCGTGGTGCCGGTGGGTGCAGAGTATTCCCGTCAGGGCAAGCTGATTGGCCGCCAGGAATTCCAGCACAGGTTCAGTCTCGCCCGGATCGACGACGAAGGCGACACTGTCGTTGTGGATGGCCCAGATATAATTGTCGTTCAGGGCGGGAATGGCGGTAATTTTGAACATGGTCATGATGAATCGATGAAAGTTGAGCGATGCCCGATTGTATGTCAACTGCACATAGTTTGAGTGAGTGGTTTGCCTCTGAACAGGGCGGCTATGTGCTGCGGCGCGAGCAGGATTATTTTGATCACACGGTCAACGATATTTTCGGCTATAACGCGCTGCAACTGGGGTTGTCCGAGCAGGATTTTCTTCGCAACAGCCGCATCCCCTTGCGTTTTACCGGCGCGGATCAGCCCGGCGCGAACGTGAGGCTGTGTGGCGATGAGCTGCCGCTGGCGACCGCCAGTCTGGATCTGGTGCTGATGCCGCATGTGCTGGAATTTGCCCGTCAGCCGCATGCGATTTTGCGCGAGGTGGAACGGGTGCTGATGCCGGAGGGCAGCCTGCTGATCAGCGGCTTTAATCCGCACAGTCTGTGGGGTATGCACAGGGCGTTGGGCAGACGGCGCGGATATCCGTGGTGCGGTCACTTTATTGCCCTGTATCGCTTGAGGGATTGGCTGGCGCTGCTGGGTTTTGAAGTGGCGGTGATCCGCTTTGCCGCTTATGCGCCGCCGTTTCGTCAGGAAAAATGGCTGGGGCGTAATCGCTGGCTGGAGGCGGCGGGTAAACGCTGGTGGCCGGGCAGCGGCGGGGTGTATTTTATCCATGCCATCAAACGCGTACCGGGCATGAGGCTGATTAAACCCAAATGGAATACGGTACTGGTGAAGAAACTGATCCCGGCTGCACCGAAATTGCACAATACACAAAGCAATTTCGAGTCGAATAACATCGAACGACAGAAAGAGAAGAATGACGAATGACGTAGTAGAGATTTTTACCGACGGGGCCTGCAAGGGCAATCCCGGTGTGGGTGGTTGGGGCGCGTTACTGCGTGCCAAGGGTACGGAGCGCGAGTTATTTGGCGGCGAGGCGCACACCACTAACAATCGCATGGAGTTGATGGGAGCAATTTCCGCGCTGGAAGCGTTGACCCGTCAGTGCAATGTGAAGCTGCATACCGATTCCAAGTATGTGTTGCAAGGCATTACCACCTGGCTGGCTGGCTGGAAGAAGGCTGGCTGGAAGACGTCCAGTCGTCAACCGGTCAAAAATGAAGATTTGTGGCGTCGTCTGGATGCAGCGGTGTTGAAACACGAAATCGAATGGATCTGGGTGAAGGGACATTCAGGGCATGCCGGCAATGAGCACGCCGATGTGCTGGCCAATCGCGGGGTGGAAATGATCCAGCAGCAGTCTCGGGCTAACGTGCATGCGTAAAAATAATGAAGTTAGTCATGCGCGTTACCCTCACCTCAATCCTCTCCCGCTTGCGGGCGAGGAGGCAAACGAGTTGCTACGCAAAATCGAAGTTAAGGGGTGTTCTCATGCGTAAGATTGTTCTCGATACCGAAACCACCGGCCTTGATCCTAAAAAAGGTCATCGCATCATAGAGATAGCGGCTATTGCGCTGGACGGGCGTAAAGTCTCCAAGCAGCATTTCCACTATTATCTTGACCCTGAACGCGAGGTGGACGAAGAGGCCGCGCGCGTGCACGGTTTCACCTGGGATATGTTGAAGGGGCGCGCCAAATTCGCCGATATCGCGACCAGCTTTCTGAAATTTGTCGAGGGCGCGGAATTGATGGCGCATAACGCGCCGTTCGATATGAGCTTTATCAACAACGAATTGCGTCTGCTGGGTCTGCCTCCGCTGGAAAATCCGGTGGTAGACACGCTCAAGATGGCCCGTGAGATGCATCCGGGCAAGAGAAACGGACTGGATGCGCTGTGCAGCCGTTATGAGATAGATAACACCCATCGTACGCTGCACGGCGCGCTGCTCGATACCGAGTTGCTGGCCGAAGTGTATTTTGCCATGACGCGCGGCCAGGAGAGCTTGTTAGGGGATGACGCCGCGCCCACCGTCCGACAACAGGCTGTGTTGAGTACAGATGCCTCGCGCCCGAGCGTGCGAGTGATTTTACCTACCGATGAGGAGTTGGCGATGCATGCGCAACAGTTGCTCGATATCGACAAGGCCAGCAAGGGCGCATGTCTCTGGAAACAGCAGGAGGAGGCGATATGAAAACCTGGGGGCGCCGTTTAGCTTTCGGAGTGGGTGCACTGGGGTTGCTGTACGGCTCGGCCTGCGGCTATATGTGGGCGACCCAGAAGCAGCAGGTGTTCGAGCCGACCGCCGTCTGGCAGACTACGCCCGATCGCATGGGGATGAAGTACGACAGGGTGCGCATTCCGGTGGGTAGCGGGGCGGATCGCGGCGAACTCGATGGCTGGTGGATCAAGGCTGATGCGGCTGATGCACCTACCGTGTTGTATTTTCACGGCAATTACCGGAATATCGGCAACAATCTGGATCAGACTCAGCGTCTGCATAAGCTGGGCTACAACGTGCTGCTGGCGGATTATCGCGGTTTCGGCAAGAGCACGGGATCGCCCAGTGAAGCCCATGTTTACGAGGATGCCGAGGCGGTCTGGCAGTATCTGTTCACTCAGCGCGGCGTCTATCCACGGCAGACCATTATCTACGGACATTCGCTGGGCGGGGCAATCGCCATCGATCTGGCGGTGCATCATCCTGATGCGGCAGGGTTGATCACGGAGAGTACGTTTACTTCAATGATTGCGATGGGCGAGAAGGATTACGGATTTTTGCCGATAGCTTATCTGCTCAATCAGCGTTTTGAATCAATCAAAAAAGTGCCTAAGTTGAAAATTCCGGTGTTGTTTATCCACGGCACCTGGGATAAAAAAATTCCTGTAGCGATGGGGCGGCAGCTCTATGCGGCAGCGCCGCAAACCAAGTCGCTGTTACTGATTGAAGGGGGAGAACACAACAACAGCGGGAGCATAGGCTGGACCGAATACCGTGATGCGGTGAGTGTCTTTGTCAGGAAAAACGCGCATTAAAACAAAAAATACAATATAATCAACGAATTGTAAATAATCATTAATTTAGCCCGCTTTGGGTAGTACGGAACAACTATGAAATCAGATGTCATTATTATCGGTTCAGGTGCAGCAGGCCTGATGTGTGCGCTACAGGCGGGACTACGCGGACGTTCCGTGGTACTGCTCGATCACGCCAAGAAACTCGCGGAAAAAATTCGCATCTCGGGCGGCGGTCATTGCAACTTCACCAATATCAACACCAAGCCTGAGAACTTCATCTCGAACAATCCGCATTTCTGCCGCTCGGCGCTGGCACGCTACACACCGAACGATTTTGTTCAGCTATTGCAAAAACACAATATTAAATTTCACGAGAAGACGCTAGGACAGTTGTTCTGCGATGACGAGTCCGAAGTAATCATCGCCATGCTGCGCACCGAGTGCGATGCGGCGGGTGTGAAGCGTTTTATGAACTGCGAGATCGAGGGCATTAAACACACTCCTTACGAAGCGGATGCGGGCATAGGCAAGAAGGCTAAGTTCTACGTGTCCACCTCGCGCGGCGAATTCGAAGGTGTCTCGCTGGTGATCGCCACTGGCGGTTTGTCCATCCCCAAGACCGGCGCGACGCCTTACGGTTATCACGTCGCCGAGCAGTTCGGCGTGCCGATTACCAAACTGCGTGCAGGGCTAGTGCCGTTGACTTTCGCGCCGGATGAATGGAAGCCTTATGCCGATCTGACCGGAGTATCCTTTCCGGCCATCGTCACTGCGGGCAAACAGTCGTTCCGTGAGGATATGCTGGTGACGCATCGCGGCTTGAGCGGTCCGGTGATCTTGCAGGCGTCTTCTTACTGGCAACACGGTGAGGCCTTGCACATCAACATGTTGCCCGATCTGGATATGGAAGTCGTGTTGACTGAAAATAAGACCAGCAAAAAGCTGCTGTCGAATTTCCTGGTGCAATGGTTCCCTAAGAGCTTTGCCGACGTCTGGTGTGAACAGAGTAAGTCTTTTGAAAACAAACCGTTGAATCAATATAATGATAAACAACGTAAAGTCATCGCGGAGCAGTTGCACGACTGGCAGGTCACGCCTTCCGGCACCATGGGTTACGCCAAGGCGGAAGTGACTTGCGGCGGTATCGACACTCAGGCGCTCTCGTCCAAGACCATGGAATGCGTTGAGGTACCTGGGCTGTACTTCATCGGTGAAGTGGTGGATGTCACGGGGCAACTGGGCGGCTATAACTTCCAGTGGGCCTGGGCTTCGGGCTTCGCGGCAGGTCAGGCGGTATAAGTTCTGCCATGCAAAAACTGATCGCCCTGATCTCGACCATCGTGCTGATCGTATTCGGCATGATGTTCTCCGCCGTGCTGCTGGCCTTTATCGCCGTGGCTGGCGTGATCGTCTTCACCTGGCTATGGTGGAAAACCCGTGCCGTGCGCAAGTTGATGCGCGAGCAGCGGGGGGCGATGAATGAAGCGGCGAACGATGCCGCTGGATTCACGGACGAGAATTTCAAGGGCGAGATCATCGAAGGTGAAGTGATCCGCAAAGTCGTTTCCATCGAAGAGATCAAGCGTTAACGGTTTCTTCGCCTCAGTTTTTTTCAGGCATTTCCTCTCCAAAATGTCGGGCCGCGCGCCCGATGTTTCATTCAATAAATCAATTTTTATCAATCACCTCGGGTAATTCTCAGCAATGATGGCATCAACTCATGTCCTGTTCGGCTTAAATTGCTGGCTGGGCTATGCACAATTGCGCGGTCTGCCGCTGCATCCGGAAGCCATCCTCATTGCGGGCGCGGCATCCCTGCTGCCGGATATCGACCATCCAAAATCGACCTTTGGCAGCATGGTGCCGTTTTTGTCTCGACCGATCAGCGCGATATTTGGTCATCGCGGCATTACGCACTCGCTGTTTGCCATCCTGGCCGGCATTTTTATCATGCATCGGTACGGCTATCAGACCGAATACGTGGCCGCGATCGTGGTCGGTTACCTGTCTCATCTGGCAGGTGATATGTTGACCAACAGTGGCGTGCCGCTGTTATGGCCGGTGAAGAGTAAGATTGCGATTCCCGTCTTCAGCACGGGCGGCTTCGTCGAATGGTTGGTGCGGATTGCGCTGACAGGTTTGTTATGCTGGATTGTCGTTTGGCCGTGGTTAGCTAAGACAGGTGTCTTGAAAAGTTATTTTTAAAATTAGATAGATACGATTTTAACGCTCTGTTAATAGTCAGCATATTGATGCGGACGGGAGCGCTATCAGTTTGAAATTTTCGGGCGAAATGGTTTAGTTTTTCTGCGAGACTGCCGTAGCCGCCAGAAAAACAGTAAAATGCTCGCTTTAGTAAATCCTGCCGGTTATTTCATGCTTACTTTTCAGCAAATCATCCTTACTTTACAGAATTATTGGGACAAGCAAGGTTGTGCACTACTGCAACCTTACGACATGGAAGTCGGCGCGGGCACTTCGCATACGGCCACGTTTCTTCGCGCCCTAGGACCTGAGCCCTGGCGCGCAGCCTATGTGCAGCCTTCCCGTCGCCCTAAAGACGGACGCTACGGGGAAAATCCCAACCGGTTGCAGCATTACTACCAGTTTCAGATTGTCTTGAAACCGGCACCGGCTAATATTCTTGAACTGTATTTGGGATCGCTTGAAGCGCTGGGCTTCGATTTGAAGCAGAACGACATCCGCTTCGTCGAAGATGACTGGGAGAATCCGACGCTGGGCGCGTGGGGTCTGGGTTGGGAAGTCTGGTTGAACGGCATGGAAGTGACCCAATTCACCTATTTTCAACAGGTAGGCGGCATCGATTGCCGTCCTATCACCGGCGAAATTACCTATGGTCTGGAACGTCTGGCGATGTATCTGCAAGGTGTGGAGAGCGTTTATGATCTGGTTTGGACCGAGGGTGTCACCTACGGCGATGTCTATCATCAAAACGAGGTTGAGCAATCGACTTACAACTTCGAACACAGTGATGTGGAGTTCTTGTTGGGCGCTTTCAGCAGCCATGAGAAGCAGGCCAAGAATCTGATGGAAAACAAGCTGTCGTTGCCAGCCTATGAACAGGTGTTGAAAGCGGCACATAGCTTTAACTTGCTCGATGCCAGAGGGGCGATATCTGTCACGGAACGCGCCGCTTACATTGGACGGATTCGCAATCTGGCACGCAGCGTCGCGGCAGCTTATCTGGACAGTCGTGCGCGTTTAGGCTTTCCGATGGCACCGAAGGCGTGGGCGGAAGAGGTGATCTCGCAAAGAATTCCTGTCCTGAATCCTTCGGCAAACTCAGGACAGACGGGCAGCATTGAAGGAGCGGCAGCATGAGTATAAAGAATCTGTTAGTTGAATTGTTTGTTGAAGAGTTGCCGCCTAAGTCATTGAAAAAGCTGGGCGAAAGTTTTGCCAGCGTGTTGTCCGGCAGTCTGGTGTCACAAGGTCTGGTATTGTCCGGTGGCGAAGTGACGGCGTTTGCCTCGCCGCGCCGCCTAGCGGTACATGTTGAGCGCGTGATCGTGCAGGCGGCTGATAAACCAGTTTCCCAAAAACTGATGCCGGTTAAAGTCGGGTTGGATGCCGATGGAAATGCTACGCCCGCGCTGCTCAAGAAACTCGCCAGTTTGGGCGCGGATGCGTCTGTCGTGCCGAATTTGAAACGTGAAATGGATGGCAAGGCGGAGGCTTTGTTTTTTGACAGCGTGGTTGCTGGAGTGAAACTGGTGGATGGCCTGCAAAAAGCGCTGGCTGAGGCTTTAGCTAAACTGCCGATTGCCAAGGTGATGACTTATCCCGATCCGACCGGTGACGGTTGGCCTGTGGTCAATTTTGTCCGTCCGGCTCACAGTCTGGTCGCTCTTTATGGTCGCAAGATCATTCCGGTCAGCGTACTCGGTTTGACGGCGGGCAACACCACGATGGGCCATCGCTTCGAAGCCAAGGTCGATCGCATCGTGCTGGAAGATGCCGACAACTATGCGCACCAGCTGGAAATTGAAGGTGCGGTCATCGCCAGTTTCACTCAGCGCCGTAGTGAAATCGTACGTCAGTTATCCGCTGCCGCTGCTAAAGAAAATCTTCAATATATTCAGGATGATGACTTGCTCGATGAAGTAACGTCACTGGTTGAGCGCCCGAATGTGCTGACGGGGTGCTTCGAGGAAGTCTATCTGGAAGTACCGCAGGAGTGTTTGATTCTGACCATGAAGGCGAATCAGAAGTATTTCCCGCTGCTGGATGCGCACGGAAAACTTTCCAATAAATTCCTGATTGTTTCTAATATCACACCGAAAGATGCGAGTCTGGTGGTCAGCGGTAACGAGCGTGTGGTGCGCCCGCGCCTAGCCGATGCTAAATTCTTCTTCGATCAGGACCGGAAAAAACCGTTGGATGCACGCGTACTCGGCCTGTCCCGTGTGGTTTATCACAACAAACTGGGTACGCAAGGCGAACGCGTCGAGCGTGTACAGGCGATTGCCCGTGCCATCGGTATGCAACTGGGTGGCGAGGCGTTAGCACATCAGGCTGATCAGGCCGCCCTGTTGGCTAAGGCGGATCTGTTGACCGATATGGTCGGCGAGTTCCCCGAGTTGCAAGGCATTATGGGGCGCTATTACGCGCAGCATGACGGTTTGTCTGATGAGGTGGCGTTCGCTATCGAAGATCATTACAAGCCGCGCTTTGCGGGCGACGAATTACCGCGCAATCCGGCCGGGGTTTGTGTCGCCTTGGCGGATAAGCTGGAGACCTTGGTGGGCATGTTCGGCATCGGCCAGATTCCGACTGGCGACCGCGACCCGTTCGCGCTGCGTCGCCATGCGCTGGGTGTGATCCGTATGCTGATTGAAAAACAATTGATGCTGAATTTATCTGATTTGCTGGCCAGTGCCTTTGCCGGTTTTCCGAGTGGTTTATTGGGCGATGCGCAGGCTGAAGTTCAGACCTTTATGTTCGAACGCATGGGCGGCATGATGCGCGAGCAGGGCTATACCTCCAATCAGGTGGATGCGGTGCTGTGCATGAATCCTGCGCAGATCTACCTTGTGCCGAAACAACTGGAAGCGGTGCGCGCCTTTGCCGCTTTAGCTGAATCCGCTTCCCTTGCTGCCGCCAATAAGCGGGTCGGCAATATCCTCAAGAAGGTCGAGGGCGGGGTGAGCGGGGAGGTGGATGCGGCGTTGCTGGTCGAAGCCGCTGAACTGGCTTTACATCAGGCGTTGGGTCAGATTGCACCACAGGCCGATGCGGCTTTTGCCTGCGGTGACTACACAGCGTCCTTGCAGGCTTTAGCGGCACTTCGCGTACCGGTGGATGCCTTCTTCGATAGCGTGATGGTCAATGCGGAAGACGCAGCGCTGCGCGCCAACCGTCTTGCCTTGCTGGGGCAACTACATGCTGCGATGAACCGCGTGGCTGACTTGTCGAGACTGGCATCATGAAGCTGATCATCCTGGATCGCGATGGAGTCATTAATTTCGATTCCGATCAGTTTATAAAATGTCCTGCCGAATGGCAGCCGATTCCGGGTAGCCTGGAGGCGATTGCCCGGTTGAATCAGGCGAATTACCGCGTCGTGGTGGCCACAAATCAGTCCGGCATCGGGCGCGGCTTGTTCGATATGCCGACCCTCAATGCCATTCACGACAAGATGCATAAGGCCTGTGCGTTGTTCGGTGCGCGTATCGATGCGGTATTTTTCTGCCCGCATACGGCGGATAGTCACTGCGATTGCCGTAAGCCTAATACCGGTATGCTGGAGGAGATCGCTGCGCGTTACAGCGTAAGTTTCTCCGGTGTGCCGGTGGTCGGTGATTCACTGCGCGATCTGATGCCGGCGGCCGCATTGGGGGGGCAACCTTATCTGGTGTTGACCGGCAAGGGGATGAAAACACAGGCTAATGGCGGTTTGCCTGAGGGCACGATCGTCATGCCGGATCTGGCTGCTGTTGTTGAGAAATTGGTCTAATAATCAAATAATTATATTAATATGGTCGTCCTACGCTCGTTGATATTCATGATGTTGCAGGTGGTGCTCACGACACTATTTTCCCTGCTGGCTTTGTTAACTTTTCCGTTTACACCGCTCACCCGTTACCGGTTGATATCCAGTTATGCACGCACCATGATCTGGTTGTTGCAGGTGGTCTGCGGTATACGGTATGAGGTGCGTGGCATCGAAAATATACCAGCTGAACCCTGTATTGTGTTGTGTAAACACCAGTCGGCCTGGGAAACCTTGGCGTTGCAATTTATTTTTCCGCCGCAGGCCTGGGTGTTGAAGCGCGAATTGCTGTGGATTCCGTTCTTCGGTTGGGGTCTGGCGATGACAAGTCCCATTGCGATTAACCGCAGCGACGGCAAGGGCGCGGTTAAACAGTTGCTAAAACAGGGTAAGCAGCGATTGGCGCAGGGATTTTGTGTGGTCGTTTTTCCGGAAGGTACGCGTATCCCTTTTGGTCAGCGCGGTAAATACAAGATAGGCGGAGCCTTGCTCGGAGCATCAAGCGGGGCGCCGGTGGTGCCGGTGGCGCATAACGCGGGACGTTTGTGGGGACGAAATTCTTTCATCAAACTTCCCGGTCTAGTCACCATGAGCATCGGTCTACCCATCGTAACGAAAGGGATTAAGGCCGATGAGATCAATACCCGCACCGAGACATGGATAGAGAATGAGATTTTGCAACTCGCGCACTGATGTTTAAAACTCTGCGCACTCTGCTGTCGCCTCCTGCGAAGCCCCGCGTTTCAAGTCGTCGCAACACACCTTCCGTTGTACCAGTCGAGAAGCGTGCCGCCGTTCTGGCAGGACAGGAAATCAAATACACCTTAAAGCGCAGCAGTAAAAGGCGCAGCATCGGTTTACGCATCGATGACCGAGGGTTGACGGTCAGTATGCCGTTGCGTGCCTCGGAAACCTGGCTGCACAGCGTGTTGCAGGACAGGGCGAATTGGGTGATCGAAAAGTTAGGCGGATGGCAGACGCGCAAACAAATACCGCAGTGCTGGGCGGACGGGGAGTGTATTCCCTATCTGGGTGAGTTATTGACGTTGCGGGTATCTCAGTCTGCGGCGACAGCCTTGCCCGTTGTGGAGGGCGGTGAGTTGCGGGTGGCCGTGCGTGGTGAAATCACGGAAGCGAAGATCGCAAAGCGCGTGACCGACTGGTATCGGCGACAGGCGATGATACTGTTTTCCGAACGCATCGCGCATTTTTCGCCTTTGCTCAATGTCTCTGTGGCTGAAGTAAAAATTTCTGTCGCGAAAACCCGTTGGGGTAGTTGCACTGCGCGCGGCACGGTCAGGCTGAATTTGCAGTTGATCAAATTGCCGCAGCGATTGACCGATTACGTGGTGGTGCACGAATTGGCGCACCGCCGGGAGATGAACCATTCGGCGGCGTTCTGGCGTGTGGTAGCATCCGCCTGCCCTGACTATCTCACCTTGCGGCGCGAACTCAAGGCCTTGCCCTTAAGCTGATAACAGGCTCTGTTTTGAGCGCACGCGCTATCATTGTATAATGTCGACTCTCTAGCGAATTAAAATAATATAATCATGAAAAAAATCAATCTGTTACTTCCATTGTTATTCACTTCATCTCTGGCTTTTGCCGAAGGTAGCGGCATTCCAGGTACGGAGGATGAAGTTACTGCAACGACTCAAACTGCCAGTGATGACTGGAAGGTGACACTGGGTGGCGGACTGGCTTCCGTTCCGCGTTACGAAGGCGCATCAAAAAATCGTTTGCGCCTGGCGCCCTTGCTGGAAGTCGACAACGGGCAGTTTTTCGCCGGCACTTCACGCGGTATCGGTTATAACTTTTCTGAAAACAAGGACGTTAAATACGGTCTGCGCCTCACCCTTGCTCCACACCGTAATCAAAATGTAGACGCGCGTCTCAACGGGATGGGCAATGTCAGCAATGCCGCGGAAGCGGGTGCTTTTCTGAATGCGAAATTTACCAATTGTTACGTCACTTCAGCATTCGCGGCCAGTTCGAATGGTTCACGCGTTGAACTGGGCGGTGGTTATGAGCTTCGCCTGTCGACTGAAGACAAATTACGCGCCGGGGTTGAAGTAAACTGGGCCGACGGTAAGTATATGCAGACTTACTTCGGTGTGAATGCTGCGCAGGCAGCGGCCTCGGGTGGCGTGCTGACAGCTTACACGGCAACTTCCGGCGTGAAGGATACGGCGTTGAAGTTGAACTGGATGCACAGCTACTCTAAGGAATGGTTCAGCAATGCTGGCGTGAGCGCTAAACAGTTGAGTGGCAGTGCGAAAAACAGCCCGCTGACGGTCAAAAATTCTGCTAATTCCGCAAGTTTTGTTGTCGGATACCACTTCTGATTTTGAAGTCGGCTTAAACAATAGGCCAGCTCGTTGCTGGCCTTTTTTTTTACTGATGCTATGCGCTATCTTGAATACTACGATTATTTAAAACATAAATAAATTTGTTATGAATTTTTCTGACGTTCTTAAAACGCTGAATCAGGCTTCATCTTTTGAACTCTACCGTATGCGCGCCGCGATCGATAAGGTGCTGCATGAGCCATGTCGGCAGATGGCGATTTATGCCAAATTACGCATCGGTCAAGACATTAAATGAGAAAAACCGTGGTCTGTCCCCTGTTTAAGAAAAACCGTGGTCTGTCCCCTGTTTACTAGAAAAACCGTGGTCTGTCCCCTGTTTACTGTTTACTATGCTCCCTTTTTACTACCCTGTTTACTATTCATTCCGAAGCGCCTGCTCAAATTTTTCAATCGGCACAGGCTTACCGAATAGATAGCCCTGAAAGTGATTACAACCATTCTGCTGAAGAATTTGCAACTGTTCCGCTGTTTCCACACCTTCAGCAATCACATCCAGATTCAAGCCGTGCGCCATGGCGATGATGGTACGCACAATTGCCTGATCATTCGCCCCCGAAACCAGATCTCTTACAAAAGACTGGTCTATCTTGAGCTGATTTAAAGGCAGTATTTTCAGGTATTGCAACGACGAAAATCCTGTTCCAAAATCGTCCAGTGCAAATTGAACGCCGAGCTCTTTCAATGCGTTCATGGTTGCAACAGCCTCTGCTATATCGTCAAGCAGGATGCTTTCGGTCGGCTCCAGCTTTAACTTCGTCGGATTAATCGCATGCTGCTGTAACACCTGACGAACCTGGCCGATAAAGCCATCCTGATGGAATTGTCGGGCACTCACGTTTACCGACAGGGTTAAATGCCGGGTCAGATCGTTTTTCTGCCATACGGCTAGCTGCGCACAGGCTGTATCCAGCACCCAATGTCCGATTTGCAGTATCTGGCCGGTTTCCTCTGCCAGTGGAATGAAGTGTGCAGGGGAGACTATGCCGCGTTCAGGGTGTATCCAGCGTATCAAGGCTTCCGCGCCTAACGCCTGCCCGGAACTAACCATCTGTACCTGGTAGTACAACTGAAACTGCCGGTTTTCCAGGGCTGTTTGCAACTCAGCTTCCATCACTGCTCGCTTAATGATAATTTCCTGCATGGCAGGATCAAAGAATTGCAAGGTGTTGCGGCCAGCTTTCTTGGCCTGATACATGGCGATATCCGACTGTTTGAGTAACTCTTGAATGCTGATTTCGTGACCAATAAAAAGGTTAGCTCCGATACTGGGCGTACTGCGATACTCATAGGAGGCAAGCAGATATGGCAGGTTGAGCTCACGTAGAATCTTTTTTCCGACAACTAATGCCTGCGCTACCGCTTCTACCGGTTGATTACTTAACGCATTAATAATGATCACGAACTCGTCGCCGCCCAGACGCGCGATGGTGTCTCCTTCACGCACACAGGATTCAAGTCGCTGCGCAACGGCTTGCAGTAGCAGATCACCGATATCATGACCAAGTGTATCGTTAAGTACCTTGAAATTATCCAGATCCAGAAAAAATATCGAGCCGTAATTTCCGGTTCGTACACTGTAAGCCAATGCAAGCTTGAGTCTTTCCAGCAGCAGTCGCCGATTGGGCAGGCCTGTCAGTACGTCATAGAAGGCCAGTTGCTGAATTTCATCCGCTGCTTTTCGACTCATGGTGATATCGTTCATCGTCGCAACGTAATTTGTGATCACGCCAAGTTTATCTTTTATCACTGTTATGCAAAGATGTTCTGGAAAGAGCTCACCATTTTTTCGTTTATTCCAAATTTCACCTTCCCAGTAGCCAATGCGTTTGAGGCTCGCCCACATGGTGGCGTAGAACTCTTTGCTATGCTTGCCTGAGCTAAGTAGTGCAGGGGTCTTACCGATGGTATCTTCTGCGCTATAACCTGTAATGTCAGTAAAAGCATAGTTGACGCGAAGAATGACATTTCTGGCATCGGTCACAATCATACCTTCTTGTGATTCAAAAACTGTAGCTGCGATAGTGAGCTCATTATTGGCGATGACGAGTTCAGCAGCACGCTTCTCTTTCTCATTATTTTGGAAAATGAGCTCTGTATTGGCAATCACGAGTTCCGCCGCACGCATTCCTTTCTCAGTATATTGAAAGTTGAGCTCTGTATTGGCGATGGCGAGTTCCGCAGCACGCTTCTCTTTTTCATCGTTTTGGAAACTGAGCTCTGTATTGGCGATGGCGAGTTCCGCAGCACGCTTCTCTTTTTCATCGTTTTGGAAACTGAGCTCTGTATTGGCGATGGCGAGTTCCGCAGCACGCTTCTCTTTTTCATTGAGCGCTTGACTGACTAGCTCCGCCGCACGCTTCCCTTTTATTTCACTCAGCAAGCACAGATCAGCCTCCACCCGGCGACGTTCGGTGATGTCAGTCAGCGCGATGCGCACTGCGTATCCGCCACTACCATTTTCCACGCGCCGTGTATGCAGTTCTACATCCATGTGTGAACCGTCAGCGCGCTTAAGTGACAATTCACAATTCGACTGTTCCACAGTTCGCAGTACGCGCAAAAAGTATTGACGCCAGCGATCTATATCTTGCTGCACGATAAAATTGGTAAAACGACGGTTTAGAAGTTTAAGACGCGCCTCAGCAAACATACCGACAGCAGTGAGATTGACCTCGGAAATCGTGCCTGCACTGCTGAGTGTTAGATAACTGACGGGAGAAAAATCATACAAATCCACATACCGATCGCGAGAGGCCTCCATCTCCATATGCGCCTGACGCAGATTTTCATTCTGCATCTGAAGCTCAATCTGAAGAACCTGCAATTCATGCAGCAACGCTTCTGTAGAATGATTTTCGACATCGGGCGCTTGCTCGCACGCCAGTTTAGTCTCGGCGGCTCTGCGTAGTTGGTCAGAATTTGGCTGTACATGCTTCTCGTTCATGCAATTTCCTGTGTCATAAAAACGCTTGTATTCCAGATTACGCAGGAAGGATTTTGGGAGTCTATGCGCTATGCCAAGCAACTAGCGTTTCTCTTATTGGGACTTTATTAGCAGTGGCAAACAGTATTCTGGCCGGATATTCTACACATCGAACTGCCGCTGATGGCAGTCAACTGCCCATCGGCCTTTATTATTGCACGGCAAATAGCTGACGCTGGGATATATGTGACAATTTCTCGGGTTGCCGTATCCGGCACCCTTCATGCTAACTGGATAATCTGGTTGAGACGCTCGCACACTGGATGATTCGTTTATACTGCGTTCGGATTTTTTAGGGCAAAATGTATGCAACTCTATATTATATTTTTGACGGGCTCGCTAGCCGGTGCTTTGATTAGCTGGCTAATTTTTCGCGAGAAAATTTCGCGTGCACAGAGTGAATCGCAGATTGAGGTGGTGCGACTGAACGAGCGTCTGAATAACTCGCAGGAAGATGTTCGCCGCTTGATGACCATGCAGGCCGATGCAGAATCCAGCTTTCAGAAACTCGATCAGGAGTCGGGTAATTTGCGAGAAAAGCTGGGGGCATCGGAATCGACCGTAACAAATCAGCACATTCAGTTGATAGTTTTGCAACGCGAAAGGGATGATCTGGCCGCGCTGCGAGATCAGTTAACGAGCGAGCAGCAGCGACTGAGCAATCAGGTGACGGAATTGTCCACCAGTCTGGATGCCGAGCGTGCCAAAGCGATAGAAAATCTTGCTGTGCTTAATGGTGCGCGTGAAGAATTGTCTAATCAATTCAAAGTATTAGCAAATGAAATTTTGGAAGATAAGACAAAACGTTTTACTGAACAGAATCAGACCAATATTACCCAGTTGCTTGAACCGTTGAAAGTCAAGATTGCCGAGTTTCAGGGACAAGTGCAGGAAGTCTATGTGCAGGAGGGCAAGGACAGATCTGCGTTGACCGAACAGGTCAAACAGCTGATGCTGCTCAATAATCAGCTCTCCAAAGATGCGCATAATTTGACCTCCGCGTTAAAAGGCCAGAGTAAGACACAGGGTAATTGGGGTGAACTGATACTGGAGCGGGTGCTGGAGGCATCCGGTTTGCGCCGTGAACATGAATACGATGTGCAGGAGAGTCACACCCGTGCTGACGGATCGCGCGCGCAGCCCGATGTGGTGGTTCATCTGCCCGATGACAAACATCTGGTGATCGATGCCAAGATGTCGCTGAATGGTTATGAAGAGTACGCCAACAGCGAGACGGACGCGCAGCGCGATGCGGCCATTAAGCGCCACATGGAGTCGGTGAGGGCGCACATCAAGGAATTGTCCGGGAAAAACTATCAGTTGTTGTATGGATTAAAGTCGCTCGATTTTGTGCTGATGTTCATCCCGGTTGAACCTGCCTTCATGTTGGCGATTTCGCATGACAGCGAATTGTGGCAAGAGGCCTGGCAGAAGAACGTGTTGCTGGTCAGTCCAAGTACCTTGTTGTTTGTGGTGCGCACGGTGGCTCACTTGTGGCGGCAGGAACAGCAGAATCGCAATGCGCAGGAGATCGCCAGTCGGGGTGCAGAACTCTACGACAAGCTGGCAGGCTTCGTGGAAGATCTGGATGGTCTGGGCATTAAGCTGCAACAGGCGCAAAAGTCGTATGACGGTGCTTACAATAAATTTACCGGCGGTCGCGGCAATGTTATCCGTCAGGCTGAAATGCTGAAAGTATTGGGCGTCAAACCCACCAAACAACTGCCGCAGAAGATGCTGGATGCGGCGCAGGACATGAGTAAAGACAAAAATGGGGAGCTGAAATGAGGTGTGTAGTGAATCGTTTTTTTGAGCTTGTGGCTAGTCGCTTGGAGTATTTGTCATGAGCTGTGTTATCGCAGGGGACATCGGCGGGACTAAAACCCGTTTAGCGATCGTCACTGTGGCAGGCACGCAGGTGGATATCGAACACGAGGTTAGTTTCGCTAGTGCAGATTACGATAAGTTTGAAACACTGCTGGCTGAATTTTTGTCCGGCGCAGTGACGCCTGTTCGTGCCGCGTTCGGGGTTGCCGGGCCGGTTATGGGTCGGATAGTGCAAACGACCAATCTGCCCTGGCGTCTCGATGCGGATGCGCTGCAGCGGCAATTTGGCTTTGAGCATTGTCTGCTGCTCAACGATCTGGAAGCGACAGCAAACGGCTTGCCGGCGTTGGGCGATGAGGACTTATTGATCTTGCAGGCGGGAGTCGCCGATGCGACAGGGAATGCGGCGGTGATCGCAGCGGGAACGGGGCTAGGCGAGGCGGGCTTGTTTTGGGATGGGAAAAGCTATCAACCTTTTGCCACCGAAGGCGGACATGCTAGTTTTGCGCCATCGAATACGCTGGAGTTTTCCCTGCTGCGGCATTTACAGCAGCAATTTGGCCATGTCAGCTGGGAGCGCGTGGTGTCCGGCATGGGTATCGTCAGCCTGCACGAATTTCTTTGTCAGTACCGCGGCACGGCGCCGCCGCAATGGTTGACCTGCGAAATGCAGTCAGGAGATGTGGCTGCCGCAATTTCTGCCGCTGCGCTAGCTGGTCGTGATGAGCTCTGTGTGCAGACCATGCAATTGTTTGTGTCCTTATATGGTTCTGAGGCGGGAAATCTTGCGCTCAAGACCATGAGCCGGGGAGGTATCTATCTGGGCGGTGGTATCGCGCCGAAAATACTGCCCATGCTGCAAAGTAGTGAATTTTTGGCGGCATTCCTGAACAAAGGCCGCATGAAACCGTTGCTCGAAGCGATGCCGGTCAAGGTGATTTTGAACGACAGAGCCGCACTTTACGGCCCCGCTTTGATGCTATCCCACGTAGCAATTAATGCTTTATAACCCGGCGTTCATCCTCGAAAAAAGCATGAAAATATCGACCTGACAGGCCGTGTACCACAGCCCTTGCCCATTTTCATGTGACAGAGGCGCGCTAACTTGTTAAACTTGCCTAGGTGAAAAATTGTGAATAAAAAAAATATTATTTAAATATAGGCTATTACGATGAGTTCTTCAAAAAAAACGAGTGTTAAAAGCAAGGCTACTCCCAATACGGATACATTTGAACAGTCACTGACCGATCATCTGATTTACACCGAAGGCAAATCCGCCAAGACGGCGACCCGTCACGACTGGTACGAAGCCGCCGCTTATACAGTGCGGGATCAGCTCATAGAAAAACAGTTGAAAACCGACGAGGCGAGCGCAGGACAAGATCCTAAACGCCTCTATTATTTATCACTGGAATTTCTGATCGGTCGCACGCTGTCCAATGCTGCGCTCAATCTGGGTATCGAGTCGCCATTGCGCGCCGGTTTAAAGGCTTTGGGTCAGGATCTGGAAGAAGTTGAAGAAACTGAAATCGATGCGGCTTTAGGTAACGGGGGTTTGGGCCGACTGGCTGCCTGCTTTCTCGACTCTATGGCGACACTGGATGTGCCGGGTCAGGGTTATGGTATCCGTTATGAATACGGTATGTTCAACCAGCATATCGAAAATGGCCAGCAGGTCGAAAGCCCGGATAACTGGTTGCGTTTCGGCAATCCCTGGGAGTTTCAGCGTCCGGAACGTCTGTATCCGGTAAAGTTCTTCGGTGATGTCGTGCATTTTCCGGATGGACACGGCAATACTGAACACCACTGGGTAGACGGCGAAACTGTGATGGCGATGGCCTACGATGTGCCTATCCCGGGTTACAACACCGAAACGGTGAACAACCTGCGTCTGTGGGCCGCTAAGGCGACGCGTGAATTCAATCTGGAATCGTTCAACGCGGGTGATTACATCAGTGCTGTTCAGGACAAGAATGTTTCTGAAAGTCTCTCCAAGGTGCTCTATCCTAACGACAGCTCTGCGGTCGGTAAGGAGTTGCGTCTGAAACAGGAGTATTTCTTCGTTTCCGCTTCAATACAGGATATTTTGCATCACTTCCTGGCAGAGCACAGTGACTGGAATCAGCTGCCTGAAAAGGTTGCGATTCAGCTCAATGACACCCATCCGGCTGTCGCTGTCTCCGAATTGATGTATCAATTGGTCGATGTGCATAAGTTGAAGTGGGATCACGCATGGGAGTTGGTCACCAAAGTATTCGCCTACACCAATCACACCCTGATGCCTGAAGCGCTGGAAACTTGGGCGGTGAGCAAGTTTGAACGCGTGTTGCCGCGTCATCTGGAAATCATTTATGAAATCAATTATCGTTTCATCGCTCAGGTAAACCATCTGTTCCCGGGCGATACCGAATTGTTAAGACGTGTTTCTATCATCGATGAAAGCAACGGTCGTCGCGTACGCATGGCCCATCTGGCTGTCGTCGGGAGTCATACCGTCAACGGCGTGGCCGCGATCCACAGCGAATTGCTAAAAACTACCTTGTTTGCAGACTTTCATCGTATTTTCCCCGGTAAGTTTATCAATGTAACCAACGGTATCACGCCGCGTCGCTGGTTGAATCAATGTAACCCTAGCCTGACTGAACTGATCACGTCCCGCATCGGTTCCGGTTTTGTGCGCGATCTTGCTCAACTGAAACAACTGGTTGATCACGCTGATGACGCTGAATTTCAGAAGTCTTTCCGTGAAGTTAAACACGCCAACAAGGTCAGGTTAGCTAACTATATCGAAAGCAAGGTTGGAATTAAGATTGACACCGATTCGATGTTCGACGTGCAGATCAAGCGTATTCACGAATACAAGCGTCAGTTGTTGAATGTGCTGCATGTGATCACGTTGTACAACCGCATCCGTTCCGGCAATTTGCATAACATCACGCCGCGCACGGTTATTTTCGGCGGTAAAGCGGCGCCCGGTTATAAGATGGCTAAGTTGATCATTCGTCTGATCAACGACGTGGCCAGCATCGTCAACAACGATCCTGCGGTACGCGGTTTGCTCAAAGTCGTATTCCTGCCGAGTTACGATGTGTCTTCTGCCGAAAAGCTGTTCCCGGCCAGTGATCTGTCCGAGCAGATTTCTACGGCAGGGACGGAAGCATCCGGGACCGGTAACATGAAGATGGCGTTGAACGGCGCCTTGACTATCGGTACGCTGGACGGCGCGAACGTTGAAATTCTCGAAGAAGTGGGCGACAACAATATCTTCATCTTCGGTCTGACGACACCACAAGTGGCTGAAATGCGCGTGCGCGGTTATAACCCGTGGGATTATTACCACGGCAACGACGAATTGAAACAGTGTCTGGATATGATAGGAAATGGTTTCTTCTCGGTGGAAGAAGCTGATCGTTATAGTCCGATTTTCAATAATCTGACCCATCATGGTGATCATTATCTGCTGCTGGCCGATTACGCCAGTTATATCGCGACTCAGGATAGGGTCAGTCAACTCTATCTGGAAAAAGATGAGTGGACGCGTCGCGCTATTTTGAATGTGGCTAATATGGGTAAATTCTCTAGCGACCGCACTATTTTGGAGTATGCGGAAAAGGTCTGGAACGTGAAGGGTGTTAAGCCTTAAAGCGACTGGGATTAGCGTGTTGATTTAAAATAAAAAGCCGCCTTGCACTTAAGGTGGCTTTTTTTACTGTTTTGCATGAGTCAAATTTTTCAAGCATGGCTGGTGCGGCACTGGCCGTATAGCTGCGCTATAATCTCTACGTGCCGCATCATTCCGCGCTTTAATTTCAAGCGCATGGTCGTTGAATATCTGGTGGACAGCTGTCAGTATGCCCTGTGCATTGAGGGTGAGTCGGAAACTTGCCGTCTGGTTGCCCGTGTGCAAAGTTTGTGGCGTACCGATCAGGGAATCTTGCGGGTCAATGATGGCGATAGCCTGAAATTTGAAGTGGCGGTGAAGCAGAGCGGACTGACACCAGAGGACGTGGTCGTGAAAATACTGATTGACTATAATGTATGCAAAGAGCCGCTAGCCTACGCACGGCATTATCGTTTTGAATTTGTCGGTGTGCGTAATGAAACGGGGGGTGTAATGTGGCAATCTTGAATACCGTATCCGAGTATATTCCTGTCATGATTTCTTAACGCATACCTTTGAGTTAGGTATGATGCGTTAATTGTAAAATTTATAATTTATTCAATAGGTTAATTATACATGGCCGAAATTAAAGTACTGTTCGTCACTTCTGAAATTGCGCCGCTCATCAAGACGGGTGGTCTGGCTGACGTCAGCGGTGCATTGCCGGTCGCCTTACGCAGCATTGATGTCGATGTGCGCGTGCTGGTGCCGGGTTATCCGCAAGTCATGGCGCAACTGGGGCCGAATGAAGTGGTGGCGACTTTTGCCGAGTTGCCCGGTTTTCCGCCGTCGCGATTAATTTTTTCCATCATGAAGAGCGGCGTGCCGCTGCTGGTGTTGGATTGTCCATCACTGTACCAGCGTGCCGGCGGGCCTTATTCGGATCCGGACGGGCATGACTGGGTTGATAATCCGCTGCGCTTCGGATTGCTTTCCAAAATTGCCGCAGTTTTAAGCTGCGATGAATCGCCGCTCTCCTGGCATCCGGAAATCGTACATTGCAATGACTGGCAAACTGGCTTGACCGGCGCATATCTGAGTGTGTCGCCCGGTGCGGTCCCTAACGTGATTACCATTCACAATCTGGCGTTTCAAGGAAATTACCGCCCGCATAAAGTGCAGTTGCTGCATCTGCCGCCGGACAGTTACGACATGAATGGTCTGGAGTTATACGGCAATATGTCGTTTCTCAAGGCCGGGCTATATTACGCCTATCACATCACCACGGTCAGCCCCAATTACGCACGTGAAATTCAGGGCGATGAACTGGGCTTCGGCTTGCAAGGTTTGTTGCAGGGGCGTAGTTCAGATATCACTGGCATCTTGAACGGGATCGATACAGAGGAATGGAATTCGGAGTCGGATAAACATCTGCCCGCGCATTACAGTAGTGCCCGTATTAGCGGAAAAGCCGCCAACAAACTGGCGCTGCAAACGAGAATGGGGCTGAATCAGGATGCGGACGTGCCACTTTTGGGGGTGGTCAGTCGCCTGACGCACCAGAAGGGGCTGGATTTGCTGCTGGAAATTGTACCGCGTTTGCTGGAATTACCCGTGCAACTGGTGATTTTGGGGAGCGGTGAACCCGCGATGCAAAAGAATGCCCGCTATCTGGCGCATCATTATCCGGGCAGGGTGGCTGCGATGATCGGTTTTGACGAGAGTCTGTCGCACCAAATTGAAGCCGGATCGGATATGTTCATCATGCCATCGCGTTTCGAGCCTTGCGGGTTGAATCAGTTTTACAGTCAGCGTTACGGCACACCACCGGTGGTGCACAACACTGGCGGGTTGGCGGATTCTGTAGTCGATTGCAACGCAGATACGCTCAAGGACGGCACGGCCAGTGGTTTTGTCTTCAGCGGTATGAGCACCGATAATTTATACGACACCATCAAACGCGCCGTTGACCTCTATCACGACCCGCGTAAATGGAAGGCGTTGCGAAAAAATTGCATGAGCAAGGATTTTACCTGGGAGACCAGCGCAAAAGCCTATCGCGCGGTTTACTATAAAGTTCTGGGTCGTTAGTGCATCACTTGTTGAAATATCTGCTGTTTATGTTTTTTTCGGCCAGTGTCTGTGCCGTACAAGTTGACCCGCAAGCCATCGTGGATGCGCATAACAAGTGGCGCACCCAAGCGGGTCTCACAGAAAAGCTGAAATATTCATCCTCGCTGGCAGCGAGTGCACAGAACTGGGTGAACAATCTCAAGCGCACTAATGCCTGCCAGATGCGCCATAGTAAACCGGACGGGCGCTACGGTGAAAATCTCTATTGGGCCAGTGCGTTGAAATGGTCTGACGGACGCCGTGAGTTGCAAAAAGTGTCTGATGAGCAAGTCGTGGATAGTTGGGGTAGCGAGCGGGCAGACTACGATTACGCCCATAATCACTGCAAGCACGGCCAGGTGTGCGGACACTACACGCAGATGGTCTGGCGGAGCACCACGGCGGTGGGTTGTGCGGTGGCTGTGTGTGAAAAAACGCAGGAACAAGTTTGGGCGTGTCAGTATAAACCGGCTGGCAATTGGGTCGGAAACAAACCCTATTAGCGCTGAATATTTTTGTCGGCGTAATAAAAAACAGGTTTCCATTATTCATGAAAACCTGTTTTTTTATAATCAATTTTTTACTTGATTAAACCCCTTGCTTCAAACTCGCCGAAATAAAGTCATCCAGATCGCCGTCCAGCACGCCTTGAGTGTTGCCGACTTCAAAGTTGGTGCGCAGATCCTTGATGCGCGACTGATCCAGCACGTAGGAGCGGATCTGGTGTCCCCAGCCGATGTCGGTCTTGCCGTCTTCCATGGCCTGTTTCTCTTCGTTGCGCTTGCGCAGTTCCTCTTCGTACATGCGCGACTTCAACATCGCCATTGCCTCGGCGCGGTTGCGGTGTTGTGAACGATCGCTCTGGCACTGCACCACAATATTAGTTGGGATGTGGGTGATACGCACCGCCGAATCGGTTTTATTGATGTGCTGACCACCGGCACCTGAGGCGCGATAGGTATCCACGCGCAAGTCGGCGGGGTTGATGTCGATCTCGATCGAGTCATCGACTTCAGGATAGACGAACACGCTGGAGAACGAGGTGTGACGGCGATTGCCTGAGTCGAACGGCGATTTTCTGACCAGGCGATGAACACCCGTTTCGGTACGCAGATGACCAAAGGCGTATTCGCCGATGATTTTGAGTGATGCTCCCTTGATGCCAGCGACATCACCATCGGACAACTCCAGAATTTCTACCTGGTAACCTTTACGCTCGGCGTAGCGCACGTACATACGCATTAGCATGGAAGCCCAATCTTGCGCTTCGGTACCACCGGAACCTGCCTGTATGTCCACAAAGCAACTGTTCGGATCCATCGGGTGGTTGAACATGCGGCGAAATTCCATTTCGGCAACGCGACGTTCGATGTCCTGAATATCATCAGCAGTACTCTGCATGGAGTCTTCGTCGTCCTCCGCCTGCGACATCTCAAACAGTTCGGCGGCATCCGATAAATCCTGCTGGATCTTGGCTAAGCCCAGCACGACACCTTCAAGCATCTTGCGCTCGCGGCCCAATTCCTGAGCGCGTTTGGCATCCTGCCAGATGGCCGGGTTTTCAGCAAGTTCGGATACTTCGGTCAGTCGTTCGCTCTTGGTATCGTAGTCAAAGATACCTCCGTAATTCCGCACTGCGCAGGGCTAAATCTTGTAATTGATTATTAAGGGAATTGATTTGTTCGACTTCCATGATATTGTCCTGTGCCAGTGCTTGCTGAAAAGGGCGCGATTATAACGCAAACAGGCCGAACAACACCCCGCAAGCGATAGCGAGAAAGCCGATGGATACGTGTTTCGCGAGGTTCCACCCTCCCAAAGAGACAACCAGTCCAAATTTGAATGACAGGTTGGACAGATAGGCAATGGCAATGGCGGTGACGGTTTGTTGTTCGCTTAGTTGTCCCAGATTAAACAGGCGCAGACTGGACAGGGTGATGGCATCGACATCGGTGAGCCCCGATACCAGCGCGACGATGTACAAGCCCTGAGAACCGGCGACATCTCGCATCCATGCCGAACCTAACAAAACAACCACATACAGCAGACCGAAACCGAGTGCGGTATGCAATTCTGCCGGATTGGAAGTTTCAGGAACATACAGTTCCGTGCTTTTGCTTATTCTGCGCCACTGGTACAGCGCGACGATCAACCCGAATAGCAGTCCTGTGGCCAGTACCGGAAACAGTCTGGGCAGTGCACCGTAGGCGACGACCGCGCTGACCACCATCAGACGGGTCAATACCACCATGCTGGCGATTACGATGACCGAGGCGGCAAGATAGGACATGGCCGGATTGGCTTTGCCGTGTTTAGCGTAGATCAGTGTGGTGGCGGTGCTCGATGCCATGCCGCCGAACACACCTAGAAACAAGGCGCCGAAACGCGTGCCCGCTGCATGCAATGCGGCATAGCCCGCCAGACTGATGCCGGAGATCAATACCACCATCAGCCAGGCGTGATAAGGGTTGAAGGCGTGATAAGGGCCGAAGCTCTGATCCGGGAGTATCGGCAGGACGATAAAGGTGAGCACGGAAAATTGCAGTACGGCGACCAGATCGCGACGTGTCATTTTTTGCGAGAATCCGCGCAATTCGGGTTTGAAGTAGAGCAGGGCGGTGACGCCGATCGCCAGCATGACAGCAAGCTTGGCCATGCCATACCAGATCATCGCACCCAGTCCGTAACCCAGCAGCAGGGCGATCACCGTGGTGGTGCCGGGATCCTCTTCCTGGTTGTTGAAATAGGAAGCGATAATCATCGTGGCGACGGACAGCATACCGGCAATCAGCAGCCAGGGAGAGCCGGCCTTGCTCGATAGCAGCGCCATCAAGGTGCCGAATACGGTAACCAGTGCGAAAGTGCGCAATCCAGCACGTGCAGAGGGGTTGCGCTCGCGCTCCAGACCGATCAGCAGGCCGATGGCCAGGCTAGTGAGAAATTGCGGCAGGGCTTCGATGCCGTTGCCTTGCAGAAGACTGGTTTCCATATTTTCGCGGATTGAGGAACTAGGAATGTAGATTGAGATGATATACCCATCACACTATTTTGCACTCACTCCTCACTCCTCACTCCTCACTCCTCACTCCTCACTCCTCACTCCTCACTCCTCACTCCTCAATATGCCTGACGATGAGTTGCAAGCTTTGATTACCGTTGTACTCGTTGATGCTCAGGGCGTAGACCGCACGAATTTTTTCCGGAAGCGGCTCGTTGTGTCCGAACAGGATCGCTTCGATAGGATTGCCCTTTAATCCCAGGCGCAGTTTCAGATGTTTTTCACCCACTACGCGCTGGCTTTGCACCATGAACACATCATCAAATTGTGGGGCCGGAAAGCCTTGACCCCAGACTTGTTCATCCAACAGGCGCGCGGCGTCCAGCGTCATTTCCGCCGGGGACAGCGCGCCGTCAGTTTCGATGCGCAGCGTCAGGTCCTCAGGAGAAATTAACTCGCTGCACACCAACTCAAAAGCAGCGGCAAACTCGCCAAAATCATCCTGATTCAGGCTGAGTCCGGCAGCCATGCTGTGGCCACCGAATTTCTTGATGAGTTTGGGATGACGTTTGCTGACCAGATCCAGCGCGTCCCGCAGATGCAGTCCTGAAATTGAACGCCCTGAACCCTTGATTTCGCCAGCGGAGGAGAGTGCAAAGGCAATCACCGGGCGGTGAAACTTGTCTTTCAGGCGCGAGGCGAGAATGCCGATTACACCCTGATGCCAAGTTTCATCGAACAGGCTCAGGCTAAAATTACCGGTGGGCTTGACGGTTTCCAGCGCTGCCAGCGCGCTGTCCTGCATCCCGGTCTCTATGCTGCGCCGCTCCCGGTTCAAGCTATCCAGTTCACTGGCTATCTGCAACGCACGCGCCGTATCGTCAGTTATTAAGTTATTGATTCCTAATGACATATCGTCCAACCGTCCGGCGGCGTTCAGTCGGGGACCTACGGTAAATCCCAAATCCAGACTGGAGACTTTTGAGGGTGATTTCTTTGCGACTTGCAACAGCGCGTTGATGCCTGCGCAGGCACGACCGGCACGAATGCGCTGCAAGCCTTGCTGCACCAAAATTCTATTGTTCTGATCCAAGACCACCACGTCGGCGACCGTGCCCAGGGCGACCAGATCGAGTAGTCCGATCAGTTTGCGTCCCTGTTCGTCTGATAGCTGTCCTCTGTTGCGCAATTCGGCGCGCAGCGCCAGCAACACATAGAACATTACGCCCACGCCTGCCAGGTGTTTGCTGGGGAAGGCGCAGTCGGGCTGATTCGGATTCACGATGCAGGCAGCGTCAGGCAGTGTCTCGCCGGGCAGGTGATGATCGGTGACGAATACCTGCATACCGAGCCGGTTGGCCTCCGTGACGCCCTCCACACTGGCGATGCCGTTGTCTACGGTGAGTAGAATATCGGGATTTTGTTTCGCCGCTAGCCTCACAATTTCAGGCGTCAGTCCATACCCAAACTCAAAGCGGTTAGGCACGATGAAGTCGATGTTCGCACCGAATAGACGCAGGCCGCGCACCGCCACTGCACAGGCGGTTGCCCCGTCGGCATCGTAGTCAGCGATCACCAGTAATTTTTTTTGCGCCGCAATTGCATCTGCCAGCAAGACCGCCATTTCGCGTGAATTTTTCAGGCTGTCAAAAGGCAGCAGATGGGCAAATGTGGTGTCCATTTGCGCCTTATCTGTGATGCCGCGCGCGGCAAATATTTTCGCCAGCGCCGGAGTGTAGCCGCTTGCAATCAGATGTTGGAGGGCGGCATCTGGAATATCGCGTGGTGTGATTTGTGTCATGGATAACGGATTTGGAACTCGTGTAAAAATAAATTTTTAATTAAAAGCAATATGTTGCAATGTTTTATTAATAATTATTTTAAGTTTTCCACAAACTTGGCGATGCGGTGTGCCGCTTCGACCGTCTCTTCGGTATTCGCGACCAGAGCCAGGCGTACGAAATTCTCGCCCGGATTTACCCCTTGCGCGCTGCGAGCCAGATAACTGCCGGGCAGGACGGTGACGTTGTAATCGTGATACAAGGCTTGCGCGAACACGGTGTCTGAAATTGGCGTGCGTACCCACAGATAGAATGCGGCATCCGGCATCACCACCGGCAATACCGGTTTTAAAATCTCGACGACGCGGGAGAACTTTTCCGCATACTGGCGGTGGTTTTCCTCTACGTGGGTTTCATCGTTCCAGGAGGCGATACTGGCGGCTTGAATCACCGGATTCATCGCCGAACCGTGGTAGGTTCGGTACAGGGCAAATTTCTCGATTACGCGCGCATCCCCTGCAACAAAACCTGAGCGCATGCCGGGAACATTGGAGCGTTTAGACAAGCTGGAAAATACCACTAAATTCCGGTAATCGGCACGACCCAGTTGCTGTGCGGCTTCCAGTGCGCCTAAAGGCTTTGTGTCAAAGTAGATCTCAGAATAACATTCGTCGGATGCTATGATAAAACCGTATCGATCCGACATCTCAAACAGTGTTTCCCATTCGGTCAAAGGCATGACACGCCCGGTCGGGTTGCCGGGCGAGCAGACGTAGATCAGTTGCGTTCTTTGCCATACATCGATGGGAAGTTGCGCGAAATTCAGTGCGAAATTATCTTCGGGCAGTGTGTTGAGAAAGTAGGGGGTTGCACCCGCCAAAAACGCCGCGCCTTCGTAGATCTGGTAGAAGGGGTTGGGACAGACAACGGCAGGTTCTGCTTTTGAACGGTCGATAATAGTCTGTGCGAAGGCAAACAAGGCCTCTCGACTGCCGTTGACCGGCAATACCTGCGTTTTGAAGTCCAGCGCAGGAATGGCGTAGCGACGGGATAACCAATCGGCTATGGTGCTGCGCAACGCGTCAGAGCCTGCGGTTGTGGGATAATTAGCCAATCCTGCCAGATTTTCCGTCAGGGCATCCTTGATAAACTGTGGCGTCGCGTGTTTAGGCTCTCCGATCGACAGGCTGATCGGGCGATAATCCGCATTGGGCGTGACTTCACGAAACAGGGCGGCGAGTTTCTGGAACGGGTAGGGTTGCAGCTTGTTCAAATCTGGATTCATTTGCTATCTCAATGGCGCATAAAAGTCAGCGAGCATTATAAGGGTCGTACCAGTGCCATCAAAATTAAATGTCATGCCGGTCGCGGGAATCTTGTCCGGCGCGTTGATCTGGGGACTCATTTGGTATCCGTATCGCGTATTGCAGGAGGCGGGCATCTCGGGGCCGTTGGCAACGCTGATCACCTATGCGCTGGCGATGGGCTTCGGCTCGTTCATGTTGCCGCGCGTGTGGCGTGAGATACGCAGCGCTGGTTGGTGGGCACTATTGCTATTGTTTTCCGCCGGATGGGCGAATTTCGGCTATGTGCTGGCGATGCTGCACGGCGAAGTGATGCGCGTGTTGCTGCTGTTTTATATGGCGCCGGTCTGGACGATCTTATTCTCCTTCTGGCTGCTGGGGGAGCGTCTGAACCGCTACGGCTATCTGGTGATCGCATTGTCGCTGGGTGGCGCATTCACGATGTTGTGGGAACCAAGTCTGGGTCTGCCAGTACCGCAGAACTCATCCGAATGGTTGGGACTCACCGCCGGGATTGGTTTTGCGTTATCTAATGTGGTTTCGCGTCGCGCCAGTCATCTGAGCGTGGAGGCCAAAACCTTCAGTATCTGGATCGGTACGGCGCTGCTCACGGCGCCTTTGTTGTACTGGCAAGGCAGTTGGCAAGTGACGGGAATCGCCGCACAAAATTGGCTGATCTTAAGCTGTCTGGGCGTGGCACTGTGTGCTGTCAGCTTTGCGGTGCAATACGGTGTCACTCATATGCCAGCGAATCGTGCTATGTTATTGTTTTTATTCGAATTAGTTGTCGCGGCCATTTCATCCTATTTTCTGGCAGGGGAAGCGATGCAGTTACTCGACTGGCTGGGAGCCGCGCTGATTGTCTCTGCCAGTCTACTCTCCGGCAAATTATACAAAGCGTAGGCCGTAAATTGGCGGAACGCCGTAGCTTCTGCCATCTGTTTTATTGCGCCAGCAACGTTTCGAACTGTTCGACCGGCACTGGTTTGCTGAATAGATACCCCTGACAGGAAGGGCAACCGTGTTCTTCCAGAAACGCGCGTTGTGCTTCGGTCTCCACTCCTTCGGCAATGACCTCCATCCCAAGATTGTTCGCCATACCGATGATCGTTTGTACAATGATCGCATCACGCGGTTTTACCCCCATATTGCGTACGAAGGACTGGTCGATTTTAAGTTGATCCAGTGGCAATTGGGTCAGATACGCTAGTGAGGAAAAACCGGTGCCAAAGTCATCCATCGAAAAGCGCACACCGATTTCTTTGAGTTGACTCATCTTGGCGATGGTGTCGTCGACATTGTCCAACACCAGCGTCTCAGTCAGTTCAAGTTTCAGCAAAGCGGGGTTAATTGTATGCTGTGTAATGCTCTGTTTCACCTGCTCGACAAAACCTGTCTGGCGGAACTGGCGCGCGCTGACATTGACAGCCAGTTGCAAATGGCGAGTGGCTTCAGTATTTTCCCATAATTTGAGTTGGGCGCAGGCTGTGTCCAGTACCCATTGACCGATAGGCAAAATCAGGCCGGTATCTTCCGCCAGCGGGATGAAATCCTGCGGGGAGACTAGTCCTCGTTCGGGATGACGCCAGCGCACCAGCACTTCCGCACCGATGATCTCGCCATCGTGGTTGACCTGTGACTGGAAAAACAGCAAAAACTGGCTTTGCTCCAGCGCATGTCGCAGGTCTTTCTCAAGCGCGGCGCGGATAGACACCGCCGCTTGCATGGCTGGATCGAAGAAGCGCAGGGTATTACGTCCGGCTTTTTTCGAATGGTACATGGCGATATCGGCGTGTCTTAGTAATTCTTCACTGGTTTCCTGGTGCTCGCAATAAACCCCCGCACCGATGCTGGCGCTGCAATGAAATTCATAACCTTTGAACAGATAGGGGCGAGCTAATTCTATCAGGATTTTTTCACCGATTTGTTCAATCAATACGGTTGTCTGTTGTATGTCTACACTCAGGTTTTCCATTATAACCACAAATTCATCACCGCCCAGTCGTGCCAAGGTGTCGCCTTTACGCACCACCTGATGCAACCGGCGAGCCACTTCAATCAGCAGCAAATCACCTACCGCATGACCGCGTGTGTCGTTGATGAGCTTGAAGTTATCCAGATCCAAAAACAGGATGACGCCGTACATATGGCTGCGGTAGGCGCTGGCGAGCGCCTGGTTTAGGCGGTCTTCCAGTAAGCGGCGGTTCGGCAGATTGGTGAGCGGATCGTAATACGCCAACCGGTGTATTTCGGCGGCAGCATCTTCGTTTGCAGTGATGTCAGAAAAGGTGCCGATGTAGTGGCTGACATGACCATCGGGTGCGCTGACTTGCGAAATCGTCAGCCATTCGGCGTAAATTTTGCCATTCTTACGCCGATTCCAGATTTCACCCTGCCAGTAGCCGGTTGTTTGTAACGTCGACCACATCGATTGATAAAACGCTTTACTGTGTCGACCGGAGCTGAGCAGGTGAGGCTTTTGACCGATGGCCTCCTCAGCGCTGTAGCCGGTCAGCGTGGTAAAGGCCTGATTGACCTTGATGATGATTCCATCCGCATTACTGACCATTATGCCTAGCTGCGACTCAAAGGCGATGGCGGCAACACGCAGGTCTTCTTCGTTCTGTTTAAGTGCGCTGATGTCGCTGAACACGATACGCAACAACGGTTCCCCGATCTCGTTATTCACCAATATTGCCTCTATCCTTGCCCAGAACTGAGTGCCATCGGGTCGCGTCATGCGCAGTTCGCAGCTTATGGCGGATTCGTCTTCAACGAGTTTCTTGCACAGCAGATAAAAAGTATCCTGATCTTCCTTGAGTATGAATCGGGTGAAGGGTTGCTTGAGCAGGCTGCTACGCTCGGTGCCCAACAGACGTGCTGTGGTGAGATTTGCCTGCAGGATCTGTCCTTCCAGGTTGATTGTGCTATAGCCTACCGGTGCGCGGTCGTAAAAGTCGAAATACTGAGAACGGGAAGTATCCAACTCTGCCAGTGTTTTGCGCAGTTCCTCGTTCTGCATTTCCAGTTCGATTTGATGCACCTGCAGCTCATGCAGCAAGTCTAGTGTTTTCTCAGGCGCATGCAAATTACCGGGGACATGAAGTGAACGCGTTTTTTCTTCAGCCATTCGGCGTAGATCTTGGTTTTTTTCCATGAGATTTTTGCTTTTTAGAAGCATGCAATGGCATTGATGTTAAAGTTTACACGTCAACGTAGTCAAGGCAATAATTAAAAATTGTTAGCATTTACTTGAATAATAGATAAAGCAATTTTCGACCTTGATCCTGGGCGATATACATGGCTTTGTCTACGCACTTGAATAGGGCGGTCATTTCGCTTGCGTCCTGCGGATAAAGCGCGATGCTTATACTCGCTGATATATGCTGACCGGCCTGGTGATTGACAAAGTAAACGGCTTGCGCCAATAGTTCAAGAATTTGTTCAGCAGCCCGCCGGCTTTGCGCGAGGTCGTGTGGTTTCGGCAGAATCACGGTAAATTCGTCGCCGCCCAGACGGGATACAGTGTCAAAATCGCGGAGGACACATTTTATACAGCGTGCCAGTTTTGCATAGCTTGTATCGGTATTGAGGCTCATTTTGAGTCAAGACGCATAGTACATTAACGCTGCGAATAGTTGACGCCATTGTGTATAATTTGACTATATTTCCAACTTCCGGCCCACATCATGTCTACACAAATCATCGGTACACCGTTAAGTAACACCGCCACTCGCGTCATGCTGCTGGGCAGCGGCGAGTTGGGCAAAGAAGTGATCATCGCCCTGCAACGTCTGGGGGTCGAAACGATCGCGGTGGATCGTTATCCGAATGCACCGGGACATCAGGTTGCGCACCGGGCTCATGTGATCAATATGGCCGATGGCGAGGCATTGCGCGCCTTGATCGAACTGGAAAAGCCGGATCTGGTCGTACCAGAGATCGAAGCGATCGCCACCGTGATGCTGGAACAACTCGAACAAGCGGGTATAGCGCGAGTAATCCCGACCGCACGAGCCGCACGCCTGACTATGAACCGTGAAGGCATCCGTCGTCTGGCCGCAGAAACATTGGGTCTGCCGACATCCCCCTACGAGTGTGCCGACAGTTTGGAAGAGATGCGCGCTGCCGCCAATCGTATCGGCTATCCCTGCATCATCAAACCGGTCATGTCTTCGTCCGGCAAGGGGCAATCCAAGGTGGATACACCGGATGAAATCGATGCTGCCTGGGATTATGCGGCCAGCGGCAGCCGGGTCAATCAGGGACGAGTGATTGTCGAGGGGATGATCCATTTTGATTATGAAATTACCCTGCTCACCGTGCGGGCGATGGGAGCAGACGGTCAGGTTGAAACACAGTTCTGCGCGCCGGTAGGTCATGTGCAGGTCAACGGCGATTATGTGGAGAGCTGGCAACCGCAAGCGATGACGGCAGCGGCACTGCAAAGCGCGCGCGATATCGCGAAAAAAATTACCGACGACTTAGGCGGTTTAGGTCTGTTCGGTGTGGAATTGT
>CAISHO010000101.1 GCA_903885165.1 uncultured Nitrosomonadales bacterium | reverse complement strand
CGCGCCTTTTCTTCCGGTGCTGCATCGATCTGGTCGTAAGCCTTCGCTTCGCCGCCGAACTTCTTGCACAACACCATGGTGATCGCCGCTGTCAGCGTTGTCTTACCATGATCCACGTGACCAATCGTGCCGACGTTGACGTGGGGTTTTGTACGTTCAAATTTACTTTTTGCCATGACTTTTTCCTTAGTCAAACGTTAACAATAGCTACTTTATTTGGTGCCCATGGCGAGAATCGGACTCGCGACCTCTCCCTTACCAAGGGAGTGCTCTACCACTGAGCCACATGGGCGGGATTCATACTGGAGCGGGTGAAGGGGATCGAACCCTCGTCGTAAGTTTGGAAAACTTCTGCTCTACCATTGAGCTACACCCGCAAGCATTCCTATCAAACAACGTTGTCAAACCCGCAAACACCGCAGATTCAGACTTAATTTTGGTGGAGGGGGAAGGATTCGAACCTTCGTACTCTGAGAGGGCAGATTTACAGTCTGCTGCCTTTAACCACTCGGCCACCCCTCCAAAACTGGAGCAGCATTATTCCAATAACAGCACACCGTGTCAACTGTTTTTTGCAATACTTACTATTTTATTTGCGTTCTATACAACGCAGACTGTGCATGTGCCTGCAAACCTTCTCCAAAAGCCAGTGTTGCAGCAATTTTCCCCAGATTCTGCGCGCCCTTTTGCGACACTTGTATCAGGCTGCTGCGCTTCTGAAAGTCATACACGCCCAGCGGAGAAGAAAACCTTGCCGTACCAGAGGTAGGTAATACGTGGTTCGGGCCCGCGCAATAGTCCCCTAACGATTCAGAGGTATAGCGCCCCATAAAGATCGCGCCCGCATGTTTTAGCTTAGGCAACCATGACACAGGATCTTCCACCGACATCTCCAGATGCTCAGGGGCGATGCGGTTGCTGATCTCACAGGCCTCCTCGAGACTCGACACATGAATTAAGGCGCCACGACTCTCCAATGCAGTTTTAATAATTTCACGTCGCGGCATCTGTTCCAGCAATCGGTCTGCGCTTCTCGCGACCGCCTTAATAAATTCCAAATCGGGCGAAATCAAAATCGCCTGCGCCAACTCATCGTGTTCCGCCTGCGAGAACAGATCCATCGCAATCCAGTCAGGATCAGTCTTACCGTCGCAAATCACCAGTATCTCCGAGGGACCTGCGATCATATCGATACCGCAGATGCCGAACACGCGACGTTTTGCCGCCGCCACATAGGCATTACCAGGACCTACAACTTTATCCACCTTGGGGATGGTTTCCGTACCATAAGCCAAAGCAGCTACCGCCTGTGCTCCGCCGATTGTAAATACGCGATCCACGCCAGCCAGGAACGCTGCCGCTAGCACCAGCTGATTCTTCACGCCATCCGGGGTCGGCACCACCATAATCAATTCAGCCACCCCGGCCACCTTGGCAGGCAGCGCGTTCATCAGCACCGAGGAAGGGTATGCCGCCTTACCGCCCGGCACATACAGGCCCACGCGATCCAGAGGAGTTACCTGCTGACCCAGCAGCGTGCCATCTTCGTCGGTATAGCTCCACGAAGGCTGAACTTGCTTTTGATGATATTCCGTGACACGAGCTGCAGCAGCCTCAAGCGCCAGACGCTGTTCGACCGGCAAGCTCTCGAATGCAGCACGCAACTCCTCTCGCGGCAATTCCATTTCGCAGGCCGTTGACAACGACAAACGGTCAAATCTGGCGGTATAGTCTAATACAGCGACATCTCCACGCACCTTCACATCCGCCAAAATGGAAGCTACCGTCGCCTCCAACTTCTCATCCGCCGCTTCTTCGAACGCCAGCAAGGTGGTCAGTTCAGAACTAAAATTTGCATCTGCACTAGATATTTGTTTGATTTTCATTGTACAAAATCCTTCTATTCAATAGCTTGCGCAAATGCATCCAACATAGGCTGAATCACATCGCGCTTGAGTTTCAGCGCAGCCTGATTGACCACCAGACGGGAAGAAATATCGCTAACATGTTCGACCGCCTTGAGATGATTGGCCTTGAGCGTACTGCCACTGCTAACCAAGTCCACGATAGCATCCGACAAACCAACCAGCGGGGCCAATTCCATTGAACCGTACAGCTTAATCAAGTCGACATGAACGCCTTTGGCGGCGAAGTGTTCACGCGCCGCTTTCACATATTTGGTCGCTACACGCAGGCGCGCGCCTTGTTTGACCGCCGACTCATAATCAAAATCGTTGTGCACCGCTACCATCAGGCGGCAACGCGCAATGTTTAGATCCAATGGCTGATAAAGCCCTACCCCGCCATGTTCATTCAGCACATCCTTGCCCGCCACACCGATATCCGCCGCGCCGTATTGCACATAGGTCGGCACATCTGATGCGCGCACTATTATCAGGCGAACATCCGGACGATTCGTATCGAGTATCAACTTGCGTGAAGATTCCGGGTCTTCCAGCGCATGAATTCCCGCCGCCGCCAGCAGCGGCAGCGTTTCCTCGAAGATACGACCTTTTGATAATGCGATTGTAATCATGTTTTTCACAGTAAATGGTAAGTGGCAAGCAGGAAGTGGTGAGTGAGCAACAGGTTGCCAAGCCACTGACAACTTACCACTCCCCACTTACTATTTAATTCTTCGTATCTTCGCACCCAGCGCAGAGAGCTTCGCCTCGATGCGTTCATAACCGCGATCCAGATGGTAAATGCGATCGACCACGGTTTCACCTTGAGCGACCATCCCGGCAATCACCAGCGATGCCGATGCACGCAAGTCGGTCGCCATCACGGTAGCCCCATCCAGCGTCACGCACCCTTGTATCACGGCAGTGTTACCTTGAATTTCGATTTGTGCGCCCAGGCGCTGCAATTCCTGCACGTGCATGAAGCGATTTTCAAATATCGTTTCCACGACAATGGAGCTACCTTCGGCGATCGCATTGAGCGCCATAAATTGCGCCTGCATGTCCGTCGGAAAAGCAGGGTAAGGCGCGGTACGCAAATTAACTGCCTTGGGGCGCCCCGTCATTTCCAGACGAATACGATCCCCCGACACAGCTATCGTTGCGCCCGCTTCACGCAATTTATCGAGTACGCTGTCGAGCGTATCTGCACGGGCATGGGTCAGGGTAATGCAGCCACCCGTTGCAGCCGCCGCGACAAGAAACGTGCCGCTCTCGATGCGATCCGGCATCACGCTGTAACTTGCGCCGTGCAGCTTAGCGACCCCGACGATAGTGATCTTGTCGCTCCCGGCACCTTCGATATTCGCCCCCATCGCGATCAGACAGTTGGCAAGATCCACTACCTCCGGTTCACGCGCCGCATTTTCCAGCACCGTCACACCGTCCGCGAGGACCGCCGCCATCATCAGATTTTCCGTCCCGGTTACACTAATCAGGTCGAAACAGATGCGCGCGCCATGCAGGCGTTTCGCTGTCGCATGGATATAACCGTGTTCGATGTGGATCTGGGCTCCCATCGCAATCAAACCCTTGATGTGCAGGTCCACGGGACGCGAACCGATCGCACAACCACCTGGAAGCGACACGCGCGCCTCACCGAAGCGAGTCAACAGAGGCCCCAGCACCAGGATCGCCGCACGCATGGTCTTAACCATATCGTAAGGCGCTTCCGGTTTATTCAAAGCGGCCCCGTTAAATCTGGCCTCCTGCTCGCCGGATTCAACCACCACGCCCATCTGTTGCAACAGCTTAATCATGGTCGCCACATCATGCATATCCGGCAGATTGCCCAGATGCAGCGTCTCTTGCGTCAGGATACTGGCGCACATAATGGGCAGGGCGGCGTTTTTGGCACCAGAAATACGGACTTCACCGTTGAGTCGATGCCCGCCTTCGATTACGAGTTTTTGCATAAAATTATAGTGAGTGGGGAGTAGAAAGTGGAAAGTGGGTGCTTACGACTTCCCACCTCCCACTTCCCGCTTCCTACTTCCTACTGTTCTCCCATTCTTCTGGTGTAAAAGTTTTCATAGACAGGGCATGAATTTCACCTGTCATCCGCTCACCGAGTGTTTTATAGACTAATTGCTGACGTTGTATGCGGCTTTTTCCGGCGAACTCTGCGCTCACTACGACAGCCTCAAAATGCTGCCCGTCTCCGGTTACCGTTAAATACTCTGTCACCATATTTTGCGCGATATCGATCTGTATGCTTTCGGGGGTAACCATGGCTATCCTAATTTGATTTTAAACAAAAGAATCGGTCTGCAAAACAGCAAATCGCTTAACTTTCGGACCTTGTTTTAATTCGGCAGCATCTCGGCCACACCATACAGATTGGCAAGACTCAGCAGATTAGCTGGTGGATTCGTCACTCGTAAACTGCGATTTTTAGCCTGAGCAGCTCTGAGCCAACCCAGCAACATACTGAGCGCGGCGGAATCAACCACCTCAACCTTAGCCAAATCCACTTCCATGTCAGCGCCGGATAAATGCTGCAAGCCCGCCTCATAGAGCGCGGGCACGGTCGACATCACCAGAGAACCACTCAACACGAGGCGATTACCTTCCAGATTGATCACTTGGCATCCGCCTTGCGCGTCACTGCTTCGGAATTCATACCGGACAATTTCTTGATCAGACCATCGATGCCTGATTGCTGTGCGACTTCATCAAACTGATTGCGATAACTGGTCACCAGACTGACGCCTTCGATCACGACATCAAACACCTTCCAGCCGTCATCGCCCTTTTTCATCTGATAATCTACCGCAGTCGGTTGTCCGCCGGATTTAACGATACGGCTTTTCACCGTAGTTTCCGTTTCATCAGCGGCGACCTTCATCGGTTTCACCTCTATCGTCTGATCGCGATACTGCGTGAATGCATTGGTATAAGTACGCACCAGCATATTGCGAAACTCGGCGACTAGCGCCTTTTTCTGCTCAGGCGTTGCCTGGCGCCATGACTTTCCCACGGCCAGCTGTGTCATGCGGTTAAAATCGAAGTTAGGCAATACTTTGGCGTCGACCAGTGCCAGCACTTTTTTCTTGTTTCCCGCTTTGATATCGGGGTCTTGCTTGATAATGGTAATCACATCCTGTGCGGTATCACGGATTAATGCATCAGGGGCCACTACGTCCGCCTGCGCCACACCTGCAACCAACATTAATCCCGCAATGATATTCAACAACAACTTACTCATACTAACTCCTTGATTATTTTGAAGGCTCTGCAGCCTTGCTATACATGAATTTGCTGATCAGATCTTCCAGCACCATCGCCGATTGGGTTTGTTTGATCAATTCGCCATTCTTGAGTGTCTCTGTATCGCCACCCGGCACCAGACCGATGTATTGCTCACCCAACAAGCCCGAAGTCAGGATGTTGGCAAAGGTATCTTTAGGAAACTGGTAGCGCTTATCAACGCTCATGACCACGTCAGCTTCATAACGTTCCGTATTGAGCGAAATTGAGGTGACGCGTCCTACCAGTACACCGGCGCTTCGAATCGATGCCTTGGGTTTCAATCCGCCTATATTAGAAAAATATGCATGCACCTGATATGTCTCCGAGACGTTGTAAGTGCCCAGATTGCCGACCTTCATCGCCAGTATCACCAGCGCGGCAGCCCCTGCCACCACGAACATCCCTACCCATAAATCCAGCGTCGTTCTTTCCATCTCAAGCCCCTCTAAACATAATTGCAGTCAATACAAAGTCCAACATCAAAATGGCCAGCGATGAAGTCACCACCGTGCGCGTCGTCGCACCCGACACACCTTCTGCCGTCGGCGGTGCATCAAAGCCCTCGAACAACGCGATCACCGTTACCACCACACCGAACACCAGACTCTTGATGGCACCATTCATGATGTCTTCACGAAAATCCACTGCCGCTTGCATCTGCGACCAGAACGAGCCTTCATCCACGCCGATCTGCACCACGCCGACCAGATAACCACCGAAGATACCCACTGCACTGAACAGCGCGGCCAGGAGCGGCATGGAGATTACCCCCGCCCAAAAACGCGGCGCCACGATACGCGCAATCGGATTCACCGCCATCATTTCCATCGCGGAGATCTGCTCGGTCGCCTTCATCAGGCCAATTTCGGCGGTCATAGCCGAACCTGCGCGACTGGCAAACAACAATGCTGCCATCACCGGTCCCAGTTCACGAACCAGACCCAGCGCCACCATCACACCTAACGCCGACTCGGAACCGTAGCGCTTGAGCGTCTCGTACCCTTGCAAACCCAACACCATGCCGACAAACAACCCCGCCACGATGATAATGATCAGCGACATTACCCCGGAGGAAAATAATTCCTTAATAATCAAGTGAAAGCGGCGGAAACTATTACCCGAATACAGCAGGGTTAGAAAGAAGAAGCGCGCCGCCACGCCGATGCGCCAAACCGTATTGACGATTTGGTGTCCGATTGCTCTAATTGTGCTCTGTACAGCCATATTGTCAGGTCCGCAAATTTAAATCTTGATGATAATCAGCACCCGGGTAATGAAATGGCACAGGGCCATCCATTTCGCCATGCACAAACTGACGCACGAAATCGTTCTTGGAGGCGCGCAACTCGTCCGGCGTTCCCTCTGCCCGAATCACGCCGCCCGCCATAAAGTACACATAGTCCACAATCTTCAACGACTCCTGAATATCGTGCGTAACGATAATCGAGGTCGCGCCCAGCGCATCGTTCAGCCTACGGATCAAATCACCGATCACGGTCAGGGAAATCGGATCGAGACCTGCGAAAGGTTCGTCATACATGATCAACATGGGATCGAGCGCGACGGTGCGTGCCAGTGCAACGCGCCTGGCCATTCCACCAGACAACTCGGACGGCATCATATCTTGCGCACCGCGCAAACCCACCGCATGCAGCTTCATCATGACTAGGCTATGAATAAGATCTTCGGAAAGATCTGTGTGCTCGCGCATCTGAAACGCGACGTTGTCGTAGACCGACATATCGGTAAACAGCGCACCGAACTGAAACAACATACCCATCTTGCGGCGCATGGCGTACAGCCCCTGCCGATCCAAGTCGTGCATCACCTGACCATCCATCTTGACGTAACCCTTGGTGGGTTTTAGCGCCCCGCCGATATGGCGCAACAGTGTCGTTTTGCCGCAACCGGACAAGCCCATGATAGCAACCAACTTTCCTTTCGGAAACGTCATATTGATACCCTGCAGCACAGGGCGTTTATCATAAGTAAAGTTAAGGTCGCGAATTTCGACTAAAGCGGGCTGTGACAAATTGCAATTCCAGAGGTTGAGGCCTGCATTCTAAACGAATGCGCAGAGTATGCTCAACTATTAGCTAATCTCCACCTTGTCGCCGCGACGAATCAAACAGCACTTGCAGACTCACATCCGTCTCTTTTTCAAGGTGCGCGGCACATGACGCAAGCCATTGTTTCAAAGGATTATCCCCTTCTTCCGCCAACAGAGAACTTCGATCCAGCACAAACAGGTGCAGCAATTCGGTGGCCTTGATATGCGCCGCATCCCGCATCATCAGCCAGCCCACTCCTTCGGCCTTGCGCACGATGTCGGCACTGGTTAAGCGCTCCAATATTTGCTCCAAGGTGTAAAAGCCCAGGTGCAGCGACCGGGACAAGACAGGGATCGTCATCAGCGCGCCGTGCTGCATCGCAACCGACATCATCTGCAACACCCTTAAAGCGTCGAGCATTTTGACCACCGCAGGTAAATACGGTGTTTCTGGCGTCCGCCAGTGCGGCAAGGAGGCGGCCACCACAGCACCCAACAGTATCGTCAACCAGGAAAAATATACCCACATCAGAAAAATCGGCACACTGGCAAAAGCACCGTACACCAGTTTGTAGGTTGGGAAATGACTGATGTAATAACCGAACACCCGATTCATGGTCTCAAACAACACCGCCGCGACAATCCCGCCAATCAGCGCGTGTTTATAGGGCACATAGCGATTAGGCACCATTCTGAACAACATCGCGAAGGCCAGCGTGGTCAGCAATACAGGTAGCGCCTTGAGCATACCGACCCCGAAAATCGGAATATGCTTGGCATAACCCAACGACAACCCGACCAGCCATGAGGTCAACGATAGACTGGCACCCACCAGCACTGGCGCCAGCGTAAGCACTGCCCAATATACGATCATGCGCTTGATCATCTTGCGCGGACGCGTCACGCGCCAAATGGTATTGAACGCGTGATCGATGGTTTGGATCATCAACATCGCGGTCACCGCCAGAAAAACAACACCCACCGCACTCAGTCTGCCTGCGCTCTCGGCGAACTGTTCGGTATAGTGAGTAATGACTTTGCCAGCCGTATTTGGCATCAGATTGTTTACCAGGTAGATTTTAATCTGGGTAGAGAAATCATCAAACACCGGAAAAGCCGAAAACATAGTCAACGCGATGGTGATGAGCGGCACCAGCGACAGCAGCGTGGTAAAAGTCAGGCTGGACGCGATCTGCGCACAGCGATCCTGTTTAAAGCGCTCAATGACAAAGCGCGAGAAAATCAGTAAGTGATTGTTTGGCATGCCTGTGTTGTATCCTTTGCGGGCATGACTTAAGCGCCGCCCCTGAAAAAAATCCGCCATTCCCTTCCCCCATCCCTCTCCCGTATTGCGGGCGAGAGTACAAACGAAACGCGATGCAAATTTCTCGTTATAATCCTGCACATGATAACCGACAAAGAAATCCTGGTGCTGTATTACAGCCAGCACGGTGCGACACAACAGATGGCGCAACTCATTGCTCGCGGAATTGAGACCGTCCCCGGCGTGCGCGCCAGAGTTCGTACCGTCCCGAAAATATCCACCGTGTGCGAGGCAACCGACCCCGTCATTCCTGACTCGGGCGCGCCCTATGTCGAGTTGCGCGACCTGGAGGAATGCATAGCTCTGGCGCTGGGCAGTCCAACGCGTTTCGGCAACATGGCCGGCGCGATGAAATATTTCTGGGATGGCACCAGCTCGCTCTGGATGAAACATGCCCTGGTGGGCAAACCCGCCGCCCTGTTCACCTCCACCAGCAGCATGCACGGCGGGCAGGAGTCCACACTGTTGTCGATGATGTTACCGCTGCTGCACCACGGCATGCTGATCACCGGCCTCCCTTATTCCGAACCGGAGCTGGCCAGCACGCAAACGGGCGGCACGCCTTATGGCGCCAGCCATGTTGCCGGACTGACCGGCAACTTACCGATTTCGGATACCGAAAAGAAATTGTGCATGGCATTAGGCCGTCGCCTGGCGAGTATCGCACTCAAACTATCAGCGTGAGTAATGCAACCGAGGCACGTCGCCTACTGCGCGCTCATCGCTACGGCGCACTTTCGACGATATCAAAAAAATTGGCCGGATTCCCCTTCGGCTCGATCACACCCTATCTGACCGACCACGACGGCAGCCTGTTGATTTACATCAGCGAACTGGCCGAACACAGCAAAAATATTGCGCACGATCCGCGCGTGAGCCTGATCACCCACAATCAAGCATCCCCTGAAATACAAATGCAGGGACGAGTGACCGTGGCGGGAAATACACAAAGAGTGGCCGATCAGCAACAACCCGCTGCACGCTATTTGCGTCACTTTCCGGAAGCTGCGGAACTGATGAAACTGGACTTTTCCTTCTACCGGATTGAACCTGTCGCCATTCGTTACATCGGCGGGGTAGGACGCATCCACTGGGTCAGCATGGAAAGTTACGCGGTGAAAAGCGCCGCAGAACTCGCCGGGTACGAAGAAAAATTACTCAGTAAAATCAACGTTAACCAACAAGGCACGGTTTGCCGACTGCTCAAGCAATGTCACGGGATAGAAACCAACAATGCTAGGATCATCGGCTTGGACTGCGACGGACTGACCGTCGTTGCCAGCGAACAAGTGCTGCGTCTGAACTTCGCCAGCACGATGACTGACCCGCTGTTATTCGAGCAGATCGATCGGCTACCCTTTGCAAAACCCAGTGCCGGCTTATAAAGATTTGCGTAAGCCGCTATTTTTATGGATAATGCCCGGCTGAATCTACAGTATGCGCACACCCGCCGCATCAAATTACCCGCAAGGAAAAGAAAATGAAAGCCGATATTCACCCAAATTACCACGAAATCACCGTAACTTGCAGCTGCGGTAACAACTTCAAGACACGCTCAGTGATGGCAAAAGACACGCTGAACATCGAAGTATGTTCCGAATGCCACCCGTTCTACACCGGCACGCAAAAGATTATGGACACAGCAGGTCGTATTGACAAGTTCCGTCAAAAATACGCAACCAAGGCTGCGGCGTAAGCACCATGTGCAAATGAACTATTTGCACATCGCTTAATCAAAAGGCAGCTTTTGCTGCCTTTTTTATTGCCGAAAATATCCCACCTGACTTAAGTTACAGGAATTGTCATGCGTTTTCTGATCGTTTGCTTACTACTTGCCCTGCTCACCGGCTGCGCGCAAAACCCGGTCACCGGATCAAATGATTTCGTGATGATGTCAGAGAGTCAGGAAATCGCCATCGGCCGTCAATCCGACGTACAGGTCAAGAAACAATACCGCGTTTACGGTTCAAAACCATTGCAGGACTACGTGAACAGCGTAGGCCAACGCATCGCAAAACAAAGCCACCGCCCCGATCTGGAATATCACTTCACCGTACTGGATACGCCGGATATCAACGCCTTCGCTCTGCCAGGCGGCTATGTTTACATCACGCGCGGCATCCTAGCCTATTTGAATTCTGAAGCGGAACTCGCAGCGGTACTAGGCCATGAAATCGGCCACGTCACGGCTCGCCACGGTGTGCGCCAGCAAAGTGCAGCGCAGGCTGCCAACATCGGCCTCACCATCGCCTCCATTTTCGTTCCTGAAATCAATACGATGGGCGGCAACAATCTGAGTAATCTGGTCGGCGGCGCACTACTATCCGGTTACGGGCGCGATCACGAACTGGAGGCTGACCGTCTGGGCGCCGAATATCTGGCGCGCACCGACTACGACCCGCAAGCCATCATCACCGTCATCGGCGTGCTAAAAAATCAGGAATTGCAGGATGCGCAGATAGCCAAACAGGAAGGCCGCGAACCGCGCCACTATCACGGTGTCTTTGCCACCCATCCTGACAATGACACACGCTTGCATCAGGCGGTCGGCGAGGCGGAAAAGAACGCTAACCCCCACGCGCATTTTGCCGGACGCCGCGAATTCTTAGCCGCCACAGAGGGACTGGTGTTCAACGACAACAGCGATCAAGGCATCGTGCGGTACAACACCTTCTATCATGGCGAACTGGGCATCGCCGTGCAATTCCCGCCTAACTGGCAGGTACATAATTTGCCAACCTCACTGGTTGCCGTCAGCCCGAAGGGCGAAGCTCAGATGCAGATGAAGCTGGATGAATCGCCAGCGGGTGTGCCTATCGACTATGCACGCCGCTATGCCGGCGGCAATGCGCAAATCACGACAACGAGCATAAATGGTTTACCCGCTGCTCTATTTGATTTGCCCAACGCGACCGGTGGCGTGATTTTCCACAACAAACAAGCATTTATTTTGCAAGGTACCAGCAAGACGAATCTGGGTTCTAATCGGAGAGATATCATCGACACCGTGAAGAGCTTCCACACCATTACATCGAATGAACGCCAGTGGCTTAAACCGCTTACCCTGCACGTCATCACGGCCAGAAACGGGGACAGCTATGCTGATCTGGCGAAAAACTCACCGCTGGGCGAGACGGCTGAGAGCTATCTGCGCTTGATCAACGCGAACTATCCGGACGGCGAACCGAAAGCCGGACAACAAATCAAGCTGGTCAGATAAGCCGCCACCCGCTACGATCGCACCTATGTACTACATCAAACCCACAGACCCGCATCCCATCACGCCCGCCAAGGCTGTGATGCTGGGCGCACTGTGTCTGGCCTGGCTGATGACGGGTCTGATCGGGCACGACCCGTGGAAACCCGAAGACGCCTATAGTTTTGGCGTGATTTACTCCATGCTGCAAAGCGGTGACTATCTGGTTCCCACCCTGGCCGGCGAGACATTCATGACCAATCCGCCACTTTATTACTGGACGGGAACCCTGTTTGCCAAACTGCTCTCCCCGCTGCTGCCGCTGCACGATGCCGCCCGCCTCGCAAGCGGACTGTACAGTGCTCTGACGCTACTGTTCCTTGGCCTTACCGGTAGAAAATTGTACGGTGAGAATCGGGGCTGGGCAGCCGCCATCACCCTGATCGGCTGCCTCGGCATGCTGGCCCGCGCACATCAGATGATCACCGACCTGCCGCTGCTCGCCGGGATCGCCATGATGCTCTACGGTTTTTCCCATAGTCAGGAACGCCAGTTACGCGCCGGCGTCTGGATGGGGATAGGCGTTGGCATCGGCTTCATGTCCAAGGGTTTTATTTCGCCGGTGCTATTTTTGCTGATCGCGGCGCTGTTGCCCGCGTTGTTCCATAACTGGCGCTTGCGCAGTTACACCTACAGCATCGCCATCGCCCTACTTTGCGCCTTACCCTGGCTCACCCTCTGGCCGTATCTGCTGCACGAACATTCGGCCAAACTATTTTCCGACTGGGCTTGGTCGAATAACGTGGGTAACTGGCTGAAGTTTATCCGGGAAGGCCCCAACAAGGACGCCTGGTATTACCTGAAAAATCTGCCTTGGCTGGCCTGGCCCGCCCTGCCGCTGGCCGCATGGGCGGTATGGCGCGAACGCAAACGGCTAGGGCAACGCGATGACCTGCAACTACCGCTGGTGAGTTTTTTCGTGATGCTCATCATCCTGAGTCTGGTGCCCAACATCAAGGAAGTCTATGCGTTGCCCATGCTCCTGCCCATCGCGCTGCTGGCGACCTCGTCGCTTTCCATGTTGAAACGCGGGGCGGCCAACGCGCTGGACTGGTTCGGGCTGATGACCTTCGCTTTGCTGGCCATCGCCCTGTGGTGGGGGTGGGCAGGCCTGTTGCTGGACAACCACGCCAAGATCACGTTATGGCTGAAAGATTACCAACCCGGCTTTGAACCCGTATTTCAAACCACCCCGGTTATCATCGCCGTCATCGCAACCCTGTTGTGGCTGGCACTGGTATGGCGCGTGGGTCGTTCAATGCGCCGCGCCATCGTCAACTGGGCATCCGGCATCACGCTGATCTGGATACTGGCGATGACCCTTTGGCTGCCCTGGCTGGACAGCGGCAAAAGCTACCGCAGCATGGTCGTCTCGCTTAAATCTGCCATTCCGGAGAATGCCAACTGCATCGCACGCAACCGAAGCTTAGGCGACGGGCAACGCGCCATGTTGTACTACTTTGGCAACATCACGACCCAACGCGATCGGGAACGCGTCTGCGAGTTACGCCTGATTCAAGGCGATAAACTTTCCAGACCGCTGATGGATGAATCGCGCTACGAAAAAATATGGGAAGGCAGCCGCAAGGGGGATAAAAACGAGCACTACCGGCTGTATCGGGAAATCAAGAAGTAGCAAGTGGGAAGTGGGAAGTGTGAAGTGGGAAGTGGAAAGTGGGAAGTGGGAGTGTAAACTTTTTCACACCACGGCGCGGTCAACGTGCGCTACGCTGCGCAGATGGTTATCTTCACCCTCTTCTTTACGCTGGGCGTCTGGCTGCTGCAACAGCAGTCGGCGCTGCCCGATTTTGACTATGCCTGGCTGCTGACGGGGATTGCACTTTCCTACCCGCTGCATCGCATCCGACAATCGGG
>CAISHO010000100.1 GCA_903885165.1 uncultured Nitrosomonadales bacterium | reverse complement strand
TGGTCTTGTGATGACTCTTACCTGCGTCACAGGCAAACGCTGCGGATGACACGCCAAAAACCAACAACATTGCAATCACTACATTTTTCATCGTTTATCTCCTCAATTTGCCACTCACAAAATCCGGCAAGCCGGATCACCGTAATTCGCATCCTGCACGAACACACACGCCATCGTCAAGAAAAACCTGCCCGACACCTCCGGGTTGACTACGGCTTATCACTGAACGGGAGGTTTGATGCTGGACAGCACCCCCTGAACGAGCACTTTCAATTCAGCCTCTTCCAACTCCTGATAGGGCGGCATATCCATTTTCCCCCAGGCACCGGAGCCGCCCGTTTTGATTTTATGAATCAAGTAAGCTGCCGCATCCGGTTTATTCTGATATTTTTTCGCCACCTCATGCCATAAGGGCAATTTCATTTGATTACCCGGGGCATGACAGGCCAGACAATGATCTTTTTCAATCAACTGAGCGAAAGATTCGACAGGCGCGACTACAGGCCGACTGCCTCCCTGCTGCTCGCCACAACCGGCCATGACACAGGCAAGGCCGAACAAGGCGAGTTTAAAAAATAACATAAATTCAGATGGTTACAAGAACAGTTATTTACAGGACTAATCGCCTTCGAATTCACACAGTGCGAACACTTTCTGCCCCATCGCTTCCAGCCTTGCACGACCCCCGATATCCGGCAAGTCGATCACAAAACAGCACTCGACCACGATCCCGCCCATATCCTCGATCAGCTTGACCGCCGCTTCTGCGGTACCGCCGGTGGCGATCAGATCATCGATCAGCAACACGTGATCGCCTTTCTGTATCGCATCGACGTGGATTTCGATGCGGTCACTCCCGTACTCCAATTGATATTCGCGCCCTATCGTATCGGCGGGCAGCTTGCCGCGCTTCCTGATCGGCACGAAGCCCAGATTCAATTCATAAGCGACCGGTGTGCCGACGATAAATCCCCGCGACTCGATGCCCACGACCTTGTCTATTCTGACGTCCGTATAGCGATTGACGATTTTATGCACCATGGCGTGCAGACCGACGGGATCTTTCAACAAGGTCGTGATGTCACGAAACATGATGCCCTGATGCGGGTAGTGGGGAACGGTACGGATAAGCGATTTAATAGGCATGATAGAGACAGGATTGAGGATTGAGGATTGAGGATTGAGGATTGAGGAATTAGGATTGAGGATTAAGGATACGACCGGCCACGGCGGAGAGTTTGTCCAGCATCGCGGTATCGCGCGCTTCAGGCGAAGTCAAAATCGCGTACTGCAAGGCACTGCGACAAGCGCAGGCATCAGCACCTTCGTCACTGTGCACAGGATGCGCGACCTGTTTGACCAGCGCGCGCGCCTTGTCGGCATTAGCCAGCAGCACCTTGACGATGGCATCCACCGTAACGTTGTCGTGATCAGGGTGCCAGCAATCGAAATCCGTCACCATCGCCACCGTGGCGTAACAAATCTCCGCCTCACGGGCAAGCTTGGCTTCGGGCATATTGGTCATGCCGATCACATCGCAGCGCCAGGTACGATACAACTCGGACTCGGCAAGGCTGGAAAACTGCATACCTTCCATCACCAGATATGTGCCGCCGCGCACCACCGGAATGTCCAGCGATTTAGCCGCAGCAAATAGGTGATCGCCCAGACGCTTGCAGACCGGATGCGCCATCGACACGTGAGCAACCAAACCGGTGCCGAAGAAACTCTTCTCGCGGGCAAAGGTGCGATCGATAAACTGATCGACGACAACAAAGGTGCCGGGTGGCAAATCCTCACGCAATGAACCGACCGCACTCACCGAAATGATGTCGGTCACCCCCTGTCGCTTCAGCGCATCGATATTGGCGCGGAAGTTGATATCGGACGGGGAAATCCGGTGCCCTCTGCCGTGACGCGGTAAAAATGCAATGGTCTGCCCGGCCAGTTCGGCGAGCAAAACCTCATCAGATGGCTCTCCAAAAGTTGACTCTGCCCGAACCCAACGGGAATTTTCAAGTCCCTCGATATGATAAACACCGCTACCACCGATAATACCCAACATAACAATTAACCTTTAAAATTCGCAAATCGCAAAAATAAACAATGATATAACCAACAGCCCAATCAGCAGATTAGCCAGATTCACACAGATTAACAAGCATTTACAAAACGGTTACACCTCACCAAAATAATGGAACAACGGTGACATACAACGATCTGATTAATCGGCGTTAATCCATATCATCTGCGGACAACAGTTTTTTCAAGGTTTAAGAACCACC
>CAISHO010000099.1 GCA_903885165.1 uncultured Nitrosomonadales bacterium | reverse complement strand
GGCATAACCGTAAGACCAAGTCTGCGGCAAAAGCCGCGCATGAAACCGTCACTGTGCAGGAATTGATCAGGGAGGAGAAATGAATCCGCTCGATCTGTTGACCTTCGCACGCGGCAGCGCTATGAATTGGGCGCTGATGATTTGCGTCGCCGGCATCGTGCTGCGTCTGTTCGAGATTTTCGGACTTGGTCGCAAGGCGGATTTATCCAGAGCGCGCACGGTAAGTACGGGTAGCGGCTGGCGCACCGTTTTCACTCGTTCATGGCCTGCAGCGGGCATGATCAAGCGCGATCCCGTGACTTATCTCGCGGGCTATGTGTTTCATATAGGACTTATGATCGTCGTGTTTTGCTATGCGCCGCACATCGATTTCATCCGCAGCATGACAGGACTGAACTGGCGCGGTTTACCGTCGACGCTGGTGGATGCTGTGGCTGTGGCTTCCATCATCGCGCTGCTCGCGCTGCTGGTCCATCGCCTGACTCATCCGGTTAAGCGACTGCTGTCCGGATTTGGCGACTATCTGGCCTGGGGGCTGACGCTGTTGCCCTTGCTGACAGGTTATCTGGCTTTTCACCATCAATTGTTTGAATACACGCTGATGCTCTCGCTGCACTTGTTTTCGGTCGAATTGCTGCTGGTCTTGCTGCCGTTCACCAAGCTGTTCCACAGCTTCACCGTGTTTTTGTCGCGCTGGTATAACGGCGAGATTGCGGGCCGTAAAGGGGTGGCGTCATGAACGCGAATTTAGCTCGTGGAATCAACGCATTCAAAGAGGTAATCGATGCGCCCATCGCCAGCTTCTTTTCCAGTTGCGTGCACTGCGGGCTTTGTGCTGAAGCGTGTTTATTCTATACCGAAACGGGCGAGGCAAAATATACGCCCATCCATAAACTGGAACCCTTGCGCCGCATCTGGCAGCAGGAATACACCCTGACGGGAAAGTTGGCCAAACTGTTGGGTTTATCTAAATCGGTGACAGATGAAGAGTTGGCCGAGTGGGAACCGCTGGTTTACGACAGTTGCACCCTGTGCGGGCGCTGCTCCATGGTCTGTCCGGTGGGCAACGATATCACCTATATGATACGCAAGCTGCGTGAGGGGATGGCGGCCTCAGGGCATGCGCCGCCTGATTTGATCGGCGCGACGACGCGCGCCGTCACCATCGGCAGCCCGATGGGCATCAAGTGGCCGGCTGTGCTGGCACAGATCAAACATGTAGAAAAAGATACCGGCATCACCGTGCCGGTCGAACAGGCTTGTGTTGACTATCTGGTGCTGATGTCCTCGATGGAGATTATCAACTTTCCTGAATATCTGGCGGCCTTGAGCCGTATCTTCAAACAGGCCGGGGTGAGCTGGACGCTGGCACAGGATGCGTTTGAGGCGACCAATAGCGGCATACAGATAGGCGCATCTGATCTGGCGCGCGAGATCGTCAGTCGTATCGTGGTCGCCGCAGACAGGCTGAAAGTCAAATGCGTGATCAGCCCGGAATGCGGACATGCGTTTACCGCCTTGCGCTGGGAAGGGCCGAACCTGATGGGCAGACCGTTCGGCTTCGAGGTCAAACACATCCTCGAAGTGCTGGACGAACTGAGTATAGCAGGCAGACTCAAGACAAAAGGCCGCGACCAGCGTCCGCTGACCTATCACGATCCCTGCCAGATCGCACGGCGCGGCGGGGTGGTGGAACAACCGCGACGCTTGCTGAATGCGGTAGCAGATGATTTTCGCGAGATGTCCGATGCGGGCACCATGAATTGGTGTTGCGGCGGAGGCGGCGGCGTGTCGGCCAATTCGCGCGCCGAACCCCTGATGTTGCAGGCTTTCCGGCACAAGAAGGGGCAGATCGAAGCCACTGGCGTCTCGACGCTGGTCACCGCCTGCGCCAATTGCCGCATCGTGATGGAAGAGTCGCTGGAGCACTATCACATGAAAGTCGAAGTGGTCGGCTTAACCGAATTGCTGGCCCAATATCTGGATGAGGACAAGACACCATGAACGAACCCGTTACCCGCCGCGTCATCGTCGATCCGGTCACGCGCATCGAAGGGCATCTGCGCATCGAGGCGGAAACCGATGAAACCGGGCGGATTACCCGCGCCTCATCCGCCGGCACCATGGTGCGCGGCATCGAACTGATATTGAAGGGTCGCGACCCGCGTGAAGCTTGGGCGCTGGCGCAACGCATCTGCGGCGTCTGCACGCTGGTGCACGGGATCGCCTCGGTGCGCGCAGTTGAAAACGCGTTGAAGATTGAGATTCCTGCCAACGCGCAACTGATCCGCAATTTGATGATAGGTGCGCAATACATCCACGATCATGTGATGCACTTTTACCATCTGCATGCGCTCGACTGGGTGGATGTGGTGTCGGCGTTAAAAGCCGACCCTAAGGCGACCTCACAACTGGCGCAAAGTATTTCGGGCTATGCGAAATCATCGCCCGGCTATTTTGCCGATGTGCAGAAAAAGCTCAAAGGCTTTGTCGAGGCAGGTCAGTTAGGGATCTTCGCCAACGGTTACTGGGGGCATCCGGCTTACAAGCTGCCGCCTGAGGCCAATTTGATGGCGGTGGCGCACTATCTGGATGCGCTGGCCTGGCAGCGCGATGTGGTGAAATTGCATGCGGTATTTGGCGGCAAGAATCCGCACCCGATGATGCTGGTGGGCGGCGTGCCCTGCGCGATCAGCATAGATCCTAACCATCCCGGACACGGCAACGGCCCGCATTTTCATGGCGGCAATTCCGGCACCGCGCTCAATCAAATCGGCTTGCAAACAGTGCAAAATGTCATCAATCAGATGCGCGAATTCGTCGATCAGGTCTATCTGCCGGACACGCTGGCGATTGCCGGTTTCTACAAGGATTGGTTTAAACAGGGCGAGGGTGTCGGCAATTTCTTAACGTTCGGCGAGTTTCCGCTGGCAGGACACGCATCCGGATTAATCCCCGCCGGAGTGATTTTGGATCGCGATTTGAGTAAAATCCATCCTGTTGATTTAAATGAAGAAAATGAAATTCAGGAGTTTGTCAGTCACGCCTGGTACGACTATTCTGTCGGGAAAGCTGCGGGGCTGCATCCTTACAAGGGCGAGACTAAACTCGATTACACCGGGCCGAAACCGCCATACAGGGAGCTGGATTTAGAGCGCGATTATTCCTGGATGAAGTCGCCGCGCTGGAAGGGGCGGGCTGTCGAAGTAGGTCCGCTGGCGCGCGTGCTGATGCTCTATGCTTCCGGACACGAACAGACCAGCGAATTGGTCGGGATGGCGTTGAAAAAACTCGATCTGCCCGTGCAGGCGATGTATTCGACCATGGGGCGCACGGCGGCGCGCACGCTGGAGACCAAGATCATCGCCGATCAGATGCAGGGATGGTACGACCAGCTAGTCGCTAATATCGTGGCGGGCGATGTCAAAACTTTCAACGATACCCGTTGGGAGCCATCCAGTTGGCCGGCACATGCGCAGGGCGTGGGCGTGATGGAAGCGCCGCGCGGGGCGCTGTCGCACTGGATCGTCATCGACGATCAGAAAATTTCCAACTATCAGGCGATCGTACCCAGCACCTGGAATGCGGGGCCGCGAGATGCGGCAGGCAATCAGGGGCCGTATGAGGCCGCGCTGAAGGGGCACCTGTTGCATGACGTGAAGCGACCGATTGAAATCTTGCGCACCATCCACAGCTTTGATCCCTGTATCGCCTGCGCGGTGCATCTGACCGACCCTGACGGGCGCGAGCTGATGCAGGTGAAGGTACTCTGAGCCTATCTTGGTTTGTTCTCGATCAAATCATCCCAATACACCGCATCGAGTAACTTTTGTTTGATGAAATCGAGTGCTAAAGCCTGATGATTAATGGCTGTCTGGGTGGGAGCCTCGCCCAGTTCGAAGGATTCCCCCTTGATGCACAGGATGTAGGCGTCGGGTGAAGGTTCCTTGTAAAATTGCGCATACACATCGAGCAGCGCTTGCGGCGCCAGCGCGTGGCTGTACAGCACCGGCTCTCCCGTGGCTTTTGCGCGATAAAAGGAAAAAGGAGCGGGCGTGTCCATGCCCGCGTCGATAAACAGCACGCGCTGTCTGTCCTTCATATCCATCGCGTGTTCGATCTGCAACTGGAAATCTTCCAGCAGTTCGATGTCTTGATAATGATCTTTATTTTTCAAATAGTTGTCGACATCGCGTAACAGCAATGGACCTAACGCATCGTCGCCGCGCGATTCATTGCCGATGGCGAAAATCAGGACAGGTGCCGTCATTATGCGCAGAAGCCTCCGTCGCCCGAACGCGACAGGGTAGACAGTTGCATTCCATCCACGCCAAGGACTTCGACCTCCAAAGGCATCTTGCCCAGCGCATGGGTCGCGCAAGACAAACAAGGATCGAATGCGCGTATCGCGACTTCGATGTGATTGAGCAAGCCCTCGGTGATCTCGTGTCCGTGCAGATATTGCTGGGCTACGCGTCGCACCGCCTCGTTCATCGCCTGATTATTGTGGGTAGTGGAGACGATCAGATTGCACATGGTGACCAGATCGTTTTCATCTACCCGGTAGTGATGGATCAGCGTGCCGCGCGGCGCCTCGATCACGCCCACGCCCTCAAAGCCGCGTTCACCTGTTGTCATCAGTTCGCTACCCGTGATGTCATCGTCGTGCAGCAGATCCTTGATCATTTCCGCCGCATGCAGCATCTCTATCATGCGCGCCCAGTGGTAACCCAGCGGGGCATGCATAGGCATCACGCCGCTGTAGGCCATGAATTCACGCCGCTCCATTTCAGCTAAGGGCGTCGAGATGAAATCGCAGTTCTGAACGCGGGAGAGCGGACCTACCCGATACCAGCCCTTTTCCTTGCCCAGCGATTTCAAATAGGGGAACTTCATATAGCTCCAGTTTTTGACCTCTTCGCCGATCAGATCGGTGTAATCGTTGTAGTCCACCCCATCGAACATCACATTGCCGTTTTCATCGCGGCCGCGCAGTCTGCCGTGGTACAGGTCGAGCGAACCGTCGTAGCCTACCATCGACATATAATTGGCGCGAAAAGCACCGAAGCTGTTGTAGAGCTCCGGATTCTTGTGGTGCAACTCTTTGACCATATGCACCGCTTCGCGGCTCCAGGCCACCATCTGGTAGATATCTTTGAGCAATTCGTCGCGTTCTGCAATGGACAGCGATTTGTTCACGCCGCCCGGAACCGAACCTGTGCCGTGGATACGTTTTCCCGCCGTGTGACGGATCACTTCCTGGCCGAATTTGCGCAACAGGATGCCGCGTTTGGCGGTTTCAGGATATTTTTCCGCGATGCCGACGATATTGCGTTTGGAGATGTCGCTGTCGAAACCGAACAACAGATCGGGCGAGCAAAGGTGGAAAAAATGCAGCGCATGCGATTGCAGTATTTGACCGTAGTGCATCAGTCGGCGCATCTTCTCGGCGGTGGGCGTTAGGTGTTTCGCACCGACGATGGCGTCCAGCGCCTTGCTCGCCGCCAGATGATGGCTGACCGGGCAGATGCCGCACAGTCTTTGCACCATCACCGGCACTTCCCAGTAGGGACGTCCCTGGATGAATTTTTCGAAACCGCGAAACTCGACGATGTGCAGTCTCACCTGATGGATACGGTTTTTGTCGTCGAGCAGAATGGTGACCTTGCCGTGACCTTCGACGCGGGATACAGGGTCGATCGCCACACGGCGCAGGTTTTCCGGATTTGCAGCAGTTTCTAAAGACATAGCACCCTCTAATCGTAGTGAATCAGACCGTGGCCGAGTTCAGGTTCGCGACCTGCCAGCAAATCGGTCAGTACTTTCCAGATCGCGTCCCCTGAAGGCGGGCAACCCGGGATGAAATAATCGACTTTCACCACCTCGTGGATAGGATGCACCTTGTCCAGCGGCAGCGGTAGTTCCGGATCGTTCGGGATGAATCCGTCTACCAGTCCGTGCTGGGCGTGATAGACCTCTTCGAGTATGGAAGACAGCGACAGATGGTTGCGCTGGGCGGGCAGTCCGCCGTTGATGGCGCACGCGCCGATGGCGATCAGTATCTTGCAGTTGGCGCGAAATTCGCGTAGCACGTGCACGTTTTCCGCGTTGCACAGACCGCCTTCGATGATGCCGATATCGCAAGGCCCGCAGTGTTTAATGTCAGTGATCGGCGAACGGTCGAATTCAACCAGTTGCAACAGGTCGAGCAGACGTTCGTCGATGTCGAGTATCGCCATATGGCAGCCGAAGCAGCCCGCCAGCGAAGTGGTGGCAACTCTTAATTTGGGTTTAACAGGCGTATTCATTTCAAGCGCCCCTCGATTTTGGATGTGGCGGAAGGGTCGCAGCGTCGCTGCGGGGACACACCGGACATGCCCCTTGCGGGTGTGGCGTCGCGCTGATCGGTAGCTCGTCGAAACTGCGCGATCCGATGGGTGTGGCAAAACCAACGCGTTTTTTGAGGATAACGCCGACCGGGCAGACATGAGCCGCCTTGTCCGCATCGCAAAAGTCGGTATCGGCTAACTGGCCCGATTTGGCATTGACGATCAGATGGCTCTTGATTCCGCGCCCAGACAAGGCAAACACGTTCTTGCCGTCGACATCGCGGCTGGCGCGTACGCACAGCGAACACAGAATGCAGCGGTTAAAGTCCAATAGATATTCGGGATGCGAGGCATCCACCGGCCGGTCCGGGTAAAACTGGTTGTAGTGCGGCGACATCATCTTCAGTACATAGGCGGTCGCCTGCAACTGACAGTCACCGCTCTTTTCGCAGGACGGGCAGAAGTGATTGCCCTCGACGAACAGCATCTGCAACAGCGCGCGGCGCTCATCGTTGAGTTCCTGCGTATCGCTCTCGACCACCATCTCGGGCGTGGGCTGCTGAGTGCAGGAGGCGGTCTGCCGTCCGTTGGCTTTCACCGTGCATAGTTTGCACGAGCCGTGCGCTTTCAATTCCGGATTGAAGCAAAGATGCGGGATGTACTCGCCTGCAGCCATCGCCGCCTGAATGATGGTCTGTCCTTCTGTGTAGGGTATGGTCTTGCCGTCCAGCGTAAAGGTTTTATTTTGATTCATGGCTGCTCTCCAGATGTGCGCCTGTATCGTCGCGGCCTGTCATTTGTCGTGCCTGGGACAGCGCGCGGTCCAGATCGAAGGCTGGAATGAAGTCCTTGTGTGCCAGTCGCTTGTCATAGGCCGGACGGAATTTTTCTATCGTGTTCAGTACAGGATTGCAGGCCGAATGACCGAGGCCGCAGTGACTGGTGGACTGAAGCAGCACGTTGAGTTTTTCGATCTCGGTAAAGTCGTAAGGGGAACCGTTGCCGTCGGCGAGTTTGTCCATCATGTTGGACAAGAGCTGGGTACCGACCCGGCAGGGGGTGCAGAAGCCGCAGCTCTCATGCGCGAAAAAATGTACGAAGTTGCGAGCGACTTCAAACATGTCGCGCGTCTGATTGAAAATCATGAAGGCACCCGCCGTGGCCAGATCGTCAAAGGCGATGCGCCGGTTGAATTCATCCGCCGATATACACACACCGGAAGGACCGCTGACCTGAACCGCCTGCGTATCCTGTGCGCCACAGTCGGCGAGCACTTGGGCGATCGTCACGCCGAAAGGGTATTCATATAGTCCCGGGCGTTCGCAATCACCCGACACCGAGAGGATCTTGCTGCCGCATGAAGTTTCTGTGCCGATACCGGAATACCACGCGCCGCCATGGGTTGTTATCAGACAGGTCGAGGCAAAAGTCTCAACATTGTTGACCACGGTCGGACAGTTAAGATAACCATGCGTGACAGGGAAAGGAGGGCGGTTGCGCGGTGTGCCCCGTTTACCTTCGAGCGACTCGATCAGCGCGGATTCTTCACCGCAGATATAAGCACCGGCGCCCAGATGTATGGCGATATCGAAATCGAAACCTTCGTGACCCAGAATCGATGTGCCTAGCAAATTCTGTCCGCGCCGCTTTTGCAATACCGCCTGCAAATGCGGGAGCAGATAGCGGTATTCGCCGCGCAGATATAAAAATCCCTGTTTCGCACCTATGATGCGGGCGCACAGCGTCATTCCCTCGAATACGGTATCCGCGTAACCGTTCAACAGCACGCGATCCTTGAAAGTGCCCGGTTCCCCTTCGTCGGCATTACAGACAACATAGTGCGCATCGCCCGCAGCATCGCGGCAAAATTCCCACTTCATGCCGGTGGAAAAGCCGGCACCGCCGCGACCGCGCAGTTTGGAGGTTTTGATCTCCTGCAAAGTGGCGTTATCGCCGCGCGCAAGCATAGCTTTGAGTGCAGCACCGGGTTGTATCTGACTGTTCAGCAATATATCGCGCCGTCTGATATTGTCTTCGATGGCAAAGAAACTGGCAGGCCAGGCGGATAGCGGCACGCGCTCGCGTATCAGTTCGGCGATGGCATTGATGCGTTCAGCCGTAATGTGATTGATGGCGATGTTGTTCACCAGCATGCCCGGCCCCTGATCGCACATGCCGGTGCAGGAAGTCGTGCCCACGCATACCAGACCATCCTCGGACAATTTACCCGGTTCCACCCAGAGCTGGCTGCACAGGCTCTTCATCAGATCGATGTTGCCCGCCATGCGGTCGGTGATATTGTCGGAAAACAACACACGATAATCGCCCGCTGCTTGCAGATGGAGGAAGGAATAAAAGCCCGCCACGCCTTCGATTTTCGAACGGGGCAGAGCCATTTGTTCGCTTAAGTGATCGATGGCATCAGAGTGGATATAACCGTGAACATCTTGCGCCGCGATGAGAATTTGTAGCAGGTTGTTGGCATTGTGCTGGTGATGCGCGAGTATCGTATCCAGATATTCGGCATGCGTTTTTTCGGGACTGATCATAAAAACCCTTTGATGATAACTACCTTTATCAGATTCTACACTCATACGAGTCAATTTATAGTGAACGTTGATCGTCATGTCATTGAGGACAAAATGCGTTAATCTCACGTCTGCGAAAATTATAAGGAACGGATATGTCAATCACATTGCAGTATCGAGTGGTTTTTAGTCTGTTATGTCTGGTATTCGTACCTGATCTTGCCTATGCCCATACCGGTGTTGCCGGTGGCGGTCTGCATGGCATGCTTCATCCGGTTACAGGGCTTGATCACCTGTGTGCAATGATTGCGGTCGGTATTTGGGCTGCGCAGACGGGCGGGCGAACGACTTGGATTTTGCCGGCTACCTTCGTTTCAATCATGGCTTTAGGTGGCTGGCTGGGCATGGCGGGGATTCCCTTGCCTTACCTCGAAGGCGGTATCGCAGCCTCTCTGTTCGTGCTCGGCGTAATGATTGCCGCCGCGATCCGTTTGCCAGTATACGTCAGCATGGCGCTGGTAGGCGGGTTTGCGCTGCTTCACGGCTATGCTCACGGCGTAGAAATGCCGCAAAACGCAGCAGGTTTAAATTATGCGCTGGGCTTTATGTTCTCCACCATCGTGTTGCATCTGACTGGCATTGGGCTTGCTTTCTCGCTGGATAAAACAGGGCATAAACCATATGTCAGAATGGCTGGGGTTGCCATCGCCGCACTTGGTGGCGCACTCTGTTTCGCGAGCTGATTTCTGATGCATGAGATGTCGCTGGCGGAAAGCGCCCTGCAAATCATCGTTCAGGCAGGTCGTGAGCAGGGTTTTTCGCGCGTTAAAACCGTCTGGCTTGAAATTGGCCGTCTGGCCTGTGTGGAACCTGATGCGATGCGCTTTTGTTTCGAGTCGGTGGTGGCGGGAACCTTGGCTGAAGGCGCAATACTCGAAATTATCGAATCAATGGGGCAGGGGATGTGCGAATCTTGTCACAAAGAAGTGATGCTAGAGGCGTTATACGAGGCTTGCCCCCATTGCGGCGGCTATCAAATCCGTGTGACTGGCGGAGACGCCATGCGTGTGCGGGAGTTGGAAGTCGAATAGTTTTGAAATAGTTGAGGCCTGCTAGCAGGTTTTTTTATGTATCCATTATGGGCGTGTTAGTTTCGCTCCGTTGTTTTATATTTGAGGCGTTTGATGGCTGAAGAAAAAAAAGAAGTGTGGTTGAATTACTTGGCTTTGACGACGGTAATCTTTGCAGTGTGTGCGACTTTATCGACCTTCAAGGGTGGCGGCTATTCGACGCGCTCGGTGATGAGTCAATCGCAGGCGTCTGATCAATGGGCTTTTTATCAGGCTAAAGCGATCAAATCCTACATTTATCAGATGCAAAAAGAGTCAATAGAGCTCAAACTTTTGGAGTTGCCAGCATCGTCACCGGACGCAATCACCCGGACTTATAAGAGCAAACTCGCCGAATACCAGAGCAAAATTGACAAGCATGAGCAGGAAAAGGCAGAGTTGCAACAAAAGGCCAAACAACTGGAAAGCGTGCGTGATGAATCCCAGAAGCACTCTCAAGCTTTCGGCATGGCGGTGATTTTTCTGCAAATCGCCATCCTGCTGTCTTCTATTGCGGGGCTATTGAAGAAAAAGTTGGTGTGGTACGGCGGTATCGCAACAGGAATAATCGGGCTGTTTTACTTTGTCGACGGGTTTCTGGTCCTCCTGTAGGTGTTCCCCGAGACTCGGCTTAAATGGCCATTTGAAAGAACCCCCTGCAAGGTTGATGTATCGATTTACTGATGTCACTGCATTCATCCGTAAATCGCACCGTTACCCTTCGCTCAATACCCCGTCCACGAGGCGCAGACTGCGTTGCATGCGTTTGGCCAGTTCCAGGTCGTGGGTGACCACGATGAAGCTGGTGTGCAGTTGTTCGTTGAGCTGTTGCATCAAATCAAATAACGCTTCCGCGCTGTTTCTGTCCAGATTGCCAGTCGGTTCATCGGCTAGCACGCAGGCGGGTTGGGTGACCAGCGCACGTGCGACGGCGGTGCGCTGACGCTCGCCACCGGATAACTCTGAGGGCAGATGGTCGAGGCGATGCGCCAGTCCCACTTTTTCCAGCATCGCGGCGGCAACCGGCTCGGCTTCCTTTCGTTTCACACCGCGTATCAGCAACGGCATTGCCACGTTTTCAAGCGCAGTAAATTCCGCCAGCAGATGGTGAAACTGATAGACGAAGCCCAGCGACTGATTGCGGATCACGCCGCGCTGAGTCTCATTCATCGCTTGCACGTCCTGCCCGAGTATCGCAACGCTACCGCTGCTTGCATTGTCCAGTCCGCCCAAGAGGTGGAGCAGGGTGCTTTTGCCGGAACCTGACGAACCGACAATGGCAATGCGCTCGCCTTTTACCACGTTCAGATTAACGCCTTTGAGCACCGGCACTTGCGACTTGCCCAGCGTGAAAGTCTTGCTCAAATTAAGGCAGGAAATAACATTTCCTGAATCCTCAATCCTCAATCCTCGATCCTCAATCCTATTACTCATAGCGCAGCGCCTCCGCAGGTTGAGTCTTCGATGCGCGCCAGCTCGGATACAGCGTCGCTAACAAGCTGATTAAAAAAGACAATCCTGACACCATGAACACTTCGTGGTAGCGCAAGTCGGAGGGCAGTTCACTGATGTAATACACATCCTTGGCTAAGAACTGCACGCCGAACAAATGTTCGATAAACGGCACGACGACATTCAGATTAAGCGCCAGCAATACGCCGCAGACGCTGCCAGCCAGCGTGCCGATCAGGCCGATAACCACACCCTGCACGATGAAGATTTTCATGATGCTGCGTGGAGATGCACCCAGCGTGCGCAAAATGGCGATATCGGACTGCTTGTCGGTCACCGCCATCACCAGCGTCGAGACGATGTTGAACGCGGCGACCGCGACGATCAGCGAAAGAATGATGAACATCATCTTCTTCTCCATCTGCACAGCCTTGAAATAATTGCTGTTTTGATGAGTCCAGTCGTTGGCGTATAAACCGTCCGGCAACTTGTATTGCAACTCGCGGGCCACGTCAGGTGCCTTGTCGATCACGCGCAGCTTGGTGCTGATACCGGTCACCGCATCGCCCAGTTGAAACAGTTTCTGCGCATCGCTGATGTTAATCAGTGCCAGGCTGTTGTCATAAGGGGCCATGCCAATCTCGAAGATACCCACTACGCGGAATTGCTTAAGTCGCGGCATCATCCCGGCGGGGGTGATCGAGCCCTGCGGCGTGATCAGCATGATTTTTTCGCCCATGCGTACGCCTAGAGCTCGCGCCAGATCGGAACCCAACACGATGCCGAATTCGGTGCTGCGTAAATCGATCAGTTTGCCGGCCTTGACGCTGTTGGATAAATCGGTGATGGAAGTTTCAAGTGCAGGGTCTATGCCGCGTACCATCACGCCTTGCACGCTCTGGCCGAATGACAGCATCCCTTGTCCTGCCACATAAGGCGCGGAAGCGATGACTTCCGGGTGGTGGGAGATGGTGTTTTGTATGGCTTGCCAATTCTCCATCCGTCCGCCGTCGGCGACCACTTCGAGATGGGGCGAGGCACCCAACATACGTTCACGGATTTCCTTCTGGAAACCGTTCATGACGGACAGCACGACGATCAGCGCCATCACACCTAAGCCCATGCCCAGCATGGAAATCAGGGAAATGAAGGAAATGAAGTGATTGCGGCGTTTAGCGCGCGTATAACGCAGGCCAATAAATAATTCGTAGGGTTGCAAGATAAATTTCGCGTAATGACGGAACGGGCGACAGTTTGCCACAAGGCGGCACTCAATGGCAGGTCAGCAGGAAACTTTCGCGAAACTGTGCTTAATGCCATTTGTAATATTCCCCCCGCGCTTTGATAAGTGGTGATTCATTTTTTAAAGTTCTGATAATATTATTATGAGGCGCAACCATCTCGCCATAACTTAATCCGCCCATATTTTGATGCAACAACCCTTCGTATGAAAAAGTTATTACCTGAAATTGTCGCCATCGCCCTGAAAGCGGGTAGGGCTATTATGGAAGTTTATGCCGATCCGGCTAATACCGTGATGACCAAATCGGATCACTCACCCTTGACGCAGGCTGATCTGGCCGCCGATCGTGTGATCAGCGCAGGACTATTGGAGTTGGATTTAGGCTGGCCGCTACTCTCCGAGGAAGCCGCACAAATCGCTCATTCAACGCGCGCGAATTGGAGCCGATTCTGGTTGATAGACCCGCTCGATGGTACTAAAGAGTTTGTCAAACGCAATGGCGAATTTACCGTCAATATCGCGCTCATAGAAAAAGACCAACCCATATTGGGTGTCGTTTATGCGCCGGTGCTGGATATATGCTATTTTGCTGCTCGCGGTGTGGGTGCCTTCGTTCGGCGTGGTACAGATCAAGCGCAAGCTATTCACGTCAAATCAGCTATGCCAGGAGAAATACTTAAAGTTGTCGCCAGTCGTTCGCATGCAGATGAGCGCACCACCGCGTTGCTTATCAATCTCGGTGAGCATGAGTGCCTCAGCATGGGAAGTTCGCTCAAATTGTGCCTTGTTGCGGAAGGTGCTGCACATTTATACCCTCGTTTAGGCCCGACCATGGAATGGGATACCGCCGCAGCACATGCCGTCGTTAAATACGCTGGCGGTAGGGTGTGCGATTGGTCAGGCATAGAATTGCTTTACAACAAGCCGGATTTGCACAATCCAGAATTTATCGTTTTGCCGATGCAAGATCAGCGCTTGCTTGGGCAAATTATATTGAATCAGGATTAATTGATGAGTAATCAAGCTATTTCTACTAACGTGGTTTGGCATCAAGCCACAGTCACCCGCGCGCGCCGGGAATTACAAAATGGCCATCGCGGCGCAATCATCTGGTTCACGGGGTTGTCCGGTTCAGGCAAGTCAACGCTGGCGCACGCATTAGAAGAATCCTTGCACCAAAAGGGCTGCCGCACTTTTGTGCTGGATGGTGATAATGTACGCCATGGTCTGTGTGGCGACCTTGGTTTTTCCTCCGTCGATAGGGTTGAAAACATTCGCCGTATCGGTGAAATGGCCAAGTTGTTTATGGAGGCGGGCATCATCGTGCTGACCGCCTTCATTTCTCCCTATCGGACTGATCGAGAACGCGTGCGTGCCATGGTCAAAGAAGGCGATTTTATTGAGGTTTACTGCGATAGTTCGCTTGAAGTCTGCGAGTCGCGTGACGTCAAGGGCATGTATAAAAAAGCCCGTTCCGGACTGATCAGTGAGTTTACCGGCATCTCCTCACCCTACGAGGCACCGGAACATCCGGAGTTGGATATCAATACCGGTTTATTGAATCTCGAGGATTGCGTTCAACAAGTGATCACTGAAATGATCCTGCGCGGCCTTGCTCCTGTTTAGTCTGTTTTGGTTGGCCTTATAGCGTATAAGTTGCCAAAGCTATCTGCAGAATTCGATGTCCCGCAGACGCTAGCGGTAGCTCAATTAAGCAAAGACCATCCTTCGCAATTCCGATTAAATTGTGGTCTGCGGCGTTTCGGCTCGTCAATTAACCTGACACAAGGGGGTTGCCAAATATGAAAAATTTCTCACGCCCTTTTTTTGGCAGCAAATTTTAGTGATGTGGATAATAGTTTTGTGATGAGAAAAATTCCTTCATTAAAAACGATTCCAACCCGGTGTTGTCTTCTAAACGGGCCGACAAAACAATCACCCTATCTAGACGCTGTGACTCCCATCTGAAATTGCCCTGATATTCACGGCGAATGATTTCAATCATCTTTTTAACAATGGCCAATTCGACGTTGTTATCTTGCTCCGCTGTCACCTCAATGAGCTCGAGTCGGGAATTGTCGTAATTATTTTTCCAGCCCCTAAAACTAAATTGCCCCGTCCTAAGCGACATGCGTCGTACTTCAAATATCCCGTTCGTTCCCGCTTGTTGTAAATTCCGTTTGATAATTGCATCCCGTTTTTCTTCCTCAGATGGCCCCCGTGCTGCGGCATTTTCAAAAACAGCGATATCCTCCAACGCTTGCGCTTGTCGTCTTTTTTCTTTGATATATGACATCAGGTCGGCAGGAGCATTATTGTCCGTCGGCATAGGAGCACGCGGCAAAGAGGCGACCACCGGATTATCTTTCACGATGGTTTGCGCGGGTATCGTTGTTGTACGCTTTGACTCGATAAGCTGTTTGCTTACCAGGATATGTTTAGATGAATTGGACGGCATGCGAGGAGGGCGCGATCCGGCAATGCTCACGCTTATGGTTTTTGGTGGCATATGCGCAACAGACGTCGCGATAACAATCTTTTTGGTCGACAAATACAGCAGCACACCGGCATGCAGTGCCAAGGATATAGTAAAGGCAATTAAGGTGCGGCGGCAAATAAGCGGATGGCGATTATTTTCTTGCTGGCCCCACGATGGCGTTAAATTATTCAATTCTGTTGGCTCTATGTGAAATACAGTGGGTAATAAAATTAAAATTTTCCAGCAAAAGTACCTGGGGGAAATCTCATACGAACTGTTCGTGTTTTTCGTGGACACGCTTGTTAAAAATACGCATAAACAAATTTAAATATTCTAATACTTTGATTACATTTGTTATTTTATGTGTTTAGTCTTTTGCGGACTGCTTTAACCCCTTGTCCACGAAAGTCACGAAACGAAACAAACGTCGCATTTGTTACTGTTTTAGTGGATTACGATCCTTACGATTGAGCTGAATTTAAAGCGACTTAGCCACTACGAATCACATAAAGCCATTCTGTTTTATCATCTTTTGATCTGTGCCATGGAAAATATTTCGTCATACTCCTGCAAGGAGACGGCATACTATTCGGGCAACTTAGCCCAGCGTTCATAGGGCGCTTTCGCCAAGTCAAAATTTACTTTGGCTTTTTCAACCTGTTTGTTCACTTCAGGAATGTCGAGGGTGGCCAGTAAATTGCCCTTTTTTACAGATTGGCCGATGTCTTTGTGCCACTCATTCACGAAACCGGTGGTCCGCGCATAAATTTGAGTCTCGAAAATTCCCTGTAAGGTGCCGGGTAAGGTCAGCTTAGCTTCGTAACTGCCGGACTTTGCAGAGGCTACTTTAACCTGAAAAACCCCGTTTTTGGCAGCATTGGACGCGAGTGTTTTGCTGTTCTCCTGACGTGCGATCAGTGCCCAGGCTAGCCTTGAAAGCAATAGTCCGACTGCCACGGCGGCAAACAGCCTGCCTTGCGTACGACGCACGCGCGTTCAGCTATACCCAACTTCGGTTGCGGGCTGCCGCCTGGCGTCTCGCATTGGCGCATGCCTTGCGTGATTTGGTCTCATGTGCCACGTCTGGCGTAGCGGTTGGCCAGCATGGAGCAGGCGAAGAGCTGCAGTTGGTGGTAAAGCATGATAGGCAGCAGGATCAGGCCCAGAGACGGGTGGGCGCCAAAGAGGAGCTTGGCCATGGGCACGCCCGAGGCCATGGTTTTTTTCGATCCGCAGAACACGGCGGCGATTTCATCCTCCACCGGGAAACCCAGACGCCGCACCAGCCAGGTGGTCAGACTCAGCACTAAGGCCAGAATCAGCCCCGCTCCCAGCAGGGCCGTTGCTAGCATGCCGATACCATTGTCGCGCCACAGGCCGGAGGCCACTGAATCGCAGAAAGCTGTGTAAACCAGCATGAGGATGACCCAGCGGTCCAAGAGGTTGGTGTAGTGCTTGTATTTCTGGTGCCAGGCGTGCAGTAAGGGGCGCAACAATTGGCCAAGCACCAAGGGTAACAGCAGCAGGCGCGCGATGCCTAGCACTGCGTCCTGGAAGGACAGCCAGTGGCTATTGGCCCCGGCAAAACTCGCCACCAGCAGTGGCGTGATGACGATGCCGAGGATGCTGGACAGGGTGGCATTGAAAATCGCCGCTGGCACGTTGCCACGAGCCAGGCCGGTCATGGCCACTGAGGAGGAAATTGTGGAGGGCAGGGCGCACAGGTAACAGAAGCCCAGTGCAAGGCCTGGTGGCAGCCAGCGCCCCACTAGAGCATAAGTGGCGATCCAGATCAGGGGGAAAACCGCGAAGGTGCACAACTGCACGAAGATATGCACCTTCCAGCGCGACATGCCGTCCCGCAGACTTTGCGGCGAAATCCCTAGACCGTGCAGGAAGAAAACGATGGCGATGCCGCCGTTGGCCATTTGGTCGCCGTGCAGGCGGCCGCCGCTCTTGCCCCACTCGGGCAGCAGACTGGCCAGCAGCACCGCGCCTATCATACCGACCAGGAACCATTCCTTTTTCAAGGTGGCAAAGAAAGATTGCAACGGGCGTAGCGTGGTCATCGGAAATTCCTGGGTTGCGGACAAGGTGTGAGTGTGGAATTATAGACAGACTCAACGTGGCCGTATTAACGGTATCAAGACAATACATAGCGGCAAACTGACATGCAAAGATTTGTCCCTAGCTTAGAGCGTCTGCCCCGGCCTCTATACAGTCGCAACGAATCCCTCGCTCCGGAGAGTTGGACTGAGGAGCACAGCCATCCCTGGTGCCAGTTGTCCTATGCCATCAGCGGCGTGCTGGGTGTGCGCACACCGGGCGGAGACCATGTGGCGCCGCCGCGCTACGCAGTGTGGATTCCTCCTGACGTGGTGCATCAAGTGGTGAATAGGCGTCGCACCGAGATGCGCAGTCTCTATCTGGATCCGCAGGCGGCCCTGGCGCTACCGGGCGACTGTAGGGTGCTGGAAATCACGCCCCTGGTGCGGGAGCTAATCCGTAAGGTTAGCGAACTGCCGGTGGAGTATGACCAATCCGGGGCGGCGGGCCGACTGGTGGCTGTGCTGCTGGATGAATTGGCAGGACTCCGTCAGGCTGCCTTCGTCCTGCCCCTGCCGAAAGACCGTCGGCTGCAGGGTATTTACGCAGCGCTGCAGGAAAACCCAGCAGATGGTCGCACTCTGGCGCAGTGGGGACAAAGTGCCGGCGCCTCGGAGCGTACCTTGGCGCGTCTCTTTTTGCAGGATACAGGCATGCGTTTCGGTGACTGGCGCCAGCGCTTACGTCTTTTGATGTCACTGGATGCCCTGGATGCAGGCGAAAGCATCACCGTCGTCGCTCAGGCTCACGGCTACGAATCTCCTTCTGCCTTCATTGCGGCTTTCCGCCACGCCTTTGGCAGCACGCCGGGTGAATTGCGCGCACAGTAAACGCAGGTAGGGACTTATCCCGACATGGGCGGTTGAAGCGGAGCTTCCTTGCTGGCTAAATACCACCCGACGTATTGTCTCCGGCATTGAACTCCCGCAGGGTTGATACCAGATCTGTGAATCTTTCGCCTTGCATCACTACGTGGGCGCGGAGTGTGTCAGCAACCTTGGCACCGTCTCCCTCAACGATGGCGGCCACAATCTCAGCATGTTCCGAGAAGGACGTGCTCATACGGTTGCGCACTCGCAACTGCAGGCGCCGGTACGGGCGCAGGCGACGGTGCAGAGCCATAGCCTGCTCCGCGAGAAAACCATTGTGGCTGGCCTCGTAGATGCGTCGGTGGAAAACCTCGTTCAGCTGGTAATAGGTGTCCGGGTCTCCCGCATCCCGCGCCACCTCGCAGGCCCGATGGGCTTCCTGAAGTTGTTCCAGTTCCTCAGGTCGGATGCGGCGTGCCGCCAACTGGCCGCACATGGCTTCCAGCTCAGCCATCACCTCGAACATTTCATACAGACGTTCGGCGCTCATCTCCGGAACGATGGCGCTGCGGCGGGGCCGTACATCGATGAGGCCGGCGGATGCCAACTGGATCAGTGCTTCGCGCACCGGGGTACGGGACACACCGAAGCTAGCGGCCAACTCCTGTTCGTCCAGGCGTGTACCCGGGGGATAAACGCCGGTGACGATGCGCTCTTCAATCTCTTCTCCCAGTTGCTCCGAGCGGCGCAGCGGTGTGCTATTGATCTCTTCCATTTATTGATTTCCTTATTGTTAGATTCACTATACAAAATTCTTGACATTGGGTCAAATTAATGAAATATTGTATACAAGACACGTTAAATCACATACAAGAATAGTGAAAGCACCTACCTGTCGAATCGTTTCAGACGCAACAATAATCGGGAGCCGGGCACCGCCTTGCCTCCCTTAACTGGAGGAGTAGACAAATGATTATTTACGGAACAGCCTTGTTGGCGGCATGCCATCTGATGGGCCTCTTCTTGGGCGACCTGTTGGGTGCGGCCATTGGCGTCAAGGCCAACGTCGGTGGCGTCGGCATTGCTATGTTGATGTTGATCAGCTTGAAGATTTATCTGAACGGAAAAGGTTGGATGCCCAAGGAGACCGAAGCGGGTGTCGGATTCTGGGGTGCCATGTACATTCCCGTGGTGGTGGCTATGGCGGCCAATCAGAATGTCGTTGCGGCCCTTAAGGGTGGTCCGGTGGCCTTGCTCTCAGCCATTGCTGCTGTCGGTGCCTGCGCCTTGGTGATCGCGGTCTTGAGCCGCAGCGGCAAAGATGATACCGCCTTTCCTCCAGCGCATTCCCTGGAGTTCACTGAAGAACAAGATATCTGATCCCGAGGAGCCTGCCATGTTAGAAATGTTAAACAAGATTTTGATTCAAAACGGCCTAGTGACCGCTTTCGCCTGTGTCGGCGTGTCCATCTGGCTGGCCGGCGTCCTGTCACGACGCCTGACCTTCGGTCATGTGCATGGCTCTGCCATCGCCATCGTCATCGGACTTGCGCTGGCCTACTTCGGTGGTAGCGTTACCCACGGGCAAAAAGGCCTGGCGGACTTCCCGCTGTTAGCCGGCATCGGCCTGATGGGAGGCGCCATGTTCCGGGACTTCGCCATTGTCGCCACGGCCTTCGAAGTGCAGGCTTCCGAGGCGCGGAAAGCCGGCATGATCGGGATTGTGTCGCTACTCTTGGGTACGCTTATTCCCTTCGTGATCGGTGCATTGATTGCCCGCGCCTTCGGCTACACTGATGCGGTGAGCATGACCACCATCGGTGCTGGCGCTGTGACTTACATCGTCGGGCCGATCACCGGCGCCGCCATTGGTGCCAGTTCTGACGTGATGGCACTGTCCATTGCCACCGGTCTGATCAAGGCGATTATCGTCATGGTCGGCACGCCTTTCGCCGCTAAATTCATGGGTCTGAAGACGCCTCGTTCGGCCATGATTTTTGGCGGCCTGGCAGGTACGGTCAGCGGCGTTTCCGCCGGTCTTGCCGCCACGGATCGACGACTCGTGCCCTACGGTGCCCTGGTCGCTACCTTCCATACCGGATTGGGTTGTCTGCTTGGACCCTCGGTGCTGTACCTGGCTGTTAAGGCCATCGTCGGCTAAGCCGTTCTGCCCCCCGTCACCATGGTTTTCATATCAAGGATATACCAATGAACCCTCCTTCATCATCCCGTAACTGGGACAGCCTGCGACAGGGCCACGCCCGGCGACTTGCTCGGGCCGCCAGCCTAGATCTGCCGAGGCAGCTACCGGCAGAGCAAATTGTATCCCTGCTCGAAGCCGTGATTGAGCCGGGTGATCGGGTCTGCCTGGAAGGCAATAACCAGAAGCAGGCTGATTTCCTGGCAGAATCTCTGGCCAGCTGCAACCCGGCCGTGCTGCACGACCTGCACATGCTCATGTCGGTCTTGGCTCTGCCCAGCCATGTGGATCTGTTCGAGCGGGGGCTGGCGCGCAAGCTGGACTTTTCCTTCTCTGGTCCTCAGGGCAATCGCCTGGCTCGCCTGGTGCAGGACAGGCAGATTGAGATCGGTGCCATTCATACCTATTTGGAGCTGTTCGGTCGCTATTTTATGGACCTGACACCGAACGTCTGCCTCATCGCAGCACAAGCGGCGGATGCGGCAGGCAATCTGTATACCGGCCCGAACACGGAGGATACACCGGCCATTGTCGAGGCTACAGCCTTCAAGGGTGGCATCGTCATCGCCCAGGTGAATGAGTTGCGGGAGAGCTTGCCGCGAGTGGATGTGCCAGCGGGTTGGGTGGATTTCGTGGTGGTGGCACCCCATCCCAACTACATCGAGCCTTTGTTTACAAGGGATCCGGCCCAGATCACCGAGGTGCAGGTGCTGATGGCCATGATGGCCATTAAGGGCATCTATGCCGAGTACGGTGTAAAGCGTCTGAACCACGGCATCGGCTTCGACACGGCGGCCATCGAACTCCTCCTGCCCACTTATGCTGCCGACCTGGGTCTCAAGGGCAAGATCTGTACCCACTGGGCGCTCAATCCCCACCCGACGCTGATCCCGGCCATCGAAGCAGGTTTTATTGAGTCGGTACACTGCTTCGGATCGGAAGTGGGCATGGATGCCTACACGGCGGCCCGCTCTGACGTGTTCTTCACTGGCGCCGACGGCAGCATGCGCTCCAACCGGGCCTTCTCCCAGACCGCTGGCCTCTACGCCTGCGACATGTTTATCGGCTCCACTTTGCAGATGGATCTGGCGGGCAACAGTTCCACGGCGACACTAGGACGCATCGCCGGCTTCGGTGGGGCGCCTAATATGGGCTCAGACCCTCACGGCCGACGCCATGTCAGTCCGGCCTGGCTTAAGGCCGGTCGGGAAGCCTCGGGTAGTGGCGCTATCCGTGGCCGTAAACTGGTGGTGCAGATGGTGGAAACCTTCCGCGAGCACATGGCACCGGTATTCGTCGACCGACTGGACGCCTGGGCGCTTCAGGAATCCATGGGGGCTGAGTTGCCGCCCATCATGATCTACGGCGACGATGTGAGCCACATTGTAACGGAAGAGGGAATCGCCAATCTGCTGCTCTGCCGCAGCCCGGAAGAAAGGGAACAAGCCATACGCGGTGTCGCCGGTTTTACCAAGGTAGGAATGGCGCGGGATAAGCGGGTGGTGGAAAATCTGCGGGACCGGGGCATTATCCGTCGTCCTGCTGACCTGGGTATCGACCCGCGTCTGGCGACCCGCGATCTTTTAGCCGCCCGTTCCATCAAGGATCTGGTGCGTTGCTCCGGTGGTCTGTATGCACCGCCCGGCCGTTTTCGTAATTGGTGAACCTCATGGAAAAACTTGAATTCAAATTCCCGTCTCAGCCCGGAAAAATTAGCCCGATCACGGCGCTGTGCGGCGTAGTGGGCTCCGGTAACCTGGAAATCCTGGTACGCACTGGCAGCGACGCCGACGTCTGTGAAGTGAGCATCAAGACCTCCGCCCGTGGTTTCGGTGAGATCTGGCAGGCTGTCCTGACGGATTTCGCCGAGCACAACCCGGCTGGCGGCACTCGCATCTTCATCAATGACATGGGGGCGACGCCGGCGGTGGTCAGCCTGCGCCTAGGCCAAGCCCTCACAGAATATCTGGGAGTTGCACAATGAACGCCACCAACGGTTTCACGCCGGGCCACAGTTACTTCGAAGCGACCGCCCGCCAGCGCCTGCAACAGATTCTGGATGCAGGCAGCTTCCGCGAATTTCTGGCGCCGGAGACGGTGGAAGTCAGCCCACACCTGGCGGCACTGGATCTGCCCGGCGCCTTTGATGACGGCGTGATCATCGGCGCAGCCAGCTTAGGTGGCCGGCGCGTGCTGGTCGCCGCGCAGGAAGGCCGTTTCATGGGCGGCTCGGTGGGAGAGATACACGGTGCCAAAATCGTCGGCCTGCTGCGGCGTGCCGTGGCAGAAAGGCCGGACGCCGTGCTGTTGCTAGTTGATTCCGGTGGTGTGCGCCTGCACGAGGCCAATGCGGGACTCATTGCTATTTCGGAAATCATGCGCGCCGTGCTAACCGTTCGTGCCGCAGGCGTGCCAGTGCTGGCTCTAGTGGGGGGTAGTTGCGGCGCCTTCGGTGGTATGGGTATCGTGGCGAAGCTGTGCTCGGCCATTTTAATTTCAGAAGAAGGCCGCTTGGCCCTGTCCGGCCCGGAGGTGATCGAGACGGTGATGGGGGTGGAGGAATTCGACTCCAAGGATAGGGCACTGGTGTGGCGCGTCACTGGCGGCAAGCACCGTTATCTCATGGGGGACTGCGCCGAACTGGTTGAGGATGACAGTGCTGCTTTCCGCCTGGGTGCCTTGGAATACCTGGATACCCACGGGGAGCCTGAGCCGTCTTTGTTCACCCTACGCGCCGTCCAGCAGCACCTGAGCGACCGCATGGTTCGCTTCGGCGCCTATCGGGATGGACTGGAAGTTTGGGCTGATCTGGGTGTGGCCCAACCGCAACAGGTTCCGCTCCTCGACCGGGACAGTCTGGTCGCTCTCAAGAAAGGATTGCCGGCATGAAACTCAATAACCTTCTCGATGCGCTCTTTCCCGCTGGCCATACGGTCACGGTGACAGATCAAACCCTCACAGGCACAGCCACCACGGCGGCCGGCCCGGTAACGGTGCTCGGCACCATGGACGGCGCCGCTATCAGCCACGATATCGCACTGCGACTGGCGGATTGCATCCTGCAGACCATCGAAAGCGCTCCGGGCCGCCCACTGGTATTTCTCGTGGATACCAGCGGTCAGGCCCTCTCCCGGCAACAGGAATTGCTGTGCCTGAACGGCAGTCTGGCTCACTTGGCTCAGTGCGTGGATTTGGCACGCCGCCAGGGCCATGCCAGCGTCAGTCTGGTGAACGAACAGGCTGTCAGCGGTGGTTTCCTGTCCTTCGGACTGATGGTGGATCGCACCTACGCGCTGGCGGATGCCCAAGTGCGGGTGATGGATTTAAAAGCAATGGCCCGCGTCACCAAGATAGCCCATGAACGGTTGATGGAACTGGCGAGCAATTCTCCCATCTTCGCACCGGGCGCGGAGAGTTACCGTCGAATGGGCGCCATTGAAGCCATTTGGGAAGCGCCCAGTGCGCAGTTGCTGGAAACAGCCCTGGTGGAACTGGCAAAAGGTGCCGGATTGGCGGATCAGCGCATGACTGTCGGTTTGGCGCGCGGCGGGCGGTACCTGGCGGCAGACGTGACTGCTGCGGTTCTCGCCGCGGACTAATTAGATGCGCCGCCATGACCTAGCCTATCTCCGTCCGGGAAGCCCCTTTCGTTTCCTGTGTGGCGAGGCCGCCCCTGAATTGGTGGTTAGTGTATCCGCATGGATCGGTCAGGGGCTGCCACTGGTGGTGAGCCGGCAGAGTCATCAGACAGCCGAACTGCAACTGGCCTTGACCCTACCGACCCTTCTGGGGCGGCAACGCTTGGCCTGCGTCTTCAAGCGGGAGGACGTGTTCTTGATTAGTCCCCCGCTGGAAGTGGGCAAATGCCTGGCACTGCTGGAAGCTGGCGCAGGCAGCGTGCTGGCGAGTCTGGAGGCTGCAATCCTCTCCAGCGGAGCGAGTTTGGGGGTATTCGGTTCCCTGGCTTGGGAGGCTTTGACGGGGGAAATCTATCGCCATGCCGAATCCGACATCGACCTGATCTGCGATGTCCGTAGCCTTGGGCAACTGGATCATTGCCTTGACGTGCTGACCACGGCCGCAGCAGCGCTCAAAGTTCGGTTGGATGGCGAATTGCGCTTTCCCGGCGGCGACGCCGTGTCCTGGCGCGAACTGGCCGGCTGCCGCCACAAGCCTGAGGCTACCCTGCTGATCAAGGGAACCGTGGATGTGAGCCTAAAGCCGCTGTCGGCCCTCCTCGAAACCCTCATCCCGGAGTCGGTTCATGCCTGAAGCCAGTGACTGCCTATCATCTGTCCGGTTACTTCATTCTGTCATCGCTCCCCATGCCAGCTTTGTAGGGCGGTTGGCCGTCCGCAGCCTCTACCGGGAAGTGGCCCTGGCGCCCAAGCCCGGACTGGTAAGCCCGCTAGATTGTGGCAGCCATGAAGATATGAATATGGCGACTTTTATGCGTAGTCTATTTTCTCTGCGCACCTATTTTCCGGCCATCACCGCCTGCGGTGCCGGAGCCCCCGGGTTTGAGTCACTGCGTGATCTGGGCATCATGGCTGAGGGGCGCATGCTGGCAGCTACCCGGGGTGTAAACACCCACCGGGGCGCGATTTTCAACCTGGGACTGTTATGCGCCGCCGCCGGCCTGCTCCATGCGCGAAGCATAGCGGTCACTGCCGATGCGGCCTGTAAACTGATCAAAAGTCAGTGGGGGGCTGCCATTCTGTCGAGCGGTGTAGAGGCGTTACCCGTCAGCCACGGTCTCTTGGTAGCACGGCGCTACGGCAGTGGCGGTGCCCGCAGGGAAGCGGCCGATGGTTTTCCCGCCGCGCGGGAGATCGGATTACCGGCCTACCGGGCGGCGTTGGCGGACTCCGGTTCGGAAGAGTTGGCGGCTACCCAAGCCTTGTTCGCCCTTATCGCCGTGCTTGATGACACCAACCTGCTTTGGCGCGGCGGGTCAGCCGGCCTGCATTATGCCCGGTCGGCGGCGCAGGATTTTCTCGATAGCGGTGGTGTCCTGGCCCGGGGTTGGCGCGACCATGCCCAGGCAATACACGCCGAATTTGTCGCGCGGCGGCTCAGCCCCGGCGGCAGCGCCGACCTCTTGGGCGTAACACTTTTTCTGCACGAACTCACCCGGTAGAAAATATGCGTATTGCCATTCTTTTCAGCGGACAGGGCGGACAGCAGCCCGAACACCTGGAGCGACTCAAGGCCGAGGCAGACCCGGAGCTAGCGGCGGCGCTGGCGCTAGCCGTGCCTGAACTGTGGCAGGGAGGGGGAGCAGCATTGTCATGCAATCGACTTGCCCAGCCCCTGATCTTCGGCTATCAGATGATGCTGTGGCGCCAATTGCAAATCCCCAAGCCCATCTGCGTCGCGGGCTATTCGCTGGGCGAAATGACTGCCTGCTGTGTGGCGGGGGCCTTCCCGGCTAAGGCTGGTGTGGCGCTCTGTGCCGAGCGTGCCCGATTGATGGACGCAGCCTTTCCGGAACCCGCCGGCCTCCTGGCTATTATTGGGTTGAACCGAGGACAGGTGGAGGAGGTGGCTCATCGTCATGGGCTGCACTTGTCCATCGTTAACGGACAGAATCATATGGTTTTAGGCGG